>JASSUF010000169.1:0-4771 GCA_031963365.1 Mycoavidus cysteinexigens
TTGGGGTTCGTACCTCACCACCAACCTACCATTCTTTGCTTTTCTTATGGTTGGTGGAGTTTGATAGAACCCTTTTACATGGATATCTCGGTAGGTTGGTGGTGACGAAGGAACCCCAACATGCATACCATAGACTTTTAATCTTTGCGCTCTGCCTATCAACATCTTACCCAAAAATCTACCAAGTGCTCTCTAAAAAAAATCATCCTCTGAAATAAGAAGCCTTTTGCAGTGGGCATAATGCAGATCATTTGGCAGAGTACCCGCTATTTGGGTTCATTTTTTATTACACTCTGGGTTCATCGGTTTTTTTTCATATAGCGTTTCCAATGCCCACATCCCTACCCTCTCAAATTACCTACCGCACACACTATTGCCCGCCTTCATTTTTAATTGATAGCGTAGAGCTGGTGTTTGATCTCGACCCACAGCGCACGGTAGTCCATAGTCGTATGCGTATGCGGCGCAACCCCATAGCGGCTCCTAGCCCCGATTTATATTTAGATGGCGAACATCTAGAATTTATCGAAGCGCGCATCGATGGAGCGCCCTGCCACCCCACGTTGCATACCGATAAAGACGGGCATGCTGCTGGCCTCACGCTAGCTAATGTGCCTGAGACTTTTGAGCTTGCGCTGTCTAATACTTGCTCGCCCATCAGCAATACTCAGCTTATGGGGCTATATCTCTCTAATGATCGTTTTTTTACGCAGTGCGAGTCAGAAGGGTTTCGTCGAATTACGTACTTTATCGATCGCCCTGATGTGATGGCGCGCTATACCGTTACCCTACGTGCTCCACAGAAGCTGTATCCCGTTTTACTCTCTAACGGCAACCTGATCGCCTCAGGCATGCTAAACGATGGCCGGCACTACGCCACCTGGGAAGATCCTTTTGCAAAACCCTGTTACTTATTTGCACTCGTAGCAGGCCAACTCGCTACGCGCGAGATCCATTGGGTAACCGGCTCTGGGCAAAACAAACTATTACAAATCTACTCAGCACAAGAAGATGTAGAGAAAACATCGTATGCGCTAGATGCACTAACCCGATCTCTTGACTGGGATGAGCAGCGTTTTGGCTTAGAGCTTGATCTAGATCGTTTTATGGTGGTGGCGGTTGGCGACTTCAATATGGGGGCTATGGAAAATAAAGGGCTGAATATTTTTAATACCCAATATGTATTAGCTGACCCACAAACAGCCACAGATAGCGATTACAGCAATATTGAATCCGTTATCGGGCATGAGTATTTCCATAACTGGACGGGTAACCGAGTAACTTGCCGGGATTGGTTCCAACTCACCTTAAAAGAAGGGCTGACCGTTTTTCGAGATCAGGAATTCTCAGCAGATAGCGCAGCCTATGAAGCCGATCAAGAGATAGCTTATGCTTCTTCTCAACGCCGCACTCGCCCCCTACCCACTATAGATTCACCACGCGCACGCGCAGCGCGAGCCAGTAAACGCATCGAAGATGTATGCCGTTTAAGACGCATGCAGTTTGCTGAGGATGCAGGCCCCATGGCCCACCCAATCCGCCCAGAGCAATACCTTGAAATCAGTAACTTCTATACCGCCACCATTTATGAAAAAGGTGCAGAAGTTATACGTATGATTCAAACCTTAGTAGGACGCGAAGGTTTTCTTAAGGGTATGCAGCTTTATTTTCAGCGCCATGATGGACAAGCCGTCACCTGCGATGACTTCAGGCTTGCTATGGCTGACGCTAATGGGCGCGATTTGACGCAATTCGAGCGTTGGTATACTCAATCGGGCACACCTTGTGTGCACGTTCGCACGCACTACGACGCGGCACAGCAACGCTATAGCATCACCCTGCGCCAGTCCTTATCTACCGCTCCTTCCACTCAGCCTCTTTTAATTCCCGTCGCTATTGGGCTTGTAGATTCTGATGGGCAAGATTTACCGCTCTATCTCGAAGGATCACTCTCTGCACAAACCCCTTCCTTTACTCAAATCCTAGAGTTAGCAGATACCGAGCAAACCTTTCATTTCACCCATATTCCGCACAAACCCACTCCTTCTTTATTACGCAATTTCTCTGCGCCAATAAGAGTGGACTACCACTACACAGAGACAGAACTCACCACGCTCTTTGCGGCAGATAGCGATCCATTTAATCGATGGGAAGCAGGTCAGCGTTTAGCCATGCAAGCCATCATAAAATTGATGCAATGCGCGGCGCAAAAACAGCCTATACAAGTGAGCGATACCTTAGTCCGAGCCTTTAGCCAGGTACTGGAAGATACTTCACTCACCCCCGATTTTCGGGCACAAGCGCTGAGCCTGCCAACCGAAGCAGATATTTTTGAGCACTTAGTCTTACAAGACCAAGCTATCGATCCCGCTGCAGTCCACGCAGCGCGCAAAGCCTTGCAGGAATACTTAGCACGCGCGCTATACCCGCAATGGATGCACAGCTATCAAAGTAATCTGGTTAAAAATGCCTATACACCCACGCTGACACAAGCCGGGCAGCGTGCCCTGAAAAACCTCGCGCTCTGCTATCTAACAGCTTGCTGTACCCCTCAAACACATAGCGTATGGGGCTGGTTATATGGGGAAGAGACTGAAGACTCCGCTCAAGCGCTCTTCTGGGAAAAACCTTTTTCTATAGAAGAAGATGCGCTAAACAGCGTGCTGGGCGCAGGTCTAGGAGGGGAATTTGGAGGACATCAAGAACCCCAATACGCCATAGCTGATTTAGCGCAGACACAATACGAGCAAGCGGATAATATGACTGATCGCTCCGCAGCACTGGGGGCTCTGCTATGCCTTGGAGATACAAAGGCAGATGCTGCGCTAGCTGATTTTTACGAACGTTTTAAAGACAATCCGCTAGCCATAGACAAATGGTTTGCACTACAAGCTCGGCAAGACCCCACTGCCGGCGAGAAAAAATCGGTTCAAGCCGCGATACAGGAACTCACACGCCATTCGGCCTTCAGCTTGCGTAACCCTAACCGTGCACGTGCACTTATTTTTAATTTTATCAGTGGTAATCCTGCCCATTTTCATGCCTTAGATGGGCAAGGCTATGCATTCTGGACCGAGTACGTGCTAGCGCTCGATGCGATCAATCCGCAAATTGCAGCACGATTAGCCCGTTCACTAGAACGCTGGCGCGATTTTATTGCGCCCCTCAAAAATAAGATGCAAAAGGCGCTTCAAACGGTATTAGCACAGGCTTCGTCTAAAGATGTGCGTGAGGTAGTAGAACGAGCACTGCAATAGTCAATTGGGGATATAGCCATAGCGGTAATAAAAACACGCTTTGGATAATTAGGCCGGGGCTCTGCCCCGCCCCAACCTCCTGGGATACATAAAGCATGATTGATTGGATGTACCTTGCTAAGGCTTTTTTTCTTGGCATTATCGAAGGATTGACGGAATTTTTGCCCATTTCGAGTACTGGGCACTTGATCCTAATAGGAAAATGGATTCATTTTGAATCTCATGGAGATCGTGTATTTGAAGTAGTCATTCAACTCGGTGCCATTTTGGCCGTCTGCTGGTTATTTCGTGCCAAGATCTGGCATCTGAGTTGCGGGGTTTTGCGAGGGGATCCCTCATCCCGGCATTTTGCGTTAGCGGTACTGCTTGCCTTCCTACCCGCGGCCATCATAGGTGCATTACTTATCGGCCCCATCAAACATTTTCTTTTTCATCCCGCTGTAGTAGCCGCTGCTTTGATCATAGGCGGGCTGATTATTCTTTGGGTAGAGGGGCGCAATATCCCGCCCAAGACACTGCAAACCGAGCACATTAGTCTAAAACAGGCGCTCGGTATAGGTATAGGACAATGCGTTGCAATGATTCCTGGCACCTCTCGCTCTGGAGCTACCATCATAAGTGGGATGCTATCAGGCGTTTCCAGGCAAGCTGCGACGGAATTTTCGTTCTTCCTTGCCATACCCACCATGCTGGGAGCCACGGTATATGACGCTTGGCGTCATTACCACTTGCTCAATATGACTGATTTCGGAGCCATTGCCGCTGGGTTCATCGCCGCTTTCATCTCTGCATTATTGGTAGTCAATGCGTTGATTCGTTTCGTCGCTCAGCATTCACTACGCATTTTTGCATGGTATCGAATCGCATTAGGTTTGCTAATTGCAGCGGCTATTGGGACGACCTACTTTTAGAGCAATCTCTCATTAATTAATGGCATATCCAGCAGCGCGCTGCTTCGCGGCCACGCTCCTTGTGTCCTTTTTACGCCTTACCCATTGGACTACACAGTTAAGGCTCACTTGCCAGCGCCTTCCCACTTCTCGCGTAGACAAACCCTCTTCTTCTACACTACGGACTACACACTCACGCAAATCGTCGGTGAGTCGACCGGCGGATCTTCCCCGCCAGCCTCTCGCAAAACGGTGCGTGAGCCTCTCAACTCACACCGCTTCCCTTATGCACACATCCCTAGTACGCCCATTTCCCAGTGACAGAACAAGCGCGGTGCTTTCTTGGCAATCGCCTCGATAAAGTGTGCCGCCCTTGTTTTATGCCCTTTTAGCTTTTTGTACTTGCGCATCGCCCACTTAACCAGGGTTGTATTGAAGTGGACTAGTACCGGATACATTGCCGAGCGGTGATATCGTCCGTAGTAGTTAAGCCAACCCCGTAAAACAGGGTTGTTCACACGTGCAATATCCGCAAGGCTTGCTCCAGTTCGCCTATACAACTTCTAGCTTCGTGTTTGTGTCCGCATTGCCTTCTGCGCCACAGGACTCACCGCTGGCGAGAAG
>JASSUF010000170.1:0-4680 GCA_031963365.1 Mycoavidus cysteinexigens
TCAAGCAAGCTACACCACTTAACATCAGTACAAGTGCATTCGAGAGTATCGATAATACAAAGGCAGAGATCCTTAAGCAGCTCGATCCAGCAGTAAGTGAAAGCATACCAGCTCGCGCTAAATTACTCGATGATAATGTGCATGCCTGGGCCAGCCCAGATAAGGCAATAGGAGCAGGCCGTGCCAATCCTACAGGGGTAATAGAAGAAAATGAAATTCGAGATATTAAAGATACTGGCGCAAAGCTCTGGGATAGAGTAAAAGGAGGACAGGGCACCGCTGATGGCGAGCGACTCACCCCCGATATGATGCGCGAAACTAGCACAAACGTGCCGATTAATACAAAGATTAAAAAGTAGTGAAAAACGTGGATTTTATTTGCTGTATGCAATGCCTATACTAGGGTTTTGAGTTGCAATGCAACTCTCGCCAGGGAATAGAGAAGTGGTTCCCCAGGGATAGCGGAATCAAGGATGAAGTTTTTTGGGACAAATATTATCTTATTGTCTCTGATGCCGTTTCTGATAATTTGCCTCTCGCTCTGATGCAAAGACTACTGCCTAGCCGTATGGAATCCATATAAACAGACTAAAAAATAGATAACCAATCAGCGTGATTTGAAAGTTATCGGAGTCTCATCGCATAGTGGCGCTGTTATATATAACAGCGCCACAATCAAAAGCAGTAGCTTCTTTAGGTAGCATATGATTATTTTCTTTCTTCAATGATCAAATAATATCCTTTGCCTTCGCTTGTCGATACAACCACGCTATTAACTACGCGAAAGCCTTTATCATAGATTTCTCTAATACTTTTTACTTGTCCCAGATGATCGCAACTGAAAGTAGCGCCATAAGCATTAGGTAAAGTAGATACTGAGTAACAAGACCCTCCCTTTAGGGTGCCAGCGGCATGAGCGGTTCCTAAAAGGGCGATAGTAGTAGCAATAGTAAGCAAGATTTTCATGGATTCTCCGAAATATAAAAAGGGGGTAGGCATAAGACCTATGTCTATCCTTATTGCCTGGAGAAAGGTTAAGCTATCCCAGGAGAAGTAGGAAATACAGCTACCATCTTATTTTTCTTTTAAATATTAAAATAGACACTCCTCCATATCCTTGGATGAAACTAGGGAAGGAGTGCCTATTTTTACTATGGTTAGGTCAGCAAAACAGAATATTTCCAACGGTTGAAAAGATAGGTCGTCCAATCTTCACCAAGCCTATCCAAAGCCTGGACAATTGTGAATCCGTCCTGTTTTAACAAATCTGCGCGGTTTGCTGCTAGTGCAATATATAAACGCTGCCCCGTACTTAAAGGGGTGTATCGCTCTAAATTGCCGTTGGCAACTTCTTCTACCAATTCATCAAGATATTTCATCTGCTCAGATATCAATTTGCTCTCCTTTCTTTTTGTGCTATCACATTTCAGTATGTAGTCATTGCCAAGTTATAGAAATTGCTTAGCCATCGCCTGCCTTGCTTCTTCAACTCATTGGACACCCTCAGTTGACCCCAGCCAGCTCCTGCGTACATTGCGCCATATTTTCTCTCTAGTCTACGGCCATGTGGCAACCATTATTAGCCTATAGAAAATCTCTCTCTTATCTTATTTAAAGATATCTATTAAAAATAGTCAATAATTTTCTTTATAAGAATGGTCCCTGTTTTTTATAAGAACACTGACTGCATTAAAAAAATCACATCTTTTAATGTAAAAATAAGTTGTTTTACCCATGCAAAAACAAGACTGCTAGATTAGAGAATAAGGTTTTCTTTTTGATCTATAAAGAGGAGTTTTCCAAATGAATTGCAATAATATAAATAATGAAAGTCTTATTTCATGTCAAGCGAATAATTTACATATTTACGCACAACCATTTAATAATCATAGTAGCTCTAATGCACCGATTTTAGAAAGAAGAGGCTCAGTAGACTCAAGTATGGAACTTATTAATAAGCGACATACTATAGCTCGAACTCAACTCAATCGGACTATGTCAGATTCACCTGTATACCGTCCAATAAGGTCAGTGCATGGTTTAGAGGAACACCCCTTTGTGGGTGGAGGGGGTTTGACTGAAATAATACGACCATCTCTATCGCAAAGTCAGAGCACAGAATCTCTGTATGAAGAAATCCACTTAAATAATAAGGACTCAGTGGCTAATAATCAGAAAAATGAGTATTTTAAAGGTTTAACTTTTGTAATAGACAGCGTAAAAAATATTATAAAGCGCATAAAAGAAATCCCATCGTGTATGTTTAAACTATTAACTTATATATATGCATTAATGTTCGGTTTTTTGAAAAAATAACTCTATATATAGCCATTTAAAATATATTATTTTTTCGATTTTCTGTTCATAAGAGTGGCATTGAACTCATGAGAGCAAAATGCTATCTACCATTGCCAAGACGGATGAGATGTAAGCCTCCGTCGCACCCACTTTTACGACGCAGTGGAATTAAATCTGCTCGCATGCCAGATTTTGCTTGTATGCGTCTCTCAGCATCATAGCTTTTTTAGAGTAGCAGGCATGAACCAGATATCTAGAAATACTCCAACATTTTCTCCATTTAACGCCTTTCTAGTTGCCGGGCAGAACGCCAAATCAATTGCTAATGCCTGCGAACGAGATAAAGAAAACTCTATATGTGAGGCAGTAAAGAACAAAAGCATGCATATCGACCAAGCGCCATTTCAGGCAAGAGTGGGCGCTGAGGGATTTGATGAGGTATGGAATATAGAATATTTATATAACTCAGCAAAAGAAGACTATAGGGAAATATTCAGATTTTTTACCACAATATGCACGGACCTAAACGTGAAAAATATCCAAAGTGACATACCGTGGGATATTATTATTGAAAATAATAAGCCTAAGATCGTTGGGCTCTTCAAAAGATGGGGTGTGGATTTAAACCAACAAGATGATGAGGGATATTCCTTAATGCACCTTGCAGTTGCAGAAGGCTCCCTCGATATGGTCAAAGCTCTATGCGCACACGATATGCAGATAGACCTACAAAATCTTTGGGGGAGAACTGCGTTGCACAATGCGATTGAATTAGAAAACTGCCACGATATAGCTATGTTTTTAATTTCAAAAAGCAACAATTTACATTTACAGGATTCGAGCGGACAGACCTTGTTACATATTGCAGCTACAGAAAACCGTATTGAAATAGCTAGGCTATTGATTAAAAATGGTGCTAATCCGGATTGGCTAAATGATCGTTATGAGACTGCGCTGGATATTGCGCTTGAAAAGGACCATGTCGAGATGATTACACTTTTGAAAGACAATATGTACATGGCTTTGTAAGATAATACAAAATATTCGATCTAGTCAAATATGACGTTGTATTGGCTCACGATTTGCCTATGGCCTTTTTATGCATCTCTTCAAGAGTGGCCAACACGTCGTCGAGGGGAACGCCCCGCGTTGGATCAGCCTTTAATGCCTTATAGGCGGGGACTGCTACTTGGCGGAGCCAATCATCTACTGCTCGGTCGCGTGTCATCAAGGCACGCATACCATCTCGGATCACTTCGCTTTCTGTAGCGTACTCGCCACTTGCCACTTTGGCTTTCACAATAGCTGCCATCTCATTAGGCAGGGTAATACTAAGTTGCTGTGTCGTCCGCATCATGAATCTCCATAAAATCATAGGATTTAATCCTATTGCACCCGTTTTTAAAGAGATTGCGCGTTAATTTACACTGTATGATCTATAGCTTGGTCAAGGGCTATCAAAGCAAGCATGTATTGGGCAATCGGATGTTCGACTACATATTGGCACAAAGCAACATTTAAGCGGCTTTGCCAATTTTTACCAGTAGCTTTGAACCTATCCACCAAGTCGGCATCTAAACGAATAGTAGTATAAACCTTCGTTTTTTCTGCTTAAGGGCGTCCGTGTGGGCGCTTTGCTACTAGCTCCGCGTAGATTTGAGGCGCGAGCACTTCGCTAGCGGGCTTGGCGTTAGCAAACCATTCATCATCTAGTTCACAGGCATCAGAATCAGCCGCAATACCAGCGTTAATCAGAGCATCTTCTTCCGCCGTTGGCACTTGTACAACACGACCGGATTTAGTTTTCAGAAACATAGCGTTTTACCTCTCTTGCATTAGCCTTACGTAAGCTAATAATGCGGCAAGCATCGCCCCGAAGGCAGTAAACCATCACGTGCAGCAGGCGACCATCAATAAAACCGGTTGCTTTAAACCGCTGTTCAGCGTATTGCTTGCGCGTGTCTTCACGGATTACGGCAGTTTCCCATTCAACATCTTCCACTTCGCTTAATGATACATTGTGTTTGTCAATGCTCTTTTCATCTTTATATAAGCCTTGGTATAACAGACCAATTAGCGTTCCATCCACCAAGGCATTTTTAGCTCAATAGAACCGCCTATCACTTCGAGGCGAATCGCGTAAATACTTTTTCTTAATGGTCTAGATAGCAAGGATTTGATGGTTAAAATGGTATTGCCCTACCAAGTATTTAGAAGTATGCTAAAGTAATACCTGTGATTTGCTTATCAAGGAAGCGCCATGGCTGCAACCCCTATTAGACCTATGTCAATAAAGCTTAATCCGAATATTCGAGCTCGAATTGAACATTTAGCTGAAACACGCCGTCGCACCCCACACTGGATAATGTGTGAAGCTGCCCA
>JASSUF010000171.1:0-4636 GCA_031963365.1 Mycoavidus cysteinexigens
CGATTATTTGATTTAGTAGTGATCGATGAGGCCAGCCAAGTATCCGTTGCACAAGCCTTACCAGCAGTCTTGCGAGCTAAAAAAGTCGTGGTCTTTGGCGATGCTAAGCAATTTTCAAACGTAAAATCTTCACAGGCAAGCAATGCAATCAACACCAGCTATCTGAGCGACATCGAGACCTATTTCAGAGCCAATATCAGCGACACCGCTGCTAAGCTCCAACGTTTAAAGTATTTCAACGTTAAAAAATCCATTCTCGAATTCTTCGATCTTATTAATAATTACCAAATCATGCTCCGGAAACATTTCCGAGGGTACCAAGCATTAATCAGTTTCTCATCAAAGTATTTCTATGATGGGCAATTGCAAGCCATCAAAATCCGCACGCAACCTATTGAGGACATCATCCGCTTTGAGGTGCTGGAATCTGTCCCCGAGAGTGATGCCAAAAACGTCAATCGCACTGAAGCAGAATATATTCTGAAGGAATTGCGCCGTTTAATCGATATGGGCAAAAAACAGACTGTTGGGGTCATCACCCCTTTGCGCGAACAAGTAAAAGTTTTAAATGACGTGCTGTATAGCGACGCATATGGAGAACGATTCGAATCGGAATTACGACTGAAAATTATGACCTTCGACACCTGCCAAGGTGAGGAAAGAGATCTAATCATTTACAGCATGGTCGCAACGGCCAAGCATGACGTACTCAATTATATATTTCCCGTCGATCTAGAAGAGATGGCCAGTAAAGCAGAGGATGCGCTCAAAGCGCAGCGCCTAAACGTTGGATTTAGCCGCGGCAAACAGGCATTTTTATTTATTCTCTCCAAACCTGTCGATCAATTTAAAGGCGCTATCGGCCGCGTTCTGATGCACTACAAGCAGATTGTAGAGTGCGATGCACACCCAGAAGCGCTCAGCGCCGACCACACCTCCCCAATGGAGCGCAAGGTGCTTGACTGGCTACGCAACACACCATTCTGGCATCTGAATCAAAAATGCATGGAAGTCATACCGCGCTTTCCAATCGGGGAATATCTAAAACAATTAGATCCCTTTTATGCACATCCAGCTTACCGTGCTGATTTCCTGGTGAGCTACCGCAGCAAGCAAGGTTCGATCAACGTTATTATTGAATATGATGGGTTTGCTGAGCATTTTGTAGAGCGGGGGAAAATCCAAAATGGCAACTTAAACGGATATTACCAACCGCAGGACATTGAGCGTCAAATGATCATTGAATCCTACGGATATAAATTCCTGCGCCTAAACCGCTTCAACTTGGGAGAAGACCCTGTAACCTTCCTATCAAATCAGCTATATGAATTAGTCGATATAGCCTCCAAAACTAAAGAAGATAGCAGTTCCATAGCCAGCATCAAAGAAGATGCTGTATCCATTGAAATGGGCAGCAAAAAACGCTGCCCAAAATGCGCGCGTATTCAGGATATACGGACATTCTGGGACCCCCAGCTAAAAAACGGCCAGGGCGGGTACGGGCGCCATTGTCTCCTATGTAAATTTAGGCCTAAAACCTTGGCCAGCAAAAAACTCCGAAAACAGCCGCGCGCTTATGATGCATAGTAGTGATCGATACATGGTTTTCCATTTTCATTGCCCCCTTATTTATTAAATGATAAAACTTCTTTTTGATTCACCTGAGCGGTATATTAATAAGAATTATCTTACATAAACATATTAAACCTCTATCGCTTCCCCGTAGCGGCGTCATTCCTGCCGGCTAGTACTAGTGCACTGGCATCAAAGGAATTCCCTGCTATAGGGTTCAAAAAAGGTCTATTCATCACAGAAATTTTTTAGCAGGCTTCATATCGTCATGAATTCTTTGCGTCCTACTTCAGCTCCGTTTTATTCCAAAAACATATCTATTACTCTAGCGCCATCAAAACGGCCAGGTTTTTCACCTGCACCAGTAAATAAAGCGAACTCTATTTCATCATTGCATACCGCACTTAGACAAAAATGTCGCTCAGAGATCATTCTGGCACTGCTGCTTCAAGGGAAACAGCCGGACCCGAATAATCCTTCTCATCAAACCCCTATACATTTTATGCTTGCACAGGGGGCAAACTGGAAAGATCTTCAGGCGTTTTTGTATCTGCTTAAAGCAGAGAAAAGTCCGAGTGACCTTACTTCGTCGATAGAAAGCTTAGAAAAATTTCAAGGAGTGAGCGATGAAGATACTCAAAATATCGAGATTGCTGAAAATATACATAAGCAGAAATATTCCGCAGGCGATTCTCTGCTGCATTTTGCGATAAAGCAAAATTCAATTTCTCTGGAAGTGATCCAGATGTTTATCGATGCAGGAATGGATCCCCATTTAGCTAATGATGAAAGTAAAACCCCACTACAGCTTGCAATTGAGCTAGGCCGTTCCCCAGAAATCATTCTAGTGTTGCAAATTGGAAAAGATGATGTACCTGAGTTAAGGTCTTCCTCTCCCTCTAGAATTTATGATTTCCATAAAAAATTGCAGAAGGAACGCACGGACCAGGAGCGGCGATACCAAGAGCTCCCTGAAATAGCTGCGAAGCTTGAAATGGATCGTAGATCTAGCGGCGTATATACAAACACAAAAGACACTTTGCAGAGCCCTGCGCATTTTGCAATTGCAAAAAAATTGGACCCCAAGCACACGGGCCCTATGGATATTAAAGCGTTGTTAGGTACAGTTGAAAATATAAACAGGCAATATAATGGATTAAGAGATACTCTACTGCATTTCACAATGAAGCAAAAAGATTGCTCCTTGGAAATCATCGAGGATTTATTCGACGCTGGAGCGGATCCCTTTTTTTTCAATATTTATAGTCAAACCCCATTACATTTCATCTCACAGCAATGTAATGTAAATATTACTCAGCTTTTCATAGATAAAATGAAGGGTCCTCAAAAAGATGCAGATCAGCCTTATATAGAAACCGAGCTAATTAATCATCAGGATTATTGGGGCAATACAGCGCTGCATTATTATTTAATAGAGTCAAACTATGAGCTAGAACGGACACTATCACTTTTGCTTAACGCAGGAGCTAGTCTCCACTTACCCAATAAAAACAAACAAACCCCATTCCAACTTCTCTTGGAGAAATTGGACTTAGACACGGCCAGAAAGCTACTGAAAGATAATAAAGATATCAATCGCAAAGACAAATCATTGGGTAATACTCCATTGCATAATGCAATTGAGTCGCCAAACTGTACATTAGAAATTATCAAGAAACTCCTTAGCTTAGGGGCTGATCCTGATTTACCTAATGGTAAAGGCAAGAGTGCGCTACAGCTCGCCGCTGAAAAACAACTTGACTCAGATATCATTCTGGAGCTGCAGCTCAAAGGCGATAAGCCCGACCCGAATAATCCTTCTCATCAAACCCCTGTACATTTTGCGCTCGCGAATAAAACTTCAACAGCGGAAGATATCGAAGCATTGCTATATATGGTTAAGGCCAGAAACATGATTGTTTCAATGCATGAGGAACAATCTGTAGAAAATCTAAAAATTGGAGATATAAACTACCAGTATGTCGGAGGTAATACTCTGACACATTTCGCATTAGAGATAGGGTGCTCTAAAGAAATCATTCAGGTATTGATCAATCAGAAGCCCGATCTTGGCATAGCTAATAATAACGGCGAAACTCCAATGAACCTCATTCTGGAAAAATGGCCCACCTACGCTGCTGCTGAGTTATCTAGAGAAAATGAGACAAATATCGGTGATCAGGTTATTGATGACCCAGTTACTGATGTTCAAGATGAAGAGGGCAATACTTCATTCCATAAAGCGACCCAGTCATCCAATGGTGTATCGGAAACTATTAAAAATTTCCTTCAATTTCTTGACTCAAAAGCCAATCCTTATTTACCTAATAACAACAGCCAAACCCCGTTACAACTTGTATTGGAGAAATTGAGTTCACTAGACATTATTCAGGATTTATCAGAAAAGAATAGAGTAAATATAAATCATCAAGACGACCTACTGCGTAATACACCATTGTATAATGCCATTCAGTCGCCAGACTGTGAATCAAAAACCATCAAAAAGTACCTTAGCTTAAAAGCTGATCCTTATTTGCCTAATAAAGCAGGCCAAAGTGCACTACAGCTCGCCGCTCAAAAACAACTTCCCTCAGATATCATTCTGGATTTGCAGCTTAAAGGAAACAAGCCCGACCCGAAAAATCCTTCTCATCAAACCCCTGTACATTTTGCACTTGCAGACGAACAATCAACCGTAGAAGATGTTCAAGCATTGCTATATACAGTTGAGGGAAATATTAACCAGAAATATCGTGGAGATGACACACTACTGCAATTTGCCATCAAAAAAGCATCTCGCATGGAAAAGATTAATATATTACTTAATACACCATCTATTATTTTTAAATTTTCTATTAAGAATTTATTATTACTTAGAAAAGTTATACGAAATAAAGACCAAAAAGACCTTGCTCAGGCCTTAAGGAAAAAAATAGAATCTCGAGGTTTTTTCGGTTTTAATTGGTTTATAAAACTTTCGATTTGGTGTTTTTCTTTTTAGATTTTACTGCAATCGGCATAGGGGGCAGCCTTCTGAGGCTGCACCCCTGCCACACCACCCGGC
>JASSUF010000172.1:0-4544 GCA_031963365.1 Mycoavidus cysteinexigens
TGCCATCTTGTTAATAGGCATTAACCACTCTCATAATTGTGGGTAATTGCAAGTCGGCAAAGGCCTCTACCAAACGATCGGTTAGCGCTTTGAACATAATGCTACTGTAATCATCAAATGTCTCTTGAAACCGTGCTTCCTGCACTTCTGCGCCGAGTCCTGTAGTTACAGCGAAAAGGCCAATATGATCTTGCCTACCAGATGCTTTGGGGGCAATAAAATCAGCCAAGGCGCGATTCGGGCGACGGATACGCTGCCCATCCTCCGCAGTAATCACAGGCCGCTCTGTTTGCTGGCGAGCGGTATGCCAGGTCAGCGCCACGTGCGTACGCGAAGCATCGGTATAAATTTCAATATCATCGTCGTTAATAGTATTTGCTGGAAGCAATGCCATCACACCATTAGCTTGCAGCCAGCGTTCTCGCACCAACTGTTCAAGCATACGCTGCGCGTCGGCATACACACGCTGTGCGGTCTCTCCAACAACAGGGTCTTTCAAAATTGCCGGAAAAGGCCCTCTCAGATCCCAAGTTTGGAAAAAAGGGCCCCAATCGATATAACGGACTAATTCTGCTAAATCATAATTTTCAAACACATGGTGACCTGGCGCTTTGGGAGGCACGAGTACAGCACTCGCCCAATCAGGGCTAAAATGGTAACTGCGTGCAGCGGCAAGAGAAATAAGGGGCGTTGCTTTTTTCTGGGCATGCAATATACGAATGCGCTCGTAATCTTCCGCTAACTCAGCCAGATAAGCCGTTTTATGCGTCTCAGATAACAAATTAGAAGCCACAGGCACCGTACGCGAAGCATCCGGCACATAAATAACGGGTCCTTCATAATTCGGAGCAATTTTAACGGCCGTGTGCACGCGGGAAGTAGTCGCTCCCCCAATAAGCAATGGCATGCGGCGGCTACGAAAATAATCATCACGCTGCATTTCAGAGGCCACGTACGCCATCTCTTCTAAGCTGGGCGTGATCAACCCAGACAATCCAATAAAGTCTGCGTCATGCTCTTTGGCTGCAGCCAAAATCTGGGCGCACGGCACCATCACGCCTAAGTTAATCACTTCAAAGTTATTGCATTGCAATACCACCGAAACAATATTTTTGCCGATATCGTGCACATCCCCTTTCACGGTGGCGATCACCATGGTGCCTTTACCTTTATTGCGCGCTTTATCGGTAGCATCGGGCAATGCATCCGCCCCCTGTAGCGCAGCTGCTTGACGCGCTTGCTTATTTTTTTCCGCCTCAATAAACGGAATCAAATGCGCTACAGCTTGCTTCATCACGCGAGCAGACTTCACCACCTGCGGCAAAAACATCTTGCCCGCGCCAAATAAATCGCCTACTTGATTCATGCCGTCCATTAAAGGACCTTCAATCACTTCAATAGTGCGCGTAACCGTCTGCCGCGCCGCCTCTGTATCTTCAACGATAAAGGCATTCAAGCCATGTACTAGGGCATAAGCCAAACGCTCAACTACTGGCAGAGAACGCCAAGCAAGCCGTGCAGCAGCGTCTTGCGCAGCGGTAGCACTTTCTTGACCTTGATAGCGCGCTGCGATTTCTAGCAAGCGCTCTGTCGCCTGAGGATGGCGGTCTAGCACCACATCTTCAACACGCTCACGCAAATCCAGCTCAAGTGCCTCATACACGCCTAACTGGCCGGCATTGACAATGCCCATATCCAAACCCGCTGCAATCGCGTGATACAGAAAAACCGTATGAATCGCTTCACGCACGGGGTCATTACCCCGAAAGGAAAATGACACATTCGATATCCCGCCGCTCACTTTAGCGCCCGGTAAATTCGCCTTAATCCAACGCGTGGCCTCTATAAAATCGACCGCGTAGTGGTTGTGTTCCTCGATACCTGTAGCAATCGCAAAAATATTAGGGTCAAAAATAATATCTTCAGCAGGAAAACCTATCTCATCGACCAATAAGCGATAACTGCGCTCACAAATAGCGATTTTGCGTTCATAACTATCTGCCTGACCTTGCTCATCAAATGCCATTACCACCACAGCGGCACCGTAACGACGCACTTTTCGAGCCTGATAGGTAAATTCCGCCACCCCTTCTTTAAGCGAAATGGAGTTGACAATCGGCTTGCCTTGCACGCATTTCAGCCCCGCTTCAAGCACACTCCATTTTGAAGAATCCAGCATCAGTGGAACACGTGACACATCCGGCTCAGAAGCTAGCAGATTCAAAAAGCGCGTCATTGCCGCTTTGGAATCGAGCATCGCCTCGTCCATATTGATATCAATAATCTGCGCACCGTTTTCAACCTGTTGACGAGCCACTTCGAGCGCAGCGTCAAACTGGTCATTCAAAATCATGCGAGCAAATGCTTTGGAGCCAGTGACATTCGTGCGCTCACCAATATTGACGAACAGGCTTTGTGGGCCAATATTAAAAGGCTCTAGGCCGGATAGACGTAAGAGGGTAGAAGGAGAGTGTGGATTCACGGGGAAACAAAAAAGATAGGTAAATTAATAATTACTTGGATTTAAGAGCGCGTAATACATTTGCACTTATTGGTCATCTGGCTAGGTGTTGTTCAAAAATAGGCAGGCGTACAATCCTCATTACATTCGATTAATACCTCTTCTGAAAAAAGGCTCTATGTATGTCTGCCGCAGCCACCTTTGACACACTAAAATTTGCAAAACGCCTCAAAAAAGCGGGCGTACCCGAAAAGCACGCCGAGGCGAAAGCAGAAGCACTAGCTGAAGTATTGGAAGCCAATCTAGGTGAATTAGCCAGTAAAAAAGACCTTATCGCAACCAAAAGTGATCTTGAAAAAGCATTGGTTCTAATGAAATATGACTTACTCAAATGGACTATCAGCCTACTCATTGCACAAACAAGCGTACTAGTAGCCTTAAAATTCTTCGGCTCCTAAGACCGGTCCCGCATCATTATTAAAGCGCAACGTAGGTTAAGCCAACAGACAAAAGGTAAAGATTATGAATCGAAAATATATTCTGCCAACTAGCGAAGAAGAAAGAGCGATTAATACAGGTATCGCTGCTGATCCCGATACACGTGCTATCAGTTCTGAAGAATTTAAAAAGATGCGTAGACGTAGCCGTCCTCTTGGGTCATGCATTGCATGCTTGACCCAAAGACCATCAATTAGTGTAAAAATATCAAAACGTATAATTTAAACGCACTGCTCTTCATCGTGGCGTAGGTTGGTTGAGGCGCGAACCCCAACATGCATACCACCGACTTTTAATTTTGCTTTTTGCCATTTGCAAGCAGGTCGTCAAGAAGGCAGTGGTCAGGTGTTGGGGTTCCTTCGTCACCCCAACCTACCGTGCTAAAACCTGCGTAGGGGTTTCATATTGCGGCAACGCACGTGGCGATAACCCTTGCAGAGCCTGGGCAATTGCAGCGATATGCGCAGGGGTGGTGCCGCAGCATCCTCCTGCCATATTAAGCAAACCAGAACGAGCAAACTCTGCGAGCAAGCTGGAAGTAACGTCCGGGGTTTCATCAAAGCCCGTATCACTCATTGGATTGGGCAACCCCGCGTTTGGATAACAAGAGATATAGCAATCACAGCACTGTGCTAGCTCAACAATATAAGGGCGCATAAGGGCTGCACCGAGTGCACAGTTCAAACCAAATACCAGCGGCCGGGCATGGCGCAGGGAATTCCAAAAAGCCTCCACCGTTTGACCTGACAAAATACGGCCTGATGCATCGGTGACGGTACCTGAAATCAAAATAGGTATATTTTCGCCCGTGTGTTCGAATAACTCATCCAACGCAAATAGCGCGGCTTTGGCGTTGAGTGTGTCGAAAATAGTTTCAACTAAAAAAACATCTACCCCGCCTTCCAGCAGCGCTTGCGCTTGTTCGTAATAAGTTTCCCGCAAGCTATCAAAATTCACATTGCGTGCTCCAGGATCGCTTACATCAGGAGATAGGCTAGCCGTTTTAGGCGTAGGCCCTAGCGCACCAGCGGCAAAACGTGGACGCTCAGGGGTGCTATACGCGTCACATGCTGCGCGTGCGAGCTTGGCAGAGGCGAGATTCATTTCTCGCACCCATTTTTCTAAACCGTAATCGGCTTGCGCCACCCCGGTCGCACCAAATGTATTGGTTTCAATAAGATCGGCCCCAGCAGCAAGATAATCAGCATGAATACGGCTAATTAAATCGGGACGCGTAAGCGAAAGCAGCTCGTTATTCCCTTTTAGATCTTGGGTTGCATCGGCAAAATGGGTTCCGCGATAGTCTGCCTCACTTAAGCGCTCACACTGAATCATCGTGCCCATCGCTCCATCGAGTATCAGAATGCGCTGCGCTAGCAAGTCTGGCAGCTTGCTGCCACGTGTGTAGAGAGAAGAAGGAAAAAGCGCCATCTGAGAAAAAAGAATCCATACAGAGTTGCTGCATGCAAGCAGTCAACCAAGGTCAAATAAAAGGCCAAAATAAAAAGCATCTTGGCCACCTTATAGCACCCTAGGGCGTGTCCTCAATTGTCCCAAAGGGTTCATATTTGGGGGAGCAGGAGCG
>JASSUF010000173.1:0-4505 GCA_031963365.1 Mycoavidus cysteinexigens
GTATAACCGAGGACTCCAGTTCACGATCCTACTCACCGAAAAAGTGACAGAGTGGGTCAGGTCGCATACCGAAGCCGTCAAAGGTATTATGGTTGCGGTATCTGTGCTGGCAACGGGAATAGCCGGGTTAGGGGTAGCCGCTATTGGCATCTCGGCTATTCTAGGGCCTATAGCCATAATGCGCTTTGCTTTTATGGCAGCAGGACTACAAGGCGCCAAACTCCTCAGCGTAGTGACGGGTATCAGTCAAGCATTGCTATGGTTAGGCCGTCTTTTAATCGCCAACCCACTCGGCATCGCGATAGCGGTATTAGCTGGCGGCGCTTTCTTGATTTGGAAAAACTGGTCCACGCTCGGACCAAAATTTGTTGCTCTATGGGAGCGTATCAAAGCAGGATGTGCCACGATGCGCGCGCACTTCGTGGAAATTGGCGTGCAATGGATGCAGGGGCTGTTAGAGGGATTTTCTACTGTATTTGGTCTGCTACCGCGTATATTCAAGGCGATCCAATCCCATCTACCTCGCTGGCCCAATCATCCTGGATTAGAACGTTTTAAAGAAACCGTTGCAGTTACCCCTGCGCGCTTTGAAGCCAATGCTATTCCTGTGCGTGCTGCACGTACTACACCTGCACTTTCTATGGGGGGCGATACGATTCATATGCATATTCAAGCGGCGCCCGGCATGGATGCAGCCAGCCTCTCGCGCGCCATTCATACTGAGTTAGAGCAACGCGACCGCGCCAAACAAGCACGTCTGCGCTCAGCCTTTACTGAAAGTTGGGGAGCACGCCTATGATGATGGCACTCGGTGCTTTTGTGTTTAGCTTACCTACGCTGGCCTACCAAGACACGCAACATCAAACCGCATGGCGGCATGAAAGTTTGCCTAATGTTGGTACGCGCCCAGTTAATCAATTTATCGGAGTGGGCGAAGAAGTATGGACGCTCACTGGGGCATTGCTTCCTGCTTTCAAAGGATCGCCGCTTGCTATAGAGATGCTTAGAAATATGGCCCACACCGGGCAAGCACATAGCCTGGTAAGTGGAACGGGGCAATTTTTAGGCAACTTTGTTATTACACGTCTGACCGAAAATGCCACGCTGTTTTATGTCAACGGTACGGCGCAAAAAATCGACTTCACACTAGAACTGAAGCGAGATGCGGCAGGTATCCAAGGATAAACGATGCAAGTGCTATGCCCCCAGTATCGGATCGTTGTAAAAGAAGAGGACATCACCGCTCATCTAGCCACGAGGTTGGTTCGGCTCACCTTAACGGAATGCCGCATTGAAGAATCAGACCAACTGGATATCGTACTCACCGATGCACATGGAGAACTAGCCATTCCCGAGCGCGGAGCTACCCTACACGTGTGGTTAGGATGGGCGCATAGCGGCTTGATACATAAAGGTCATTTTATTGTCGATGAGATTGAATATAGCGGCCCCCCAGACATACTGACTATTAGAGCACGGAGTGCCACTTTAAGCGGGGTGGGTAGAGAGCGCATCGAGCGCAGTTGGCATAAGGTCACGCTAGCCGATATTGTTAAAACTATTGCGCAGCAACAAAACTTGCTTCCTAAAATCGATACCACGCTGGGCGCTACTCAGATTGCACATATCGATCAGACGCACGAGAGCGACCTGCATTTTTTAACTCGCTTAGCGAATCGCTATGGTGCATTGATGAGTGTAAAAAATGGACACCTCCTCTTTATGCCCATAGGAGCCGCAAGTACTGTGCAAGGCGAGCCTTTTGCTGAAATACATCTGACCCGTGAAGCAACTACCAGCTATCGCTATCACATTGCTGAACGGGAGCGTTATGCAGGGGTACGGGCCTATTGGTATAAATCCTCTCAAGCCTCCCCCAGCATCCGTGCATCAGTAGTAATCGGAAAAGAAAATGGGCAAGGGTTGAAGGTACTTCCGGAGCATTACACTAGCGAAGCAGAAGCCCGTGCCGCTGCACAAGCAGAATGGCAGCGTATTCAGCGCAGCCAAGCGACGCTGAACCTCACCTTAGCAGCAGCACGGCCAGAATTTTTCCCAGAAAAGCGGATTACGCTGAGCGGATTTAAACCCGAGATAGAGGACACCACTTGGTGTATTGCCAGGGCAACCCATACGCTGGAAAGTGGTGGGTTTACGACGAGCCTGGATTTAGACGTGCAAGAAGATCCTGTAACCGCGCGCCATCGCAGGAAGTTTCGACAACGTACTTCGCCAGGTTTTGGAGCAAAAAATATTTCTTTGCGTCCTCTCCTGGAAGAACCATAAACAGCATGCTGACAAAAAATACTATGCATGGTCGCCTATATACACATTCAATGTCATGTAATGATGATGCACGATCGTCATCGCACCCGCGAAATGTTGGCCGATGATGCAGCTGTCGGGACTACTTTTCTTTCTTATCGAGCTTTGTGTTCTTACTTTTCCGTTCTTTCTTTTCCCCCCCAGCGGCAGAGCCGCTAGAAGGCCTTTGCCCGACATGCATCGTCAACGGTGCAAAGTTTTGATGACTTCCCTGGAAATGTTGACCGACCGTAGCGTTGTCACCGTGGATATAGTTGCTGGAAGATCCCGTTTCTTCGCCTGTATGAGGAGAAATAGAGACAGCGTGCATAATAGTCTGAAACATCGCCAACATACTTGGGTGCATACGACGCGCATCTTCAATCATTTTAACTTCCTGAGGAGATAGCGTGTCTGGCTGCTTTTTCCCTGTCAATACAAATACGATATCTACTCCTGCCAACGATAAATTGTTGAGCATCATCCCATCAATATCTCGTAAACCTGCCGCGTAATACGCATAGGTGCGGCGGGTTACGCCTGCATGCATCGCCATATGATCCTGCGTGATTCCCAGCCGTGCACGCTCTGCCTCTAATCTACTGCCCACTTCCTGCCGCATATCCAGTTGCTCATCCGGTGATGAGCTTATTTTTCTTGGCATACATAGCGTCCTTAATAGGGATGTGTAAGAATTGGTGTAATGTTTAATTTTATTGCTCTAAACCGTACACATTTTATAAGCAATCAGCTAGGAATCTACTCCATGCTGACATATATCAGGTGAATACCTATGTCCCCTGCAAGTTTCTGCGCCCATTGCAAATCGCCAGCCAGGCACTGTGCCAGCAGATGGTTAGATGAATTTACATTGCGAGAAATACGTTACACCTGTAGCAATCCTGAATGCGGCCATACCTATATTGCCTATTTGGAAACGGTTAGCACGATTTCTCCTTCTGCGATACCCAATCCAAAAGTAGTGCTTCCGCTTTCAAAACGTTCCCATGCTCGCATGCATGCCTATGCGGAGCAGTTAGCACAACGCGGCTTAATCACGGATGAGCTTACACATAAGTAAGCTTTATCTTAATATTTTTTTCTCCTTCGCACCATCCGATAAAAACATGCCTACGGGGCGTGCGGGAGAGGCTGTACATTTTTTTTGTGAAAAACACCCATTTCTAACACTATGAGGCAATGATGGAAACAAAAACCACTCTTTCTATATCAGCATTGATGTTTTTAACAGAGCATCAAGCAGCGCACTTGACACGGGATATGCAGCTTTTGATGAAACGGTGTGTGACGTATTTGATCGAAGGCGGGCAAGTCTCCGAACAGATGGCTGAAGACGCGATATTCGAAGCCTTTAGTGTGCTTTTATCGGCCCCAGCACTAGCGCATCAAATAGTAAATCGCGTGCACAGCTATGAGTCTGTTGTAGCTGAAGGCATTTCTGATTAGTTCTGTATTTTTCTCTTCGTTTTTCTTTTCCCTCTTCATTCAAAAAAATGCTCCATTCGGAGCACAGGGATGTTTTGACTTTTTTTGGGGAAAAAGGTGCTTTTTACCGCCTGCATATGCGCTTTCTAAAGGAGATCCACATGATATTCAGTAGCTTTAAGTGGCAAGCCGTTTCTTTTATGCAGAGAAACGCAGGCCAGAATTGGAGTAAGGAAAAGTTAGTAGACGCTTGCATGGTATATCTCTATGGACACATGCGGGAATACGGTTTTCATGCAAAAGAATATGCACAAAATATAGCCGTGCAGGCTTTGGCGCATAGAGAAGCATTAAAAACACAAGCCTATATTAATCTGGAATACACCACGGAAGATGCGCTGTTTATTCGGAATGCTTATATAGGGGCGCGATGGGTATTGAGTATTGCAGACATTATGAAACTCTTAGAATCGTCTGCCCTCGTGAGTCTACCCATACCCAGCAAAGTCAGTCTGACGAAATGTGTACACGATACTCCGTCTGAAACAGGGGCCGCATAAATGAACCTGCGTGTGATGGACTCCTCGCTACATCAAACCCTCCATGCGCGTTTAATTGCAGATTATGGCTTTCAGGACAAAGGGACCTGGCTGCAACAAGGACGTTGCCCAGAATGCGCAAAGAAAGAATTGTTTACGCATGCGCAGCATCCTTGGATTCTGCGGTGTGGACGCCAGAATCGCTGTGGATGGGAG
>JASSUF010000174.1:0-4443 GCA_031963365.1 Mycoavidus cysteinexigens
CAACCACAAGAAAAGCAAAGAATGGTAGGTTGGCGGTGACGAAGGAACCCCAACATGATGGCCGCTGTCCTTTTAAAACCTGTATATGCAGGCCAAAAGCAATAATTAAAGGTGCGTGGTATGCATGTTGGGGTTCCTTCGTCACCACCAACCTACCCGCCATTTAAAGTAGTAGGTGATGGTGGGCGACGTTCTATTTCTGTACAGGGCTTTAAAAATTGGCGCAAACCATTGAAAATAGCGCTTTTCCTTTTTCCTTTTTCCTTCTTTTCGCTTTTTTCTTTTAGCCGCCCCCTCTCATGAATGTTACGGATATCCGCCAGAAATTTTTAGGCTTTTTTGCACGTCACCAGCACCTCGTTTTGCCTTCTTCTAGCCTAGTGCCTGCGGATGATCCCACGCTGCTGTTTACCAATGCAGGCATGGTGCCTTTTAAAGATATTTTCCTGGGGGCTCCTCTTAAAGGGCCTTTGGCTGATTCGCGGCGCGCGACTACTGCGCAGCGTTGTGTGCGGGCAGGAGGGAAACATAATGATCTGGAAAATGTAGGCTACACCGCACGGCATCACACCTTTTTTGAAATGCTGGGTAATTTTTCGTTTGGAGATTATTTCAAGCGCGATGCGATTCGCTACGCCTGGGAATTTTTAACCAAAGAACTCGCTCTGCCTACCGAGCGCCTTTGGGTGACGGTCTATCAAGAAGATGATGAAGCCTATGATCTATGGGCCTCTGACATCGGTGTATCCAAAGAGCGCATTGTGCGTATCGGCGATAAAGGAGGTGAGCGTTATGTCAGCGATAATTTCTGGCAAATGGCTAATGTGGGTCCCTGTGGCCCCTGCACCGAAATTTTTTATGACCATGGCCCAGACGTAGCAGGGGGGCCGCCTGGATCCGAAGAGGCCGATGGAGATCGTTTTATCGAGATCTGGAATGTTGTGTTTATGCAGTTTAGCCGCGATGAAAAAGGGCAACTCTCTGCATTACCACGACCCAGTGTAGATACCGGCATGGGTTTGGAGCGCATTGCCGCAGTCTTGCAAGGTGTGCATAGTAATTATGAAATCGATCTCTTTAAATACTTAATAGAAGCCGCAACCCGCCAGCTCGGTTTGCCTAAAAACCCTGCAGGACCCACGCTTAATTCTCTACAAGTTATTGCAGATCATCTGCGCGCCTGCTCATTTTTAATAACCGATGGGATCGTGCCCAGCAACGAAGGGCGTGGTTATGTGCTACGTCGAATTCTGCGTCGCGCTGTGCGCCATGGCTATAAATTGGGTCAAACCACTCCATTTCTCTCTTTTTTAGTAGATGCATTAGTAGATCAAATGGGATCGGCCTATCCTGAATTAGTTACTGCACAGGCACGCGTAAAAAGCGTACTGCATCAAGAAGAAGAGCGCTTTTTTAGTACCCTAAGCCAAGGTATAACTTTATTGAATTCTGCTCTAGAAGCATTACCCAGTACCGCCCCTGTCTTATCCGGGGAGGTCGCTTTTAAGCTGCATGATACGTATGGCTTTCCTCTAGATTTGACCGCTGATATTTGCCGTGAACAAAAAGTCGCAGTCGATGAGGAAGGTTTTGCCCGCGCAATGGCCGCCCAGCGCGAAAAAGCACGCGCAGCCAGCCATTTTTCAGTGTCTTCGGTCCAGGGCGCAGCCCAAGGGTATGACGGTATCCCCACTATTTTTGAGGGCTATACCATGCTCGAATATAGCGATGCGCGCATAGTGGCTTTATATGCGCTGGGGGAGCAAGTTGAGCGTTTGGAATGTGGGCAGGTTGGAAGCGTTATCTTAGATCACACCCCATTTTATGCTGAGTCAGGCGGACAGGTAGGCGATGTAGGGCGCTTGCAGGCAAACGAGAGTAGTTTTGTAGTCAAGCAAACCCACTCTATTACTCCACAGGCCACTGCGCATGAAGGCGTAGTAGAAAAAGGCGTACTTACTGTGGGTATGCCTATACATGCCCATGTAGAAGAAAAAAAGCGCTTAGCAACCGCACGTCATCATTCTGCAACCCATCTACTGCACTTTGCGCTGCGGGAGATATTGGGAACCCATGTACAACAAAAAGGCTCTCTGGTAGATCCACACAAATTGCGCTTTGACTTTACGCACACCGCTCCTTTAACCGAGGCCGAGACGCAGCAAGTAGAAGCTTTGGTTAATAGCGAAATCTTAAAAAATACCCCTATACAGACCAGGGTTATGTCACAAGACATGGCGCTCAAAGAAGGCGCTATCGCGCTATTTGGCGAACGCTATGATGCAGTGGGCAGTGATGGGGTGCGCGTGCTCGATATTGGCCGCTCCAGAGAACTATGCGGTGGAACCCATGTGCAACGCACAGGGGATATCGGTCTATTTAAAATCACCAATCAAAGTGGTGTAGCCGCAGGGGTGCGCCGTATCGAAGCGGTAGCAGGCGAGCTGGCACAAGAGCGAGTGTGTCAAGAAGAAGCCACACTTTCCGCTATCGCATCAGCCCTTAAAGTGCAGCCTGATGCAGTGGCAGAGCGCCTGGTTCAATTACAAGCTCAACACAAAGCACTAGAAAATCAAATCAGCCAACTCAAAACAAAATGGGCTTTGCTGCAAGGCGATGCGCTAGCCGCACAAGCTATAGAAATAGTGACAGACCTCGATTCTGCAAATACGCCATGACGCCTGCTTGTAGCGAATGTAGTGGATGCCGACCCAGCTACCTTGCAAGCATTACTCGACCACCTAAAAGATAAACTGCACCATGCAGTAATCGTACTCGCAAGCGTACCTGCACCCAACACCATTACCCTACTCGCAGGCGCTACCTCTGCAGCCAGCACCCGTTTTTCAGCAGGGGAGCTAATAAGCTTTTTAGCTGCACAACTAGGAGGAAAGGGCGGAGGCCGGCGCGATCGTGCGCAAGGGGGAGGTACGCAGGTTGATAAATTGGAGGGGGCGTTAAGTAGTGTGAAAGATTGGGTAAGCCATAAGAGTGCTGCGCTGCTCACACAATAAAAAATGAGTTAATGATGTTGTCTTTTGGTATGACTTAAGTGTAATGACATTGTCGTTACACTTAAGTATAATTAAAATATCTTAAGGAGAATAACCATGCCAAATTTGAATATAGGCGCTAGCCGGCGTGAAATGCTCAATATCCGTATCAAACCTGAAGAACGGAACCTCATTGACCATGCCGCTAAAATGCGGGGTAAAAATCGAACTGATTTCATCCTAGATGCCGCGCGGCTGGCAGCAGAAGAAACGCTGCTGGATGGAGGTGTTCTTGCAGTAAGCCCACAAGTCTACGCTGAATTTCTTGCTAGATTAGATATGGCACCTAACCCCAATGAACATCTGCGCAAGACAATGCAAACTCCGGCTCCATGGGACTAGATGTGATGGTTTTTTCACCGAAGTTGCTTACTGCTCAGCATGATGTCGAGCCATTTTCGTCTGGCGTAGAAAGCCTCGATACCTGGCTTAAACGCCGTGCTATGAAAAACCAAGTGACAGGCGCATCGCGGACCTTTTTTGCTTGCAGAGATAGCACATGCGTTGTCGGATATTATGCATTGTCGTCTAGCGTCATTGCTGCTAATGGAGTGCCAGGTCATTTCCGCTGCAATATGCCTAATCCTATCCCTGTGGTTATGCTGGGGAGGCTTGCAGTTGACCAATCTTTTCAAGGTAAAGGATTGGGGCGGGCTTTAGTTCGGGATGCCGGTTTTCGGATTATTCAAGCTGCCGATACTATTGGTATCCGGGGGGTGGTTGTTCAAGCCCTTTCTATCGAAGCCAAGACCTTTTATGAAAAGGTCGGGTTTGCCTCCTCTGTGCTTGATCCAATGATGCTTATCATAACGCTTTCAGATCTGAAAGAGGCTTTATCGAAGTCCTAGCACGGTAGGTTGGGGTGACGAAGGAACCCCAACATGCAAACCACGGGCTTTTTAAGACCTGCCTGTATATTACAAATGCTTAGATTAAAGAGCGCAGTGGTGTGTACGTGATCTTGACCTTACCCCCCAAAAGTCAGATCCAATGTCCAATTTTTTAGGGACGGATCAAAGCAGGATGTTGCATAAATATGAGGCATGTGCTACATTTGTCTCATATTTGAACAAATCTGGAGTATTACTATGATTACCGTAAATATTCGTAAACAAGGTGGTGCAGCCGTGATGACGATTCCTGCTACTGTGCTAAAAACCCTTAATATTGAAGCTGGCGCTAAATTAGAGCTTGATGTTGTTGAAGGTGCCTTTACTGCCAGACCAGCTGCTAAACATATGCGTAAACGTTACTCATTAAACGAGTTGCTAACAGGGGTTACGTCAGAACAGATGGAAGTATTAAATGAGCAAATGCAATGGGCACGTGAAGGCGGATCTGTGGGGCGTGAATGTCTATGATTCGACGCAAAATTGCACATCCTGGAGAT
>JASSUF010000175.1:0-4437 GCA_031963365.1 Mycoavidus cysteinexigens
CCATAAAACTTGAATCATAAGCTAATCTACGGTTTTATAATGAGGTGGCCCTGGGCTATAGAGGCGCACTGGTTGTCGAAAATATTGCGCTATGGCTATGTCAGCGATGGCTCTCCCAATGCGGCCGTTACCGTCCTCAAATGGGTGGATGCTCTCGAACCACAGGTGCGCGATGGCAGCACGGGCGAAGCCATCTATCTTCTTGCTGTCCGCCGGCACCGAGCAGGCCTGCGAAGGCGATGTCTGCGCAAACCACGTGAGGAAGCGCTGCATTTGCGCTGGCACATCCTTGGATGGCGGCGCTTCGTAATGCACCACTTCACGGTCGGACGGACCGCTCACGATCTGCATCGGGTCGTCATGATCGCGATATCGGCCGACGACAATGCGGTGAATGCCGGATGTGCCACCAGGAAACAAGGCCGATTGCCACCGGCACAAGCGGTCTTCATCGAGAGGCATGTCAAACTCTGTCGTGGCATCACTAATAACCTCAACAAGGCCATCAACATGGCGGTTGGAGGGTCCTGACGTTGAGAGTCCGAGTCTCCGCATCACAGATGACCGGACTACATCGAGCGACAAACGCTCTCCTTCTATGGCGGCGGTGGCCAGCACCTCATCTGATAGCGTATCTAGTGCGATTTGACTGGTACTTCCAAGGCCGATGGCCGTAGCCTTGCCTTCGACCACACCGTGCATCCGGTAGGCCTGTGCCAAGTCAGGTGCGGTCATCTGCGCGTCGTAGGCGAGATCAGGCCATTCAGCCCGACGCCAGATCCAGGTGGATTTCATGTTCATGAGCCGCAATCTACCATAATCGGCTCAAAATATGAGCCGATTCGGGAGAAGTAAGTTATTTTTTGACAATTTATAAAACCCTATCTTTATCCCGAGCAGCTGCAGGCAGGTTGATTAAATGCAAAATGCGTTTTGCTATCCTATGCCGTGAGAGTAGCTTTAGTCATATCTGCCTTAGCGGTATTGGTGTCGCCAGGTCGTACATAAAACCACCCTTTCTTTATTACATCTTTTGAAGACCAGCCCATTTTTGTTTGAACTTCTTGAGAAAATCCAATCGTTTCTGCAATTCTAAAAAGAATCCGAAGATATTGTTTTTCTTTTTCCGTTACGGTTTGTCCGGGTTTAGCTATATGAGAAACTAAAATTTGCACAACTTCTTTCAGAGAAGAAGCTAAAACTTCCAATTGTGCATCGGCTGGCTTTAGTGCTTTTTGAGTTTGCTCTTTTAGCTCTACTAATCCTGCTGCTTGCTCCGGATGATTTTTCTCAATTTCTTCTAGCGACTCTGACGGAATATTTAGTAATTTTCCCAGCGATAAATTTATTTTATCGAGAATAGGCTGAGTTTCTAGTAGCGATGAATTGATGGTTTTGAAATCTTCATAAATTGTTGTCCGTAAATCTTGCAGAATTCCTGTTAATAATAAATCAGTGGACTCCTTTTCTTTTGGCAATAATTCCATCCTATTTCTAAAAACAATACCAGCAATCATTGAGCATATACTCAAATACTCTAGCTTTAAAGTAAACTGATTTTTTATTTTTCGCAAAAGTGAAACTATTTGAGTAATTGTCGTTGCCTCAGTATTAAAAAGGGCAAGAAAATTAGATGATTCGATATAAGCTTCCTTGGATTCAATCAAAGCATCCGAAAAAATAAGTATCTCTTTTGGCGATAAAAGTGCAAATTGATTTTTATTCTCCTCTCCAGTTGAGCTATCAAAAATATCCGGCAATATCTCTACAAACTGATCCTCCGTTAGCACACCATTTATATATGCCTTAGTCATAACTGAAGAAAGAGATAGCAAATCTTTTACCGATAAACGCGATAATTTCTCTTTATGCTTTACTATCTCATTAAAAATAGCAGCAAATGCTTTTCGACAAACGGCTACACTCTCTTCTGTTCGTTTAGCTTCTCCTTGTGAGACAGAGAACGGGAGAAATTTATTTGCATAATTTAGTAATTGGGTGACCTTTTTATCTGCCAATTTTGCCTGCGTTTCAATCAAAGCTAATGACAAAGATGATACGTCTTCTGACGATAAATCCGGTAGTTTCTTTCCCATTATCTGATCAAGAATAACAGTGCATGCTGCTTGATAAGCAGTCACAATCTCTTCTGCTAACGGAGCTTCCTCTCGCAAACTAAAAAGTGGAGGAAATTTATTTATATAACTTAGCAATTTTTCGACATTTTTATTTGCTAAATCTGACTGCATCTGAAGTAAGGCTGACGAAAAAGATAACCAATTTCCCGACGTCAAATTCAATAGCCCCCCTTCGCGTTCCATTATCTCATCAACAATGTCAGTAGATACTTCTATAACATCTCTGCGATTCACTCCTATATCTGTGCGGAGAGAAAAGGTTAGATGAGTCAGCAATTGGTCGATTGATATATTATCAAAACCTCTGTTAGTAGAAGATGAAGTAATAGAAGGAGTAGAAGATATAATCATCAGAAGCATCTCTTATTTATGAATTCAGGTTAATAACTGGATGTTACGCACGTTGTAGAACAGCGAGTTGTTAATTAGCGGGGTGCAAAGAATTGAGATAACACTTGGAGCGCAATGGTTAATAGCGTACTTTATTTTGAAAAATTCGAGTTGTCTAGAATTAATCCCAGTTCGTGATAAGGAAATAAGAGCAGAATGAGGTGAACGCTAAGTCTTATGAATTGAACGCAACGTGAATAGAGCAAACCAGGAAATGCACCACACGGAAAGCGACGCACATAGCCTTCGTAGAACAACTTGAAATGACGATAGCGCACTTGGTGGAATAGAATATCAGAGTCATAAGTTCAGATAAAGACAAGTTACCAGTGCGACGGCGCTTGCTGATGGATTGAAGGAGATTGCGAATACTTTGGGCAAATGGAAATTTCTCTATCCAAAGAGCGGGGGTGGGGCGGTCAACCAGTGTTAGAACCCCAGTACATTGTTAATCATTGCAGCTTATGTCGTTCTACTATGCGGTGAGGAAGCTTGAATTAATCCAGACATAAAATATAAAGGCTTAAAAATAATAATTAATACCAGATCAAGCGCAGTTGCAATTAAGTCACTACGTTGGGGTTTGGCAAAACGCATATTAATATCCCGAATAAAGTACGGGGCAAAAGCGTTGGCTTCCTGAAAGGATACGCAGGAAAGTCAACAGTTAAACAGCCGCGATGTCCCAAACAGGTCACCGTGTTAGGATACATGCGCACACATCTCGTTTTCACCATAGGAACAGCGGGGTCTATTAGACCATTGCACGCCGAAGCGTGCCATTAATAAAAGGAGGTTCTCGTGGGTAAAAGCCCTGTAGACGATCTATCAGGACAATCCCAGTCAACCGGCATAGAGGGGATACCAGCCCCAAGCGGCAAAGCAAACCTTATCGACACTGACTACGTTATTGGGCAGGACAATATCCGAGGTCAGTTCTCTTTTTCTCTGGATATTCACGGTAAAGTTTTTATCATCTCCGCGGCTACTATTCTGCTGTTCGTCATCATGACGCTTGCATTGCAGAATGAAGTCGAACCGCTTTTCAGCGCCATGCGCAGTTGGTTGACTGAGCATCTGGCCTGGTTCTTCATGAGTGTCGCCAATATCTTTGTGGTGTTATGTCTGGCGCTGATTGTCTCACCACTGGGCAAGGTTCGATTGGGCGGCAGAGATGCCACGCCGGATTATTCGTACCTGGGCTGGCTCTCCATGCTGTTTGCCGCCGGGATGGGTATTGGCCTGATGTTCTACGGCGTGGCAGAGCCCATGTCCCATTACTCTGCGGCCATGGGAGGTGTCGTACTCGACGCCGCCGGGGCGCGTACCGACTGGGCCCCTCTGGGCGGCGCAGTGGGCGACATGAAAGCCTCCGCCGACCTGGCCATGGCCGCGACGATCTTCCACTGGGGCCTGCACCCTTGGGCCATCTATGCCATCGTTGGGTTATCCTTGGCTCTGTTTTCCTTCAACAAAGGCTTGCCGCTTTCGATACGCTCGATCTTTTACCCACTCCTGGGTGAGCGCGTCTGGGGATGGCCCGGTCACATCATCGACATCCTGGCGGTATTCGCCACGTTGTTCGGGTTGGCGACTTCGCTGGGCGTCGGTGCCGAGCAGGCCGCAGCGGGGATTGAACACCTGTTTGGCATTCAATCTACCAACGTGAGCAAAGTCGTGCTGATCATCGGCATCACTCTGATTGCCCTTTGGTCAGTGCTCGCCGGGCTGGAGAAGGGCGTTAAGCTGCTTTCCGAAATCAACATGGGCCTGGCGCTGTTGCTGCTATTGTTCATTATTGTGGTTGGGCCAACTCTGGCTATCCTCACTGGCTTCTTCAAGAATCTGGTGACCTATGAGGTAGGTCGTCAATAGTGGACGCCACAAATAAGAGTTATGCGGCCCTTTT
>JASSUF010000176.1:0-4155 GCA_031963365.1 Mycoavidus cysteinexigens
TGATGGCGCTTGTGTTGACGAGTGGGCCACTGAATCCAATAGCGTTCAATTTTATGGTGTGCCGCCCATTGAATTACATCCTCAAAATATGGATTCCATACTTGCTGACCCACTTGGTCTGTCACGATGAGATCCGATAGCGGTTTACCCGCGTCATGAAGTAATCCAGCCAAACAGGCCGCAAGCCGCCAACGTGGTTCTAAATCTCGACGAAGTTGTGGCGCTTCATCAGTAGAAAACATCACTTCTTCAGAAGCTTGGGCTGCACCAAAAGCGACTTCCAGGCTGTGATGCCATAAACCGCCTGCGCCTCGATGATGGTGATGCTCTGATGCAGGCAACAGATGCACGAAAGCCGCATAACGGGATAAGACCGGCAATACCAATCGACTAAATTCGTCTGAGGTCAGCCCTAGTGTTGACCGGAGGCGCTCAATCAACACCCATTGACTCGACAATATTGCATCAATTGGTGTAGTTGGCAGCCCTTCTGCAAAAGGGGGATACCGAGGAATCTCTGGCTGAATAGGTGCTTTGGGCAATATTTGGCTTTTAGCAGGCGGTAATTTTTTAAGCCATAGCCTAAATAGACGATGCCATAGCGGTTTTATGCTCCAGCTATGCCACGACAAACTGCTTGCTCGCTTCATCAAAAAATTACCCTGTTGCACCCTCTGTCCTTGGAGAAACTTGTTTTAGCTCTAAGACAATACCCGCGTTTAGTGGTGAGGTATGAACGTGAAATGGGGTGTGGAGGCACTCTATAGAGTGATAGGTCACCGATATAAACGGTTAATTTCCTCTTAACTGATTGGAACTCGTCAACGCATGTTCCCATCTATGTGGCACAGACGTTGAATGTTCCCCAAAGGATAGGTATGTGGTGGTACGTGGAAGGTTATTTCACTGTGGAGAATATGTTTTGAATGGATAAAGATTGGGCCGCTTTAATGGAAGCGAAGGCTACCGCTGAACGACAGCAGATTAGTGGTCAGCACTTAGCAAAAGCTGCGCGTGACTGTATAAATCAAATGAAGACGTTGGCTGAGGAGGAGCTTCAGCGGTTAGTGGTGGAAGCCCAGAAAGAAGCCGATAACTTTTGGGCAGAGAATCACTATCAACGCACACATGGAAATCAAGAAGAAAAAGGGAAGTTTGGCACGCGGGTCAGACTTATCCATCATTCTCTACAGGCCACCTGGTATCGGAATTACTTTATTCGCAAGAAACCGTATTCCGTGCATATTCGCAAAGGGAGTCGGGCTGCGCGTTATCCTGAGAGCGCTTTTGCTAAGGCTAACGAATGGGAAAAAATTCTGATTAAGCTGGTTGAGGATCGGTATGCGTTGTTGCGGCAGCGCTCTGCTGTCTTGAGCCGATTGCGTGCTGTACTAGCGGAGTATGAGCGTTTATTGGCAGAGAGTTTTGCGAAATATTCGGGAAGTTGCTAAATAAAAAACCGAATGGAGCAGGCAATGGTCTAGCCATTAGATATATAGACAGGGAATTTAATTTTCTTAAGGAAGCACTGAATAAATCGAGATCAAGGAAAGCAAGCACAGACAATACAAGTAGATAGCATGACACTACAGGTCATTCAGGGGTTCCTAAGTGAGTGCGAAAAAGGTAAGTGCAATACGTATAAATACACTCAAACAAAACAAATGCATTATCGCGCTAGCCGATCCCAGCAATACAATCAGAGACGTAGGAGCTTGCTCAAGAGCTCCGTAAATACCAGATGCAGTTTGCCTCAATACCTGTACTAAAGCACCAAGAGTAGAAAATGCCACCCATACTTGCCATTTTACTAACCATCCTAACGATGCACCCGTTTTCGCAATATCCGTGAGGGTTTTCATTAATACCAACCCGAAGCACATATGGCAAGTAAACCAAAAGATACCAGTAAACCCTATAACTAATAGCCTCTTTCTATTAGAAAATGGGGATTGCTGGCGCAGTGCTAGTGGCCTATTCGGTTCTGAAATGAGTGAACTCATGAAACTCCTTATTCACAAAAAAATGTATGGGGTAACGTAATTTCTCTTTGCGCTCTTATCTGTTTTTGGCATGATTTCAGCCCCTCACCAGAGGAGGAAAATTGACCTAAAAAACAGGAATTGCGAAGCAAGCCCAGAATTGCGAAGCAAAAATAGCCAAAAAATCACATAGACATTTTCCGCAAGTCCTTTATTTATGGTACTATGCGCGCCATTGCCCGGGTGGTGAAATTGGTAGACGCAGGGGACTCAAAATCCCCCGCCGAGAGGCGTGTCGGTTCGACTCCGACCCCGGGCACCATAAATACTTTTTAAGCCCTTGATTTTTAAGGGCTTTTTTTATATTTGACGTAATGTCTGAACTTAGCCTTGACAGCTGTTCTTTATGTATGAGAAGCTTTTTTCTTATATAAGAGCGGCAAGGAAAGGTAATTTTTAGCTAAAACCAGCGCAAACCCTTTATATATAATGGAAAGAAGAAAAATATAAAAGGTAATAATTACCTTTTAAAAAAGTTATACTCATCTACTCAAGAATAGTTTTCTCCTTGTATTGTTCTTTTCAAGAGCACAAAAGTGCTTTTTATCTTTGTGCATCAATCCCTCCAGTACTTCCCATCCGAATTTGCGTTCTATTTTTATTGCAGATGCTGGATGTACATGCTATGTAAATAACCATTTGTTAAAAACAGCTATAAATAGGCCCACCTTATTATTAATAAGGTGGGCCTGTAAGACTGATCAGTTTCTAATACGCGCAGGGGGAGGAGGGGTTATATAATTATCTGTTTGGTGTTCTGAGGAGTAAGGGGGGAGGGCTTCTGAATGGTTTTCTGGTGAATAAAGGGGAAGTGTTTCTGCAGAAGAACGGGGAAGTTGCTCTAGAGAGATACTTTCTTCGGGCTGAGGGGCATAGGATATTACTTTGCGTAGCATATATATCCCACCTATTAAACCAATGGTACCCAAGCCCATAGATAGTGACGCAGTAAGATCTTTAGTTGTGAAAACATTCCTAAAAAAACTAGAGTCTATTACCGTAGATTGCTTCATTCCCGCACGCATTATGCCGCTGCCTAGGCCTCCGGCACCTGCAGCCGCTACAACTATGGTAGCTGTGGCTGCTATATGTTTTTTATTTTTGGCTAGCTCTCCATTTAAAGAGCTTAGTCCAGAACGTACCCTCTTCATTAATGGATGAGAGCGATCAGCGGTGGAGCTTGTTTGCTCCGGGATTGCTATAGAAAAATCGTTTCTTTGAGCGCCAATCGTATTGCCATCCATGACCATTCTCCTTTCACTTATTGCATTATTTTTTATCTGAAATGCAGATTAGCCTGCTTTTTAAAAACAGCAGCTAAATAGCATTTCCTATCATTTTTCTTTTTAGTATAAGTGTTAGCAGATTTTCTTTTTAATTAAAAAGAAAAAATGTATAAGATCTGGAAAAATATTCCTAGCTTTATTTAAACTGCCATACATCACCCCCCCTCCATTTAAATTGAGGCATGGGGAGCATTTTTTTGAGAGCTATAGTTTGGTGCTTGAGATATAAGGCATGTATTGGTTGCTATCTTTGCTTAGTAGCTACATTAGTTTTGGGTGAACAAATAGCTTTTCTTTACCATATGGTATTTCCTTCAGTACACTTAGTTCGACTAAGTCTTTCAGGTAACGTGAAGCTGCTTGCCGTCAGGCAACCCCTTTTTCTACCAAATTAGCAATCCTGCAATAGGGTTGTTCAAAGATTACATCGACGAGTTCGCGGCTATTTTGGCTGTGGACCATCTTGATGTTTCTTCTACTGCTTGCAACATAAATAATAGCCACGACTCCCAGGCTTGATCGCAGGTTACTTGTAGCAATATAGCGGCTCATGTCGCTATGGACGACACGTCAGCAAAATGTGTCGCTAGAATTTAATTTTTGCGACATGAAAGTGCTTGTGCCTCACCATTAAGCTATGTGCTGGGGTAGGTTGGTGGTGACGGAGGAACCCCAACATGCAGGCCACTGTGTCTTTGATAACCAGCTTACAATCTCTCAAAAATAAATCTTAAAAGTCGGTGGTGCGCATGTTGGGGTTCGTGCCTCACCGCCAACCAATGGCATTCGGTTAAGCTCTGGAAGTTGCCCCAAACGAATTCCATTTA
>JASSUF010000177.1:0-4054 GCA_031963365.1 Mycoavidus cysteinexigens
CAAAGCCCAGCATGCTTTTAACCTTGCTGAGCACGGAAGGCGTTTCTTTAGAGGATGTATCATCGTCACGCTCCAAAGAAAAGGTAGCGGTAGAAGAAGACACAGCGTGCTCTGCCTCCATCTCTACGGCTTTAGACACAATAGGATTCATAGAGCTATCTCTGGATTCATGATTAACTGAAAAAGAAAGCCGTTCGGTACCTAAACTCGCAGGGGTATCGGTAATGCCTAGCCCGACCAAATAAGCTGATTTGGTTTCTGCAAAATCTGGGTCGACTTCAATACTGGAATACACCTTCTGGCGGGCTTGAATAAGCTCCACCATCTCCGGCAATGGATCAATCTGCGCATACAGGGCGAGCTTGCCGTTGGCTTCTTCTTTGGTTTTGAGCATCAACACATCGCCATAGGCTTTGAAAGGGCCATCGGGCATTACGCCTCGCTTATGCTCAATAAATACGCGTGCTCCATACCGTTTAGGGTCATAGCTTTCTGCCATCTGTTCAAGCCATGCACGCGGTATCTTGCGCTTGTCTACCGTGGGGCCTTCCATCGCTACCCGAAAAAAAGCAGGAGAAGAGGGCATGCAAATACCTTAAAAAATAAGAGAGCTTTCATCCTCTGCAAAATACGCTACAAATTCAACCGCTGCTGTACCTACCCGCTGCGAATAGGTATAACGGTTCTCGTATAAGCACGTTTGAGCCGATACATTGATGGAGATGAAGACTGCTTCTCATTCCTATCCCACTTCTAGCGCTCGCCATGCTGCCAGAGTGCTTTTTGGGCAAGGCTGCTCCATCTCTCACATTGCGCAACATTTACAGATCAAACGGGCCACGGTCGCCTCTTGGAAAAAGAGGGATGGTTGGGCAGATTGCACTTTGTCTGAGCGTATCGAAGCCTCCTTGGAGGTGCGCTTCAACACACTCATTGCCAAGGAAAATAAGGAAGGCAAGGATTACAAAGAAATCGACCTATTAGGTCGGCAAATAGAACGCTTGCTAGGCAGTGTGCCAAAAGCAAAACAGATTCCCACGCCAAAACCCTCTCGCAACACGTTTTCTGAGGCGCAGTCTCAAAAACTTAAAGATATCTTTCTAGAGACGCTGTTTGATTATCAAAAGGTCTGGTATCAAGCCAGTCAACATCGTTCCCGCAACATCCTCAAATCCCGCCAAATTGGCGCCACCTGGTACTTCGCGCGCGAAGCACTGTTGGATGCGTTAGACACGGGCCGCAATCAGCTTTTTTTATCCGCAAGCAAGGCCCAAGCCCATGTGTTCAAACAGTATGTGGTGCGCTTTGCTAAAGAAGCGGTCGAGGTGGAGCTACGTGGTGATCCGATCATCCTTGCGAATGGGGCCACGCTGTATTTTTTAGGTACCAATACCCGTACCGCGCAGAGCTATCACGGTAATTTATATTTTGATGAATATTTTTGGGTCCCGCAGTTCACAACCTTAAATAAAGTCGCGTCAGGCATGGCGATGCAAGCGCGTTGGCGTAAAACCTACTTTTCTACGCCATCTAGCCTGGGTCACGATGCGTATACGTTTTGGAGTGGGGCGCATTTCAATAAGGGAAGGTCTAAGGCCCAGCACATTGATATCGATATTAGTCATGTTGCCCTACAAGCCGGAAAACTCTGTGCAGATGGGCAGTGGCGGCAGATTGTCACGATTGAGGATGCATTGGCAGGCGGATGCAATCTCTTTGATATATCCATACTCCAACAAGAATACAGTGCCAGCGATTATGCGAACTTGCTGCAATGCGCCTTTATTGACGATACGGCATCGGTTTTTCCACTTGCTGATCTGAAGCGTTGCATGGTTGATACGTGGGAAATCTGGGAAGATTTTAAACCTTTAACCACGCGCCCCTTGGGCGATACCCCCGTCTGGATAGGCTATGACCCGGCACTCTCGCTGGATGCAGCAGGATGTGTGGTGTTGGCCCCACCCGCACAGGCCAAAGGAATCTATCGCGTGCTGGAAAAGCATCAGTGGCGTGGCATCGATTTTGAACAGCAAGCGAAACAGATTCAGCAGCTGATGCAACGCTATCACGTCAGCGCGATTACGATGGATATTACCGGTATCGGCCAAGGGGTCTTTCAGTTGGTCAAATCTTTCTTCCCAGCAGTACGCGGATTGCACTATTCCCCTGAAATAAAAGCACGTCTCGTCATGAAAGGCCGCGCGATGATGCAGCGGGGGCGCTTGCAATTTGATGCCGGGGCGTCTGACTTAGCCAAAGCCTTTATGGCCATTCGAGAAACCATGACACCAGGTCAACGACAAGTCACCTATACCGCAGCACGTAATAAAGAAACCGGCCATGCAGATTTGGCGTGGGCTTGTTTGCATGCGCTGGATAACGCCCAGCTTGAAGGATTGGGGCCGAATGCGAGCGGATTTCTGGAGTTTTATTAGATGGAATTTTTTACTTTTGGGGATCCTACGCCGGTATTGCGGGGCATCGATGTGCTGGATTATCTACAGTGTACTGCACATGATCGTTGGTTCGAACCGCCGATAAGCTGGGAAGGCCTGGCCAAATCGTTTAGAGCCAGTGCACACCATGGTTCTGCGTTGCAGTTTAAACGCGATCAACTGGTATCGTCTTTTATCCCGCACCCGCTGCTCTCTGGCGAAGCCTTTTGTCGTTTTGTGCAAGATTGGCTGATTTTTGGGAATGCATATCTGGAAAAGCGCACTAATCGCTTAGGCCAGCTAGAAGCATTTCAACCTATTCTCGCCAAATACACACGGCGAGGCCGGGATATGCAGAGTTGGTACTTTGTGCACGGCGATGAAGTCCATGCCTTTGAAAAAAACAGCGTCATACAAGTGATGGAGCCCGATATTAATCAGGAACTATACGGTTTACCACAATATCTTGGGGCCTTACATTCCGCTTGGCTTAATGAATCGGCCACGCTCTTTCGGCGCAAATACTATGAAAACGGCAGCCACGCGGGTTTTATTCTCTATATGACCGATCCTGCTCAACAAGAAGCCGACATCGATGCACTACGCCAAGCCCTTAAAGAAAGCAAAGGCCCGGGGAATTTTAGAAACCTGTTTATGTATGCGCCCAATGGCAAGAAAGACGGAATTCAATTGATTCCCGTCTCTGAAGTGCATGCGCGTGATGAATTCTTCAATATTAAAAATATTACGCGTGATGATCTGCTGGCTGCGCACAGGGTGCCCCCGCAGCTATTGGGCATTGTGCCCAGCAATGCGGGTGGGTTTGGAGATGTGGAGAAAGCCAGAAATGCTTTTTTTGAATTGGAGATCCAACCTCTCCAAGCGCGGTTGAGGTATCTGAATGACGCGCTGAGAGAGGAAGTTTTTAGGTTTAAAACAAGGTCACTTTCTTAATCAATAGATAGTTAATCAGACATGCCCCAAGATGGGGCAGCTCACGAAAAAAAGCCCACACGCTCATTGCAGAGTATGTGGGCTTTTTTTCGAGCCCTTTTTATTTTTTTCGCAAATCACACTTTGTAAGCCGTTTCGTGAACGGACCTTGAAATAGGACTTGATTGATTTTATTTCATATGATACCGCATCAACCGTAACGTATCATAACCAAAAGGAAGCATGATGGGACGTGAAGCCACTATCACTTATGAGCAAGTCGCCGCTGTTGCTAATGAAATGAAATTAGCAGGCGATAAGCCGACTTCCCGCGCTGTACGCGGACGATTAGGCAATACCGGGAGTATGGGAACGCTTACGAGACTGTTACGGGAGTGGAAAGCTAATCAAGAACACACGATAATTAACGTCTTAGCCCTGCCGACTGGTTTGCAACGCGCTATTTTGGAATTTATCGATCAAGAGGTAACGCAGACGAAAGCAACCCTTGAAGCAGACCTTGCAGACCAGCAACAAGAGTCCTCCGATCTTGAGATGGAAAACTTACGCCAAGCAGACGAAATTAGAAGTCAGCACGCAAATATTGCTGAGCTGAAAGATAAAACATCGTAAGCGAGCGACGCCCCCACCTTTACGAAGAGGGGTAATTAAAAGATCCTCCT
>JASSUF010000178.1:0-4013 GCA_031963365.1 Mycoavidus cysteinexigens
ACAAGTTGGTGGTGTGCATGTTGGGGTTCCTTCGTCACCCCAACCTACATACCCTTCTATGCAGGTTGGGGTACTTGTTGTAGCGCTTCTAGCAGGGCAGGCACGGTTTCAAATAAATCACCCACCAATCCGTAGTCGGCCACGCTAAATATCGGCGCATCGGGATCTTTATTCATAGCTACTATGACTTTTGCATCTTTCATACCTGCTAAATGCTGAATGGCACCAGAAATTCCAATGGCCATATACAGATCCGGAGCAACAATTTTCCCCGTTTGGCCCACCTGATAATCATTAGGCGCAAATCCTGCGTCTACTGCTGCACGTGAGGCGCCCAAGGCAGCATGCAACTTCCCAGCCAAAGGCCCTAAAAGCGCATCATACTGTGCTTTTGACCCCAACCCCCTGCCACCAGAAACTACAACACGTGCACTACCCAATTCCGGCCGATCTGAAGACGTTACTTCACGCTTAACAAACTGTGTGAGTCCTGTGTCAGGCGCAGCTTCTATCACGTTGATAGGTGCAGCTACCGCATCGCTTCTTACTTTATCCTCTACTTCAAAACTGGAGTAGCGCACTGTAATTACTTTAATCGCATCATGGGAGCGTACCGTTGCAATCGCATTGCCTGCATAAATTGGGCGTTCAAAGGTTTCGCTATCGAGCACTGCAGTGATATCCGAAATCTGCGCCACATTTAAAAGCGCAGCTAAACGAGGAGCTAGATTTTTACCGTAGGATGAGGCAGCCACCATAATATGCGAATACTGCGCAGCAAGCTTATGTGCGGTAGCGCACACATTCTCTGCTAAACCTGCTTCCAAATGAGGAGCGTCTGCGACAAAAACAGCCGAGACTTTCTCTAAACGGGCAGCTGCTTGTGCAACTTGCTGAACTTGATAGCCCGTAATTAAAAAATGAATGTCAGCATTTAAATCTTGTGCTGCGCGCAGCGCACTAAGCGTGGCGCGGCTAATCTGATGGCCCTGGTGTTCAACCAAAATAAGCGTGGTCATAATGCTTGCTCAAAAATGAAAATATCCAAAAACTGACCTGCCGCAAAGCACTCAGCCTAAAAGCATCTGCTCCAAGCCATTAGAACCTGTTTAGAGTCTTCCAAAAGGGTTCATATTTGGGGGAGCAGGAGCACAGGGACCGGAACTGTACTTAAGTACAGTGAATACCTGGCACCCCACGACCCCGAAGATGGGCCCTTTTGGGAGACTCTAAACAGGTTCTTATAAAAAGCCATGTCTTAGAGACTGAGTCAACGTGCAACACGCGGGTTTACCTACTCTAAAGCACACCCACTTCATGCCTTAGCTTTTCTACGAGCGTTTTTACATCGGCCACTTTGATGCCTGCCTTACGTTGTACTGGCTCCTTTACTTTTAAAGTACTCAGGCGTGGTGCTATCTCTACGCCTAACTCTGCAGCAGACAAGGTATTGAGGGGCTTTTTCTTGGCTTTCATGATGTCAGGTAATTTCACATACCTGGGTTCATTTAAACGCAAGTCGGTCGTGATCACAGCAGGCAAGGTTAACGTTACCGTCTCCAACCCTCCATCAATCTCACGAATCACCTCCACATGAGAAGGCTCAGAAGATGCATTCAAAATCTTCACACGAAATGCACAGCTTGCTTGCGCACATTGTAAAAGTCCTGCCAGCATCTGCCCCGTTTGATTGGCATCATCATCAATGGCTTGTTTACCCAGCACAAAAAGCTGTGGATTTTCACGCTCAGCAAGCGCTTTTAACAAGCTAGCAACCGCTAAAGGTTGTAAATCTACATCACCAGTATTGATCCAAATAGCGCGATCCGCACCCAAGGCCAATGCATGGCGCAACACTTCTTGAACCTGTGTTGTACCGCATGACACAGCCACAATCTCTTTAATGTGACCCGCTTCTTTGAGCCGTACGGCTTCTTCAACCGCTATCTCATCAAAAGGATTCATAGACATCTTCACGTGCGCAATATCCACGCCGCTTCCATCTGCCTTAACCCGCACCTTTACATTGAAGTCCACTACCCGTTTAACAGGCACTATTACTTTCATACTGTGTCCTTTCCCTACTCTCTACCACTCACATTTGAGACTGCTTACATGCGCATAACCCAATGCGCCTTTGAAAAACCATAGACCACTATCTTAACTGCGCGCACGCATGGCAAGTGGAATCTACTTCATTGATACGTAAAAACTCTGAATGCTAGATAGGTTGGTGGTGAGCAACGTTCCCCAACATGCACACCGCTCCCTCCTTGATGGCCTGCTTACAGACGCTCAAAACCAAAGATCAAAAGTCAGCGGTACGCATGTTGGGGTTAGTGCCTCACCACCAACCTACCTCTATCGCAAGGATATGAGGTTTAAAAATACAAAGTTGAGGCCCAGCAAAAAATCAACCGCACAAGAAAATAAAATCACAAATAGTTGACTATTTAACTTCATTGGTTTAATTTCCTGCATAGGCGCTCTGTTTTTTGAGAAGTCGATAACAGGCTCTGGAGATGTAGGCCATGGAGGAGACACCAGGCGTAACAAACAGGCCATGTACAAACAACAGCCAAAAAATGCTTACACAATTTTTTGCCTGAACTATGAGAGTTTATATGACAAAGCTAAAGGGTCATTATGGATATCAATACCGCTTTATTGCTCAATACTTCTTATATACAGCCTTATCAAACTATCTCTGATAACGCGTACCAAAGGACTTCAAACAGTCAAAATAATCAAAGCATGGCTTCCGGAATGCGCGACTCTGAAATCTTGATGGGTATTACTACCATAGCAAGCATTGTCACACTCGTTCTTGAGGTAGAGACAGCAGCTCCGTATTGGGACTTAGATCAAAGCCAAAAAATTATTATCCAAAGTGCTATCGGCGTCATCATGGCTCCGTTGATATTAACGCTAGTAGGGCTGACTTTAATGCTTAGAAGAGAAGAAGCTCTCCCTACAGACGTACCGCTTTTGCCCGTTTAATCCCCTTTTTTATTTTCTGGTTTTTAGTAATGAGTGCTATTTCCCAACCTCATGATGTTCTCTTTAAGCACTTTATGGGAGACATTACAACTGCAAGAGATTTTCTGATAGCACACCTACCACCATCGCTGATTCCGCACTGCGATATGTCTACTCTACGCTTGGAAAACACCTCTTTTGTAAGCCCAGAATTGCGTCATCGCTTGGCGGATGCGCTCTACAGTTTCAAGGTAAATGGGGAGGATGCCTATGCTTACGTACTTATAGAGCATCAAAGGAGTGTGGATGAACAAATGCCGCTTAGGCTTTTGGAATACCAAGTTGCCGCTATGCGCAGACATATAGATCAAAAGCGTGGAAAACGCCCACCTTTGGTCATACCTATCCTATTTTATCAAGGCACACAAAGCCCATACCCGCATTCTCTAGATATTAGGGATTACATTGACCAATCTAAGCTAGCGTGGCAGCTATTTCCTGGAGCGACACAGTTAGTAGACTTAAGCATCATTCCCGATGAGAAATTACAGACGCATGGCTGCGCAGCGGCCTATGAGATGGTGATGAAGCATGTCCGTACGCGGGATATTTTCTTGATTTTTAAAGACATACTAAAGGTATTGGCAGCTAATCCGCTCGGCGTTGACAAGGTTAGCGCTATATTGCAGTATCTGATGGAACAAGGTGAATGCAGCGACGATGAGAAATTTTATGCGCTAGCTTTTGAAGCTGCGCCGCAATATAGAGGAGAAATCATGACATTTGCACAACGACTGATGCAACGAGGTATTGAGAAAACTGCAGTAAATATGCTAGCAAAAGGTTTCTCTCTGGCAGATATAGCTGAAATTACAGGTTTTGATCAAGAAAAGATTAATGAATTAATTGAAAGCAGCCAGTCTGCTGTGTATTAAGCCCTGCTGTACTCTGCCATTTATTCACTGGCGTTATGCAGAGCGGTAGGTTGGTGGTGAGGCACGAACCCCAACATGCGTACCGCTGACTTTTAATTT
>JASSUF010000179.1:0-3965 GCA_031963365.1 Mycoavidus cysteinexigens
TCTATGCCGCACTACTCAATAAATGATTGGCTCAGTTGGCTTTTGCGACACCCTCACTGTAGCGAGGCATTTTTTTAGCATCTATTGATGCGCCAAATACAACTATATAACTTTTTTTTACTCCAAAAAATCAGGGTATAAATGGATGGGTGTGTATAGGCTGTTTGCGTTATATGTGCGCGTTACTTATTGTAAGACGCATGATGCATACAAGAGAGAAGCGCTATGGTCAAACCCGTAGATACTGAAACTTCATACAATCCAGCCGTATCTCAGACTACTACCGAAAATATAAAAAAAGGCAATTCCTTCAAAGCCCATTTCGCGCAGGGGCCTTTTGGCCCTTTTATTCCTGCTGCTACCGAAGAGCAGCAAGGAGTTCCTCAAAAAGCAGCTCGCGATCCTTTTATTAGGCATCTTACAACTGAGTATTTTGGAGCAGAGTACCATAGCAGTCTTGTGTATATACATGACAAGGCGGTGGTAGACGCTTTTAGCCCTCCTCGTAAGTCTTTTCTTAGACGCGTAGTGACGGCCCCTTTTGCCGCGTCTACATGGCGCATGAAAATGCTTCCGCCTCTGTCTGCTGAGATATTTATCAGTGGAGTAAAGACTCTCCCGTCTCGAGTAGAAGAAAAGGAAGAAAAAGCAGCAAGCAATAATCAGGGTATGGTGCCTGCCTCACTGGCCGATAAAGTGCAGCGCTTAGACGCCGTGGCAGACAAACTCGATGCACTCCTCAGAGAGCAGATTTTAAATACCAATAAGCTCTCTGTAGAAGATCGTAAAAAAGATCTGGATTTAATTAAAGATTATCAGCGAAAGGTGAGAGCGGCTTATACTGCACCAGAGACTATTGTCAAAAAAAAGTCTACTTCTGCACCACCTTTGATGCTAAATAGTGCCTCTTCTGCTCAAAGTCCGTCGGTCCCCAAGGTTACAATGCAAGAAGCCAGGAGCGCCTCACATTCTCGTCACACTACGGTATGCGAAATCGTAGATGGGGAAGAAGATTTTGAATATATAGATACAGTCTATACGCCGGGAGCGCATTCCTACGCTACTACCATAGATGAGATTCCAGATGAGTCGGAAGCCGTTGAGTCGCTGTATAGGGTATATGGCGCTTCAGAAGTCTTTGAGCTTGCACATTCGGATGCCATTAATTCCTCTGAGCAAACATTTGCCCAAGCATGGGCTGCTCTTAAAGAGACGGCTCGCAACATTAAACCGTATGATCGAGCTGAAGACACGCTAGTACAAAAAGCGTGTGGGCTGTTTTTTTCAGTTCTGTATAAACTCGCTGCTTTTAGCTTAATACCTGGGGGTGCTTTCTCAGTTGATATGCTAAAGTTATCATTTGAATTTAAGGTATTTTCTAGTGTTAAGGAATTGACATATAAGAATGTGGTCAGAGAAGCTTTAAAAGACATTTCAACCATAATAATTTCCGCCGGGGAAGAGGCAATAGATATGAATGCGGTAAGTAACATTAATAGTTTTACTACAGAAACGGCCGTTAATTTAGCATCCGCCACGGGTGCTGCTATGCAAGTGCATACAGAAAAGCTACAGAAAGATTTGAATAACGGTGCTGCCATTATTATTAATAAGCAAGATCGTGATAATGCGGCTATCCTCGATGAGTTAAAAGCTATTAAAGCAAATCAGCAGAAACTAGCAAAAGATGTTGCCCCTCTTCTAAGGCCTCGTAGCATTTCCGCCACATCTATAAACTCAACTTCTTCGAATGGCTCTCAGACTTCAACACTAGTTGATTCCGTATCTGGTTCTCGTACCGGAAGTCCAGATTTAATCCATAAAGCTGAAGTGCAGGAGATCGTCGATAAAGCCTTGAAGGCCCAGGAAGAAAAACATGCTAAAGAGATTGCTGGGTTAAAGGCAGGACAGGAAGAAACTAATAATCTACTTCGTCAACTCCTCGCTGAAAAAATTAAAGCAGCGACGCAAGGCAATTAAAAATTAGTTCCAAAAATATATATTAGTATAAATAAAAAATAGTCCTTTGGAAGGGCTATTTTTTATGAAAGCACATAAGGCCAAAGGCCTATGCCATCAGGCGTATTGTGCCGCCCAACCTAGAACAACTTCGGCATACCTTCTCCATGGAGCTAGAGCAGGCGCAAGACATGATTAACCATGGGCACATCCTGCTGCTTGATCCATCTTTGCACGCTTCTTCAACATATAAAAAACACCCTTACAGAAGCACAGGAGGATGGATCTGAAATCACCGAAGAGGCACGAATGCTGATCTGTGCAAATGAAATCAAACGTATATTTAAAAATCGATTATCTAATTATGCCTACACGCTTTTTACATCCATTGGAAAAGAAGGCGTGCACAATTTTCAGTAGAAACCTGTATTACGCACTGCCATTTTGAATGATAGAAACATCATCCAGTAATTTCAGGTTCCTAAGCGCATAAAGTATTGTGCTACAGGCAAACTATAACCCCATCAACATGGAGGCATACATGATAGGAAGCATCCGCCGCTCTGTCAGTGCAGAGCACATCCAAAATATACAGGCTAGTGGCAGTTGCCTATTGACAACACAACTAGAGGATGGAAATAAATTTAAGGGCTTGGGCAATGAGCTTAATGAAGTATCTAGGAAATCAGAAATTCAAATAGAGAAAACTGAGAGCGGAGTAGTAAGAACAGAAAATATAACGGAAAAGCTAAATGCAATAAAAGGTGCACCAGTAGAATTAAAACTCGTAGCAGTAATAAAGTCAGATACTGAGGATCTCAAAGAGCGTGCCAGCATGGCCCTTAACGAATTCAACCAAAAGCTCACGACCCAAAAACAAGAATGCGAATCTCTAGAGCAAGACCGCGAATTATTAAGCAAAAAATTAGAAGATCAACTCACGAGAATGAAAAATTAAAACAAGCGATTGAAGCACAACAGTATCAAATGCTATCACAAGCATTTGAGGAAGCAGATAAAAAAATGTGATGCCGTAGCGCAAAAGATTTCGGCGCTAATAAAAAACTCCGAAAAAATAACCGAAAGGTCCAAAGAGATACAATGAGAGAGTGGCAGTAATGCAAATATAAGACGCGCCAAAGCAAAAACTTGAAGCGCAAAACGAAAAAGAGCATTACGACTTTTCAGCGATAGAAAAAGAGGCTTTTGCCCTACAACTAAGGAAGCAAGCGTTAATTCAAGAGGAAAAAGTAATATCTCAGGAATTGGACGTGATACTTCAAAAACAGCAAACGCTAGGACAAAAGCAAACATTTCCACTTTTTAGTCTAGTAGCGTGATCTAGATACTCTAATTGCTGCATTTTGCGGTTACCTGCTACACCATGCAGCACATGTCTACCACTCACCTCACCCGCCTTGTATTGAACCTTATTCGCTTTGGCACGATTGCAGAGATCGATCATGCTAAAGCACAATGTCGTGTTCAAACCGGTGAACTCATAACCGATTGGTTAGCTTGGCTTACCCCATTTGCAGGGAGCACGCGCTCGTGGCATGCGCCGACTATTGGTGAACTGATCCTGCTACTGTGCCCAGAAGGCGAATTGACGGCAGGCATCGTTTTATGCGGCCTGTATTCCAAAACCCATCCTGCCCCGAGCACAGATCCTGCACTACACACGATCTGTTACCCCGATGGCGCGTGCCTCAGTTATCACAGCGGTACGAGCACATTATCCGCAACCGGTTTACAGCATGTCTGTATCGAAGCGTCTACGATTACGCTCAAAGGTCAGGTCACTATAGAAGGCTCCCTAACGCAATCAGGGGGCGAGGTATCTTCTAACGGCATCATCTTGCATACCCACCAGCACGGCGGTGTGCGATCGGGCGATAATAAAACGGGAGGCCCGCAATGAGGGGGATGCATCCCATTACAGGCCGCACGTTAAGCGGATTGGCGCATGTGCAATACAGCATCGCTAAGATTTTGACGACGCCTCT
>JASSUF010000180.1:0-3954 GCA_031963365.1 Mycoavidus cysteinexigens
ACAATCGAGGGGGCGAACTATACGCCTTCCTTTTTGCAATTGCTAGCCCCTTTTTTGAATATTTAAAAACAGAATGATGGATGATTTTTCTGGCAAGCTAGCGGCTATGTCGCAAGGGCTATTTTGCTGCAGCTAAAGTTTTGGCACAGTATGGCGGCAAGATCTGCACGCCTTAGTCTACTTATTAAAGATATGCATCAACCTATATATATAGATAGTTAGCTTACCGTATCAGGGCCTATGCTCAATGAAATAGGGAATGCATCTATATATATGTAGCAAGCACACGGATGATGCGTGTTACCGCTATCTGCTTTTTCATTTTTTTTCTTTTGGATATCGTGAAGCTTCATTCCACTCCTCCTTCTGCTCTGCATGCCGTTACAGGATGTGGGCCTAACTATGTCGAGATCGACAAAGTGCGCTATACCCATTCTGTATTTGTGTCACCGAATGTACCTGTACTGCCTTTACCTTCTCTTTTATTAGAGGCGAGTACGCTGCCAGAAGAGCACTTTGAAGCGTTGCGTCTCATTCTTGTGGAAAGTGATATTGACATCTTGTTGATAGGAAGCCCGTATAGCGTAGCGCAACTCTATGTTCCTCTAGCCAATTGTATTCAAGCAGCCCAAAAGCCTCATATTGGTCTAGAGATGATGGATTTTCGATCAGCTTGCGGCACTTACAATATTTTAATTGCTGAAAATAAAAAAGTAGCTGCTGCGCTGTGGCTACCGGAAATGGATTCCCAAGCTTCTCTAAATAGTTAAATGGAAGAGGCTTAGGGCATGTCCTCAATTGTCCCAAAGGGTTCATATTTGGGGGAGCAGGAGCGCAGGATCCGGATGTACTTAAGTACCGCGAATACCTTGCACCGCACAACCCCGAAGATGGGCCCTTTGGGGCGGTTGAGGACATGCCCTAGCCTGTTGCATTTAATCTTGTAAAACTTCTGCTTATCTCCTTTCTTATGCAAAAACGTCCGCCCCTCCTTCAGCTGTCTATGCTCATAGGCTTTTTTGCTCTTATATGGTTTGCTCCGTTGGATATACGCCACCTTATTCCAACCGATGAAGGCCGTTATGCTGAAATAGCACGTGAGATGTTCATGACTGGAGACTGGATTACACCGCGCTATAACGGCTATCTCTATTTCGAAAAACCGCCTTTGCAAACTTGGTTTAATGCCCTTACTTTTTATATTTTTGGAATGGGGGATTGGCAAGCACGCCTGTATACAGCACTTACTAGCTTCGTAGGTGTTTTGCTGGTTGCAAAGACCGCTCACCTTCTTTTTAAAAGCACGGCAGCTGGTTTTTGTACAGCACTCATACTTGCAAGCGCACCTTACTGGAATTTATTAGGGCATTTCAATGTGCTGGATATGGGCCTTTCGTTCTGGATGACGCTCTCTTTATGTAGCCTACTTCTCGCGCAGCGTCCAGATTTAGATCTTAAAGTGCAACGTTACTGGATGTGGGGGTGTTGGGCTGGAATGGCACTATCCGTGCTTAGTAAAGGATTAATTGGTGTAATGCTGCCTGGCGCAGTGCTTGTGCTGTACTCGTTAGCAATGAGGGATTGGAAAATTTGGCGCCGCTTGCATCTTGTTACCGGAGGCCTTTTATTTTTGACATTGACGGCACCTTGGTTTGTACTGGTTGAGCAACGCAATCCTGGGTTTGCAGATTTTTTCTTTATCGTTCAACAATTTAGGCGCTATCTCACCCCTGAGCAACAACGCCCAGGTGCTTGGTATTATTTTATTCCTGTGCTTTTAATCGGCTTTTTGCCTTGGCTTTCTCTTGCTGTACGCAGCGCTTGGCAAGCGATTGGGCACACTTACCAAGGCATTCGTAATCAAAGCGAAAACCTACTGCCTCGCCAGAGCAATGGTTTTTCGCCTATCGGGCTTCTATCTATATGGTCCGGATTTATTTTTATATTTTTCAGTGCATCCCATTCTAAGCTGATTTCTTATATCTTACCTATTGCTCCAGCCATAGCGCTATTACTAGGATTAGCGGCTTCAAAATTAACAAATGTGCAATGGCGACGCCATTTCACTGGCACCACCATTGCTACAAGCTTAGTTTTAGGAGGTTTGCTCACTTTCCAAATCGCTGATTATTTCCTACATTTCCCCATCGGAAATGCACGTACGCCTCATCTACTTTATAGCCGTTATTTCGCCTGGGTTGATATCGCCTTGCTAATAGTCTTGCTAGGCAGTTTTTGGGCGCGCACCCTAATTCGCACTCCGCTTTATATAGTGAGGAATAACCCTGCTCATACAAACAGTACATCCGCTCTAAAATTAGATTGGTTCTTCACAAGCCCCCTCTCCAAAGCCCTTTTAATCTATGCAAGTACTTGGGTTGTGGCCGTCACGGTGGCAGGTTCTGCGCATGAAGTATTTGGGAAGTTAAGCTCTGGAGTGCAGCTTGTGCCCGCTATTCAAGCTGAACTCAAAACGGCTCCTGCCAATACGCCCTTTTATTCTGTGAAAACGCTAGACCATACTCTGCCCTTTTATTTAAGGCATACCATGATTATGGTGGAGCATCCGGATGAACTTCGGTACGGGGTAATGCAAGAGCCTGAAAAATGGGTTCCAACGCAGGATGAATGGATGGTGCGTTGGCGAAAAGATACGCATGCGTTTGCGTTACTCTCACCTGCTCTTTATAGCGAGCTTGCAGCGAAAGGCTTACCTATGCGTTTGATCGCCCGTGACAGCCGCCGGGTGGTAGTGGGCAAGCCGTGAGCTGCTGGTAGGTTGGTGGTGACGAAGGAACCCCAACATGCAGACCATTGACTCCTTGATGACCAGCTTGAAAACGGTCAAAAGCAAAGATTAAAAGTCAGTGGTGTGCATGTTGGGGTTCCTTCGTCACCACCAACCTACCTTAATGGATCTGCTTTATCCATTTTTTAGCGGTTTTAGCTGAGGCAGAGTTCGGATATTGTGCAAGTAAGCGTCCTAGGGTTTGTCGTGCTTGCTTGTTTTGTTTTTGCTCTATCTGATTTTGTGCAACGGCGAGTAAGGCTTCAGACGCTCTGGGATGGGTGGGGTAGTTTTTAGCTACGCCAAGCAATACCGGTGTGGATAAGGTGTATTTACGCTGCGCATAGAGTGCATTGCCCAACCAATACTGTGCGTTGGGTTGATCCACTGCTTTGGGATAGGCTTGGATGAAATTTCTAAAGGCTAGCTCTGCGCCTTTGAAATCTCCATGACGAAAGCGTACTAGAGCTTGGTTAAAAGCCTCTGTTTCCTCCGGTGTTGCTGTATTACTAGGTGCTGGATCAGTTTGTTTTGTAGCAGCCTCAGAATTATTTTCCGATGAAGAGGAAGCGTCCGTCGCTGCTTTTACAGAGGATGCGGGGGTTTCAAGTTTACCCATTCGACCATGTAGATCTGCGTAGTAATCTTTTAGATTCGTTTGCATCCCTGTTAATTTTTGCGTGAGCGTTTCATTTTGCCCACGCAAATCATCTAGCTGCTGATTCAGTTGATCTATTTGCGTAGCTTGATCCATCTGAGCACGCTGAGCAGTGGCCATTTGTGATTCCAAGGCACTGGTGCGCGTGCGCAAGTCTAAAATAGCTTGGCGTGCTTCGGAGTCATCAAACATGCCGGCTTGCGCAGGGACGATAGCGGTTGCGCATGCTATAGCGGCTATGGTTACTAACGCTATCTTTTTTACGGATATAAAACGAGGCTGTATAAACATTGGTATGCGCTGGTTAAGCTGTGGGCTTGTATATTCAATCAATTGTAGGTTGGCGGTGACGAAGGAACCCCAACATGCAAGCCACTACGTCCTTGATGACCAGCCTACAGAGTATCTAAAAGCAACAATTAAAAGTCCGTGGTATGCATGTTGGGGTTCGTGCCTCACCACCAACCAATGGCATTCGGTTAAGCTCTGGAAGTTGCCCCAAACGAAT
>JASSUF010000229.1:0-3936 GCA_031963365.1 Mycoavidus cysteinexigens
CTGAGTTGTTGCTGGATCAGTGGTTGTGGCTGGCATTCTGGTACAGCCTGCGCTACCCTCTGTGGCACCCAATATCGCTCCCTAGCAAACGGATAGGTCGGCAGACTGATTCGCTTTGGCTTCATTTCGCGATATAACTGCTCCCACGCCACCTCCAGCCCCTGCACCCACAGTTCCGCCAACTTGGCTATTTTGCGGCGGGCCATCCACTTACCAATGGCTTCCTGCAACTCTTCATCAACCCGAAACGCCGCCAAGATGCCCTGCTCACGCTTAAGCTCGCCTTGATAGACGCCCTCGCCTACTGGCTCACCTTGCGCATAACGTAACAACTGATCTTTGAGCTCGTCAACCGTGTTAACCACCAAGGCCAATCGCATCCCCAACGCCTCACGCCCTACCTGTAGCGTATACGCCAAGTCGGTCAAATTCACCTCAGGATGACGCGCCAGGTAGCTCAGCAATTGCTGCACTTGCTGCCGTAGCTGCGCCTCATTTCTCGCCGATAACACCACCGCCACAGGTCCATTGGATAGCGTGGACGTCTCCTGTAACCCTCTATATTCCTCAACGAGGATATGTGCATTGACTCCGCCAAAGCCAAACGAGCTGACCCCGGCTCGGCGCGGTAATTCCTGTCCCTGACGATTTCTTAAAGCTTCCCACGGGCGTGTTTGTTGTACTACATAGAATGGGCTATTGTCTAAGGTAAGTAGTGGATTCAGCTCTTCGCAATGTAAGCTTTTAACCAGGGTCTGGTGCTTGAGCTGTAACAGCACTTTGATTAAGCCTGCTACACCCGCAGCAAGCTCTAAATGGCCGATATTGCTTTTCACCGAGCCCAAGCCGCAATATCCTTCAGGCAGTCCAGTGGCCAACTCTGAAAATGCACTCTTGAGTCCTTGCACTTCAATTGGATCACCTAATGAGGTCCCCGTGCCGTGCGCCTCAATATAACTCACTGTCTCTGGTTCAATTCCTGCTTGCTGCAAGGCAGCCTTGATCAAATCTGCTTGTGCACGCGGATTCGGTGCTGTCAATGAATTGGCTCGTCCACCATGATTCGTCGCGCTACCCTTAATCAAACCATAAATATGGTCGCCATCCCGTTCAGCGGCTGATAATGGCTTGAGGAATAGCATGCCCACCCCTTCCCCACGCACATAGCCATTAGCTTGTGCTGAGAAGGTTTTGCAGCGGCCATCCGGGCTTAGCATGCCCGCCTGGGTAAAACTTTCATGTATTTCCCACGACAGTAAGGTGTTAACTCCACCTACCACTGCCTGTGCGCACTGACCGCTACGCAGTAGTTCTAGCGCCCGATGCACAGCAATCAGCGAGCTCGAACATGCCGTTTCAATCGGCTCACTCGGTCCATGCCAATTAAGCCAATAGCTCATCCGATTAGGCCCCATCGACCCTACCAGCCCCGCTGCGCTGTACCCTGCTACTCTCTCGCCTGCCTGCGCCAATAACTGTCCATAACCACTACCGGCGGCAGTTCCCACCAGCAGTGCTGTATTACTGCCAGACAGACTCTGTACCGAGTAACCGGCATCTTCAATCACTCGATACACATACAGCATCAACAATCGCTGCTGTGGATCCATTGCTTGCGCTTCGGCCGGTGAAATACCAAAAAAGAGCGGGTCAAATTCGTCAATACTTTCAACCACGCCAGCATGGCGAATGAATGGCGCTGAACCATGGTTCCAGCGACCAGTTGGCAACTCTCCGATGCTATCCTGACCTGCCAATAAATTGGCCCATAGCGTATCGATATCCTCCGCTTGCGGAAAACAGCCGCTTACCCCGATCACAGCAATCGGCTCGCCCTTAAGCACCTCGCTCCTAATCCTATTTTCACTTAATATTGCCGCTGCAGCACATCCTCGCTGACGCCGAGAAACCGGACGAGGTAATATAGGAACCGCTCCACCATCTAAAGCGGGATAAATCGGCGCCACCACCGTTGCTGCAAACGCTGGAGCGAATGCCGCCTGGTGTTTCTGCGCCAGATGAGCGGCTAGTGCAGCAATCGTCGAATATTCAAAGAATATCGTTGGACTCAAAGCTAAACCAAACTGCTGGCGCAATAGGTTGCTGAACTGTGTTAACGTGATTGAATCAAAACCAAATTCGCTGAACTGCGTATCTCGCTCCAGATACTCTCGCGCAATCTCCAATTGAGCCGAGATTACCCCCACCAACGCATGCTCTATTTGCGATTGCAGCTCACCTATTGCAGTTGGATCATTTACATCCCGTTCTTCTATTACGGCCGATGGCAGCAGCACCTCGTAAACTGCCCGTAGACGTTGCAGCAGGCGAGCCGTTGCGCCATACCCCACTACGATATGCGCCACATCTTGCCCTAGCACCTGACACAGAGCTAGCACACCGATGTCGCTCGGCATTGCCTCCAGCCCAATGTCCTGTCGCAGCCGCTCTTGCGCCGCCACATCTAGCTGCATGCCCCCTTCGGCCCACAGGGGCCAAGCTACCGATACCGTGCGGCCTTGGCGCTCGCCTTGCGCTGCCAGCTTCGACCGATACTGCGCATAGGCATCCAGGAAACCATTCCCCGCCGCATAATCCGTCTGCCCAACATTGCCCAACACTCCAGCCACTGATGAGCACAACACCAGCCAGTCCAACGCTACCTCTCGCGTCGCCTCATCGAGAGCCAAGAGCCCCCCCACCTTCGGCACCAGAACTTGTCTCATGGTCTCACTGGTCTTCTGCGCCAGTAAACCGTCATGCAATATTCCTGCACTATGGATCACACCGTTTAATTGCCCATATTGCTCCACAATTTCCATGATTAAGGCTGCCATAGCCCCAGCATCGCTCACATCCACTGCCCGGTACGCAACCCGCGCGCCCATCGTCTGCAACTCCTGCAGCACACGCTCCTGCGCCAGCTTTAATGGGCTGCGCCCTGTCAGCACCAGCACTGGATAGCGTACCTGCTGCACGATCGCCCGCGCGAACACTTGCCCTATCCCACCTAAACCACCTGTGATCAAATAAACGCCCTGATCGCGCCACGGCAGTGGCACCTCTTCCATCTCCCATGGCTCAAAACGCAATATCTCCCGTTTTCCTCCAACATAGCGCACCATTGGAGCGGGCGATGCTACTTCGGCTTGCAGATATTGCGCCAATACGAGCGGCGATATTTCTCTCTCTACTGCCACCACCTGGCACGTCAACCGCGGGTATTCGTATTGTGCGCTGCGTAATAAGCCGCCCAAACCCTGTAGCACTGAGCCTTCATCTTCGCTGGGAACCACCAGTTGTAACAACAGCGCCTCGCCTGGATGGGCCGCAACTTCTTTCTGGATCCATTCCAGCAATTGCACTGCATAGCTTGCATAGCGCTGCGCCAGAGTGCCACTTTCTCTCAATCTGGCGCACTCTGCTGCAGGCACTGCGACCGCCCCGAGATCACCCTTACTCACCTCGCATAACAAGATCTTATGTACCCCGTACACCGGTGCTGTCGCCGATTGCGCTATAGTTTGTACTGTCCATTGCGGGGCCAACAGTATAGGCTGAGAGGTAGCCGCCGCGTGACTGGCTACCCCATTCAGAGGCCGTGTACTGAAACCACTTAAGTGCAGCGCTACTTTCCCGCTCGCATCGACAATATCCACGTCAAGCCTGCGCACCACTTCACCATCATCCATCCCTGGACGCACTACTGACCAGGCAGGCACCGGCAGTTCGCTCCATTGCTTTACCTGTGCCACTGCAAACGGCAAGGCTAAGGTCGCACTGGTTTCGCTTTGCGCCAGCCCTATGCTCGTTTGCAATACCCCGTCCAGCACATTCGGCACCCATACATAGCCCATTGACGCCTCTTCCGCCACACGCAAAGTGAGGTAGGTCGTCAATAGTGGACGCCACAAATAAGAGTTATGCGGCCCTTTT
>JASSUF010000181.1:0-3881 GCA_031963365.1 Mycoavidus cysteinexigens
TTCCGGTCCCTGTGCTCCTGCTCCCCCAAATATGAACCCTTTGGGGTAATTGAGGGCACACCCTACTGAAACGCACAGACCATTTTATGGGGTTTGGAGTTTGTATTGAATAGTTGTGCTGTCATGCAATTCCCTTAACCAACGTGCATAAGCGCGCTCGGCTTTGCGTATGCCAATTAGCTGGCGTGCAATGTCTCTTTGCTTATCTATCTCAGTATTTTTTACATCTGGCGCACGGCGCCCTAATACCTGAATAAGATGGTAGCCGTACTCAGTGCGCACCGGCTCGCTAATAGCGTTTTCTTTTAATACACTGGCTGCTTGGGCAAATTCAGGAACCGTGTCTCTCAAAGCAATCCATCCCAAATCCCCTCCTTGCGATGCCGAGCCATCTTCGGAAACCGTGCGCGCAAGCTCACCAAAGTCGGCTCCTGCTAAAATTTTCCGGCGCAACTCAAGCAGTTTCTGCTGCGCTGATTTTTCAGAGGTACCGTGGTGTATGCGGATTAAAATATGACGCACATGGACTTGTTCCATGGTAGGCCGTGCTACTGGGGACTGCGCAGCTGCGTGTGCTAATTCATTAGCAGAACCGGGGTTCGCCATATATTGATCCACATCGGCATCAGATACGGTCACTTTGCGATCCACCTCTTTTTGGCGGAGCGCTTCAATGCTCAACTCATTTTTCATTTCACTTTGTATAGCTGACCAGGAAAACCCCGCTGATTCTAATTGCTGACGATAGGCCGCTAAAGAAAGGTTTTCATTGCGAGCAAGGTTTTCTAATGCGTGCGTAACTGCAGCATCTTCTGGGGAAATGCCCTCTTCTTGCGCTTTTTGAAGCTGTACGCGCTGCAATACCAAGTGCTCAAGCACTTGCTTACGGAGTACATCTTGGGGAGGCAATATAGGCGAAGCGCTTGCTATTTTAGATGCGCCAGCAGATTTTTTGCTCGCAAGTGACTGCCGATGCGCACGGTAGGAAATCAAACGCACACGGGCAGCAAGCTCTCGTTCGGTAATGACTTCTTGGTTCACCACAGCAACCACGTGGTCTAAGTCTTGAAGCGAATGGAGGGCCCCTCCTTTTTGCACGGATGGCAACGCTTGCGCATGCGCGGAAGACTGCAAACCACAGACGATGCTAATAAACGCAATCAGCATCAGCATAGCAATACAAGCGAGCAAAACACGCCCTAAAATTCTAATCGGCTTACGCATAGATATTTTCCTTGGGAGCCACAAAAGGCTGTGTTATTCGTATTCAGTAAAAGGTTCAGCAGCAGAACGCACAGAGGGGAGCGCCATATAACCCGGGACACTTGCTACAAATTGATCGATCAAACCATTATCAATTTTTGAAAGCCCTTTGAGTTCAAGTTGCGCAAGCACACGCAAACCGGATAAAGGTTTAGCCGTCGTAGGCACACCAGGCACCGGTCTAGGAATATTGTCTCTGCTATTAGCAAAGCGCTGCACTCCAAAACCAAATGACCAGCACGGCGCATCATATTGAAAACCCATCACGCCATCTGCAAGACGCTGACCATCCAAATCATAGTTAATCCGGCTGATTCCATACAACTTACGATTCGCAAGCAGTGGCCATTGTGCGGACAAGATGATTTGGCGAATAGGCGTATCGCGCAAGGCGGTACTGGGTCGGGTATATCGATAAGCTGCATTGAACACTTTTCGGTTTTCTGGACTCCATGCAAAACCCAGATTAGAGCGAATGAGTTGATGGGTATCTGGGTTATATTGAATCCCGGTTTCTGAGGCTAGGCCTGCACCCATTTTGAAAGAGGCACCCAACAATAAATCCGAATGATTGGCCAGTGCGCGCGATACAGAGGGCGTAAGTGTAGTACGTTGTTGCTTAAAGTAGTACTGCTGCGCTAAAACCAGGCGGGCACGCTCATCACCATCCATAGCACGGATAAAGCGGGTTGTAATACCTGTGGTTAAACGGCTAGCATCCGCCACACGGTCATTACCAATAAACGTATTCCCTGTATAAATCTCTGCAAAACTAAAGTCTGACTCTACCGTATCAAAAATAGGAATATTATTTTGATCACGATATGGAGTAAAAACATAATACGCGCGCGGTTCAAGGGTTTGAATATAGTCTTGCCCAAAAAGCACTGCAGGACGCTCAAAAATTAAACCCGTATCTAGGCTCAACGTAGGTATAGCAACACTTAAACGATTAGATTGATTTCTATTCAGATCATACGCTGCAAAATGGGCCTGAATCTTAGGAGTAATGAAATACTCAGGTCGAACAATCGGATAACTAATCGATGGATTAAATACTGCCCTTTGTCCTTGCGCGGCTTCTTGCGTCATGATCCGGAATCGGGAGAAATCAAGCTCTGCACTCGCATCCACTCCGCCAGGCAAATAAGCATTTCCCCAGTTATAGCGTCCAAACCTCGCATTGATCTGCGGTTCACGCGCATAAGGGGGCAAAGAAGGCGGCAAAGTTTGCCAATATTGCCGGCGTGCCACCACACTCCACGGCCCTTCTTTCCAAGTCAGGCCTACTTCTTGGGGATATAGCAACTGCATCCCATTAATAAATAAATTATTCCCTGCAATTTCTTGCGGATACGCGTTATCCGATACGCGGTTGTAATTTACATAACCGCCAAAGCCTTTTCCGAAGGTTTGTTGATGCTTTACATACATCGCATAACGATTGGTTTTCGCTATTGCATCGTAGGGTAAATCTTCAACAAATATCGAGCCTTTATACGTAGTAGAAAGATAACGATATTCTGCACCAATCATCGGCCCGCGCCGGGTAATCAGCCTAGGATACAAAGTGGCATCATAATTGGGCGCAATATTAAAATAATAGGGGAAGGTAGTACTGATACCCGAAACCGAATCTATCTGCACCCGAGGAGGCAAAAAGCCAGATTGCCGGCCACTAGAGAGTGGAAAAGAAACATAAGGGCTTGCAAAAAGAGGCACGCCTTTAAAGTACAAGGCTGCGTTTCTTGCCACTCCACGGTTATTACCCTGATCTAAATCTATAGAATGCGCTTTTAAATACCATACAGGATCCGCAGGGCAATCGCATACCGTATAGATGCCTTCCTCAATAACGACATGTTCAGGACCTGACAGATTTACACGCCGCGCCTTCCCCCACCCTTTTGTCGTATTGAGGTAATACGTAGGAGAGAGCATATAGCCTTGTCTGGCTTGCACATTTAAATGCGCCTCAGGGCCTGCCAACACGCTTCCCTTATAAATTAGATGCACATCACCCCAAGCATCTGCGCGGTCTGTATCTGGGTCATAGCGCAATATATTGGCTTTAACGATGGAATCCGGTGAACGGATTTCAGCTTGTGCGTCTTTTGAGCGCACCATCTCCACCTTTTGACGCACTTGCCCCTTAATTTGGCCACCCGATAAAAAGCGCGCAGCTTTATCTCCTGGCAACAAAGGGTGCTCAGTCAGCATGGGCGCCATTTTTAAAGGGGGTACAGGGTGTGGTATGCCTTGAGGGTGCAATTGCGATGTAGACTGAGACCGCGAATGAGGTTGCCCAATACGCTGTATAGAAGATCGAGAAAGTGCATGCGAAGGCAACAGCGCTTCTTGCGCCATACAAGTCGATGCCCGGCCGGATACCTCGATTAAAAAAACGATCGATGCGATATGGGGTAACAAGCTCTGCAAACGCCCACGGCGTACAAACAGATAGGGAAAGCGAGTGGAAGCAGACACAAGAAAAATAAATAAAAAATCCCCCATCTACCTATATGCATTAGGACTATGGGGAGGGAGAGAAGCGCAGGGATACTCGTAGGTTGGCGGTGCAATGGCATTCGGTTAAGCTCTGGAAGTTGCCCCAAACG
>JASSUF010000182.1:0-3871 GCA_031963365.1 Mycoavidus cysteinexigens
CTTAACCGAATGCCATTGGTTGGTGGTGAGGCACGAACCCCAACATGCATACCACTGTCTTCTTGAATGCCTCCGTAAATCAGTTTTTTATATATTTTCATGATTGTTGCATGCCATTGCTCTGCTTCTACCAAGTAGAACGCTCATAGTGGCTAAAAAGGTAATGTAGTGGAGAAATAGGCCAGAAAAGAAGGGTATTTTTAAACTATAGGCCGAAAATCTGTACAGATTTAGCAACGTTTTTTCCTATTTCCCCTACAATGCTCAAATTGTATGAGCTAGCTTTTCTTAGTCTCTCTATTTCTCAGCGTTCTTCCGTTTTGTACCTTTATCGCCAGCTTTGTTACAGACTGCGTATTTGCCAGTACTGCTAACAGGGCGTTCAGAACATGCCTATCTCTCAAATTCCTGATCTTAGCTTTACTCCCCAGTCTTCTGCTGACTCTGCAAAAATGCCTTTATCCGAGTCTATTGCTCATGCCTTGGCCGTTACTCGGCGAGGGTGTGATGAACTTTTAGTAGAAAACGAGTTTGTCCAAAAATTAATGCAAAGCGAGGCAACAGGTGTGCCATTGCGCATTAAATTGGGGTTAGACCCCACTGCAGCCGATTTGCATTTAGGGCATACCGTGGTCCTTACTAAATTGCGTCAGTTACAGGCTTTGGGACATACCGCTATATTTTTGATAGGTGACTTTACTTCGTTGATCGGTGACCCATCCGGACGTAACAGCACTCGCCCCCCTTTAACGCGTGAGCAAGTGGAAGCGAATGCGATGACGTATTTTGATCAAGCTATCAAAATACTGGATCCAGATAAAACCGAAATTCGCTATAACCGTGAGTGGTCAACGGAATTGGGCACAGAAGGACTAATTCGATTAGCGTCTCGTTATACCGTAGCGCGTATGCTGGAGCGAGATGATTTTGAAAAGCGTTTTCGGGGCCAAGCCCCTATCGCTTTACATGAATTTCTCTATCCTTTGATGCAGGGCTACGATTCTGTAGTTTTACGCTCAGACCTGGAGCTTGGGGGCACGGATCAGAAATTTAATTTGCTCGTGGGGCGAGAGTTGCAAAAGCAATATGGTCAAGCGCCGCAGTGTGTGCTGACTATGCCTTTATTAGAAGGGCTGGACGGCGTAGAAAAAATGTCAAAATCTAAAGGCAATACGATTGGTATTGATGAACCACCTTTGGAGATGTTTGGCAAATTAATGAGTTTGTCCGACACGCTGATGTGGCGCTATTACACGCTTATTTCGTTGCGTGATGAAAAAGAGATTGCAGGTTTTCGTCAGGAAGTAGAAGAAGGGCGTAATCCACGAGACTTCAAAGTGCTCCTCGGGCAGGAAATCGTAGCCCGTTTCCACTCGCAAATCGACGCACAGCATGCTTTGGAAGCGTTTAACCATCGTGCCAAAGGCGGCGTGCCAGACCAGATTCCTGAAGTGGTCTTGCAAGGTGCTCCGTTAGCAATTGGGCCTTTACTCAAGCAGGCAAATTTAGTGCCTTCAAGTAGTGAAGCTATGCGTTTGATCGAACAAGGGGGGGTGCGTGTGGATGGGGTGGTGCTTTCAGATAAAGCGCTGAAATTTCCCGCAGGCTGTTATACCGTGCAAGTAGGTAAGCGTCGGTTTGCTAGGGTGACCATTACCTAAGGGGTAATCTAAAAAATGGTTGCTGGTTTTTTTATTAAATCAATGGACGGTAGGTTGGTGGTGAGGAACGAACCCCAACATGCATACCACTGACTTTTAATTATTGTTTTTGGCCTGTACATGCAGGTTTTAAAAGGATAACGGTCATCATGTTGGGGTTCGTTCCTCACCACCAACCTATATTCATTCAGGAGGCTATATGTTTTTTTCGTTAAATCATTATGCTGTGCTTGCCCAAAAATGGGTGCGCTCTGTTGCCATACCCGTTATATCCCTAATAGGTCTCGCCGCTTTGCAGCCTGCATTAGCAAGGGAATATCCGATTGGTAAACCACATATTCAAAATGGCATGGAAATAGGTGCAGTCTATCTGCAACCCGTTACGATGGAACCGGACGATATGATGCTGTCTGCAGCAAAAGCGGATATCCATCTAGAGGCAGATATCCATGCGACAAAAGATAATCCAACTGGATTTGCTGAAGGCGATTGGATGCCTTATCTGCAAGTGCGCTACACATTAACTAAAGTAGGTACGGATAAAAAAGACGAAGGCCATTTGATGGCTATGGTTGCGAACGATGGCCCGCACTATGGTGAAAATGTGAAATTATTTGGACCTGGTAAATACCATCTCACCTTTTACATTGCTCCTCCCATCCAGACTGGGCACCAAGGTTTTGGACGCCATGTCGATAAAGAAACCGGTGTAGGGCCATGGTTTAAGCCCTTTACAGTCGAATATGATTTTGTATTCGCAGGAATTGGCAAAAAAGGCGGATATTAAGTCAATGGTATGCGTAGGTTGGTGGTGACGAAGGAACCCCAACACCTTACCAATGTCCTTTGAAAACCTGCTTTTAATTACCAAAGAGCAAAGATTAAAAGTCAGTGGTCGACATGTTGGGGTTCCAACATCCCCCCAGCCTACGAGGTAATCATGAAAAAGATCTACCAATATCTGATTTTCGGCATTCTAAGCACATTGTCGATAATCCGGCCTTTATTCGCCGAAGAATTACCCACCTACACCATAGTGATGAAAGATGGGGAGCTCACCCCCTCGCGCTTGGTCGTGCCTGCTAAAGTGCGTTTCAAGATTATTCTTCAAAATACAGGACGAACCGCTGCTGAATTTGAAAGTCTGGCGCTTCGTAAAGAGAAAGTGCTCTCGCCTGGTGCGCAGTCTTTTATTGTGATTCGTTCTTTATCTCCGGGTGAGTACACTTTTTTTGACGATTTTCATCAAGCTACAGGGCAAGGTGTAATCGTCGCGCAATAAGATTTTTTCAAATACCTCTTTATCTTGGGGCCTACTAAATGGGACAAATACTATTTGTCGTCTGGCGTGAAAGTGTTGAAGCCTTGCTGGTCATAGGTATTTTGTATGCGTGGTTGCGTCGTGGAGATGCAACCGCTCAAAGAGGGTTGCCCTATTTATGGTTTGGCGCAGCACTAGGTGGACTCGCAGCGCTTGGTTTAGGAGCGGGCTTAATTCATATGGGCACTTTGCTATCAGGTGATAAGCAAGATATTTTCCAAGCCAGTATGATGTTTGTGGCCTGCTTACTTATGGTGCAGATGGTATTTTGGATGAAAAAGCATGGGCGCACCCTCAAAAAAAATATGGAAGCTGTACTTGAACGCAAAGCAGAGAAAGCGCAGTGGTGGGGCGTAGCTTTACTTGCTGCATTAGCCGTTGCGCGGGAAGGCAGCGAAACTGTTATCTTTTTATACGGCTTGGGAGTCGGACAGGCAGCTCATATGCTCCCTTCTGAGATTATGGGCATTGTGCTAGGGGTTGCGCTTGCGTTATTGACGTTTTACGTGCTGCAGCTCGGTAGTGCTGTTTTATCTTGGAAGCATTTCTTTCGCATTACCGAAGTGATGCTGCTCTTTTTGGCCTGTGGTTTATTTCAAAGTGGGCTCGATATTCTGATTGGCCTGGAGGCTATACCTAGCGGCCCTGATCCCTTGTGGAATAGTGCAGCCCTGTTGAGTAACTCTGGCCCTGTTGGATCGCTTATCGCCACGCTAACAGGCTACCGCGCCCAACCTTCACTGACCAATGTTTTAGCTTATGTAGCGTATTGGGGCACCGTATTAATAGTAGCAATGCGTATGAAATCAAGGTAGGTTGGGGTGAGGAACGAACCCCATAAGCGCTAACGTAAAATATTAAAGATAAGTATCGTAGGCGTTTTGTGTAA
>JASSUF010000183.1:0-3719 GCA_031963365.1 Mycoavidus cysteinexigens
CACAAGAAAAGCAAAGGACGGTAGGTTGGTGGTGACGAAGGAACCCCAACATGCAAACCATTGGCTTCTTGAATACCTGCGTAACACCAGTTAGTTACTCTATTGGTAAACAAGAGCAAAATAAATTCCGGTCTCCGTACGCCTGATCAGCGCGTGCAACAGGCGGCCAGTATTTGCGGCTTTTTAGCGTAGGCAATGGATAGGCTGCTGCCTCACGCGAATAAGCATGAGGCCACTCATCTGCCATCACCATAGCTGCGGTATGAGGCGCATGTTTAAGCGGATTATCCAAGCGATCTGCACGCCCTTCTTCAATAGCTTTTATCTCTTTGCGAATAGCAATCATCGCATCAATAAAACGATCAATCTCTACCAAAGATTCTGATTCAGTGGGCTCTACCATCAAGGTGCCTGGCACTGGGAAACTCATGGTTGGTGCGTGGAATCCATAGTCGATTAAACGCTTAGCTACATCTTCTACGGTGATACCGCTCGTTTCTTTTAAAGGCCGTACATCCAAGATGCATTCATGGGCGACTAAACCGGATGCATCGGTATAGAGCACCGGATAGTGATCATGGAGTCGCTTGGCTATATAGTTTGCGCTAAGAATGGCTGTTTTCGTAGCGGCTGTTAAGCCGGCAGCGCCCATCATTGCAATATACATCCAAGAAACAGGCAGAATCGATGCAGAACCATACGCAGCGCCTGATACCGCGCCAATACCTTGCTTGCTACGTTCATAGCCTGTTGAATGCTGATTAGGCAAAAATGCTTTTAAATGTTCCGCTACGGCAACAGGACCTACTCCAGGCCCCCCGCCACCATGCGGAATACAAAATGTTTTATGCAGATTTAAATGGGATACATCTCCCCCAAACTGGCCTGGAGCCATCAGCCCAACCATCGCATTCATATTGGCGCCATCGACATACACTTGCCCACCGTGTGCATGAATTAACTCACATACCTCTTTAACCGAGCGCTCAAACACACCATGTGTTGAGGGGTAGGTCAGCATAAGCGCAGCTAAGGTATCGGAATACTGTGTCACCTTGGCTTGTAAATCAGCCAAATCGATATTGCCATTCGCATCACAGGCGACCACGACTACTTTCATTCCTACCATCTGGGCTGAGGCTGGATTAGTGCCATGCGCCGAAGCGGGAACTAGGCACACGGTACGCTGTGATTGACCGCGGGATGCGTGATAGGCCTGAATAATAAGAAGGCCTGCATACTCTCCTTGCGAGCCTGCATTGGGTTGCAAGGAGACCGCTGCATAGCCTGTACAAGCCACTAGCATTTGTTCGAGTTGATCAATCATCAAACGATATCCCTGTGTTTGCTCAGCAGGGGTTAACGGATGCAGATTGGCAAACTCAGGCCAAGTCACGGGCAGCATTTCAGAGGTGGCATTAAGCTTCATCGTGCATGAGCCTAATGGGATCATCGTGCGATCGAGCGCCAAATCTTTATCGGCTAGGCTGCGCAGATATCGCAGCATCTCGTGTTCAGCGTGGTAGCTGTTGAAAACGGGATGTGTGAGATACGCGCTATGCCGGGTCATTGTAGAGGGCCAGGTAGCTTGCGATTGCTGATTTTGGAGCAAGTTTTGGTCCAGCGCATCGATATCTAATGTGTGCGCCGTCGAAGGTGCAGAACCTGCTTTTACTTGCGCAAATACAGACCATAATGCCTGTAGATCCGCGCGGGTCGTTGTTTCGTCAAATGACACACCGATATAGGCGTCATCGATTTCTCTTACATTCAAACCGACTGCCCGAGCACTAGCATGGAGCACCGCGGTATGCACTCCTGTATGGAGTGTGAGGGTGTCAAAGAAAGTGTCATTGCTAAGCGTGAATCCAAGTTGTTTCACTGCCGCAGCAAAAAGCATGGCAAATCGATTCACACGCAGTGCAATCGAGCGCAAACCCTGTGGACCGTGGTACACCGCATAAAAACTAGCCATCATCGCGAGCAAAGCCTGCGCTGTGCAAATATTCGACGTGGCTTTTTCACGACGAATATGTTGTTCACGGGTTTGCAGCGCTAAGCGCAACGCATGATTGCCCTGCGCATCTTTCGTAACCCCAATCAAACGACCGGGCAGATGACGCTTTAATGCATCTCGCACACAAAAGTATGCTGCATGCGGGCCTCCAAAGCCCATCGGAACCCCAAAACGTTGTGTATTCCCAATCGCAATATCTGCGCCCCATTCACCTGGAGGGGCGAGTACGGTTAATGCCAGAAGATCAGCAGCTACCACCACTGCCGCTTTGGATTGTCGGATAGCCGCGGTTAATGCCGCGTAATCTCGCACATCTCCTTGCACCCCAGGGTATTGCAGCAGCACGCCAAAAATAGAGGGGTGCTTCACTGCTTCTTGCGCAGGCCCAACCACGATTTCAATGCCGAGCGGCCGAGCACGGGTGTGTAGCACTTCAATAGTTTGAGGCAGCACATCTTCTGCCACATAAAACACATTTGAAGCAGCCGCACCAGAACGAGCGCGCAATAACAAGGTCATGGCTTCCGCGGCTGCCGTGGCCTCATCAAGCATCGATGCATTGGCAATATCTAAACCCGTCAGATCGGTGATCATCTGCTGGAAATTAAGTAGCGCTTCTAGCCGCCCTTGTGAAATTTCTGGCTGATAAGGCGTATATGCCGTGTACCACGCAGGATTTTCCAGCACATTGCGTGCTATGACTTGGGGGGTGTGCGTGCCGTAATAGCCTTGTCCAATAAAGGAGCGAAATACTTGGTTTTGTCCTGCCAGGCTGCGCAATTGCGCCAAAGCCTCTACTTCGCTTTTAGGCGCACTAAATGGCCCTAATGGCAAAGTGTCCTGACGGCGGATAGAGGAAGGAATAACCGCTTCTACTAGGTCTTCGCATGAGGCAAAACCCAATACATCAAGCATATGCCGTTGTTGTTCGGAATAAGGTCCAATATGCCGAGCCGCAAAGGCATCGTGTTGTTCTAGTTGGTGTAGAGAAGAAAAGGACATGGGTGCAATAAAAGGAGAAGGAAATACCGATGCAGCATGCCAGTATCAGCATGCTGCACGTGAGGGGAAGCCAGAACATCGCAGACGACAGAAAAAGCTATGCTTTATCCACCGATCGCTTCACGATATGCAGCAGCGCTAAGCAGGGCATCTGGCGCAGTCACATCAGACAATTTAAGTTTAAAAAGCCATGCGGCATAAGGGTCGTCGCCCAATGATTCAGGCGCTTGTGCTAATGCTTCATTCACTTCTACCACTTCCCCAGAAACAGGCGCATAGATATCGGAAGCTGCTTTCACTGACTCGATTACCGCTATGGCCTCGCCTGCAGTAACTTGTTTGCCGATAGTAGGGAGCTCTAAGAAAACAATATCCCCTAGCGCTTCTTGTGCATGTGCCGTGATGCCAATAGCAGCCACCCCTTGCTGTTTGTCTAGCAAGACCCACTCATGCGAAGCGGTGTATGTCAAATTATCTGGAAGAAGCATGGTTATTCCTTCGTTTAAAATTTAAAAAATTGATATCTGATGTTACGCAGGTACTCAAAGAGACTGTGGCGCGCGTGTTGGGGTTCCTTCGTCACCACCAACCTACCGACATGGCTATGCAAAAGGAATTCACAAAGCTCCACCAACCATAAGAAAAAGCAAAGAACGGTAGGTTGGTGGTGACGAAGGAACCCCAACATGCAGGCCACTGC
>JASSUF010000008.1:0-30573 GCA_031963365.1 Mycoavidus cysteinexigens
CACCGCACGACCCCGAAGATGGGCCCTTTGGGGCAATTGAGGACATGCCCTAGGCTGTCATGAATTATGTTCCGAGAATCTAGTTCCCTGTTTTTAAATTAACCCAAATTGGTTACGCTGTAAAAAGATAGGCTTGTAGTACTTTTGTCTGAAAAAAATATTAGAGAAATATTATAACCTTTGGCAACTCTAAGCGCTCGAATACCTAGACAGTTACAGTACGAGCAGCTAGGTAAGGCGGAAGGCATAAATTACATGACTCGTCTGCTTTTGCAGGCTCCTACGGACTTTAAATATTGAGAGATGGATTTTTTGTGCAAGCCCAGCGCGCCATTTGCACGCATTCAACGGGCCGCTTTGTTGCGAGTCTAAGGGGCTGCCTCTGCTGTTCGGCGCTTGTACGCTTCTCATAAGTGGACGGCCCTATCAATACATCAGATTCATTCTTCATGCTGGGGAATTTGGAAAGGTATAATGTATTATTAACTTGTCTGAAGTGATGGGTGAAATCTAAAAGCCTGCATAACTATCCTGTTCTGCGGGCTTTTTGTCGCAAAAATGAAGCAGCGCGCGTTATAGCGCGCAATGTTCCTCGCAAGGGAACGCACTTTTTATAAAAAAGGATGAGCACTACCATGAATTTTAATGATCTGCCTGCAGGCAATGCTTTGCCCAATGAGTTTAATGTGGTGATTGAGATCCCCGCAAACAGTGATCCAGTGAAATATGAAGCGGATAAAGAATTGGGGATGTTGGTGGTAGATCGCTTTATTTCAACGGGTATGCGTTATCCGGCAAATTATGGTTTTATTCCTCAAACGCTGTCGGGTGATGGAGATCCGGTTGATGTGTTGGTGATTACGCCTTTTCCACTCCTCTCTGGTTCATTAGTGCGTGCCCGTGCATTGGGAATGCTTAAAATGACGGATGAATCCGGTATTGATGCGAAGTTGGTTGCTGTGCCTTTGGATAAAGTATGTCCTATGACTGCTTCTTTGCGTTCTATAGATGATGTACCTATGCATTTGAAGGCGCAAATTCAGCACTTTTTTGAGAATTACAAAGCGCTGGAAAAGGGTAAGTGGGTGAAAGTTGAAGGTTGGCAGGCAGCTGATGCGGCCCATCAAGAAATTATGGAAGGGGTGCAGAGTTACCAAGAAGCCAAAGCTTTGGCTGTGCAGAGTTAATTTTTCTGCCTTGTGTTTTTTCTGTTGGAGTTGGTATGGCCCTTCGTATAGCGTTAGCGCAGATGAACCCGGTGCTGGGTGATTTTGCAGGTAATAGCGACAAAATTGTTGAAGCTGCGCGCATAGCGCATGGAAAAGGCGCGCATTTGCTGCTTACACCCGAGCTAGCGCTTACGGGCTTTCCTCCAGAAGATCTTTTATTGCGTCCTGATTTTAATCAGCAGAGCACTACTGCCTTGGAATTACTCGCACAGCGCCTAAAAATATTTGAAGGCTTGCAAGTTATAGTAGGGCACCCGCATTGCACGGGGCACCATAGCTCAGAAGACCCTATACCCAGGCCCTTAGAAAACCCACCCATTGATCTGTTTAATTCCGCTTCGCAGTTGATAGCGGGGCGCATTGCAGGGCGGTATGACAAACGAATGCTGCCTACAACGCAAGTATTTGATGAGTACCGTTATTTTGTGCCCGGACATGCGCCTTTCCTATTTGATATACAAGGGGTGCGGTGCGCACTATTGATTTGTGAAGATGCGTGGACTCCTACGCCTATGCTAGAAGCTCGCGCCCAGGGCGCGCAGCTTATGCTGGTACTCAATGGATCACCTTGGCATGAAGGAAAAATGGCCTTTCGCCTTCAGAGAATGCGCGCCATGTTGGAGCAGGCCAGCGCTTGCGAGGGTCCACTTGGATTGATCTATCTCAATCTAGTAGGAGGGCAAGATGAATTGGTTTTTGATGGGGGATCCTTTGCGCTGGATTCCCATGGTGCATGCACTATGCAATTACCGCAGTTTGAAGAGGCAATAGGGTGGGTAGAGTGCGAAATGCAGGCCCCTTTTGCAGACCAAACGCCTGACATACCGCGCTTGGATCTACGTGGTGCATGCAGTGTACTGGAGAGCGACACTGCGCAACTCTACCAAGCGCTAGTAGTAGGGGTGCGCGACTATATGCGTAAAAGTGGGTTTAAAGATGCACTTATTGGCCTATCAGGCGGAGTTGATTCCGCACTGACCTTGGTAATTGCATGCGATGCGCTGGGTGCAAAGCATGTGCATGCCGTGATGATGCCTTCTCAATATACTGCGCAAATATCGCTAGACGATGCGCGCACTTTAGCGCAAAACCTAGGCGTGCAGTATACGGAGCTCCCCGTGACATCCGTATTTGATGCATGCCGCGCTACGCTATCTCCGGCATTGGCTCAGGCTTCTGTCGAGGTGAACGCCAGCGGGTTGACTGAGGAAAATCTCCAAGCCCGTATACGTGGAATGTTTCTTATGGCGCTGGCTAATCAGTCCGGCGCGTTGGTACTTACTACGGGCAATAAAAGTGAAATGGCGGTTGGATATTGCACCCTTTATGGCGATATGGCCGGTGGGTTTGCCGTGCTTAAAGATGTATTTAAAACATCCGTCTATGCGCTATGCCATTATCGTAATGCGGTAGAGCAAGAAAAAAAGCAGCCTAGGATAACTACAGACACTCCTTTGATTCCACTACGGATTTTAACTCGCGCCCCCTCTGCTGAGCTGCGTGATAACCAGACCGATCAAGATAGTCTGCCTGCCTACGCAACGCTGGACGTTATCGTAAAGCTTGTGATGGAAGAACACGCCGGTAAAAAGGAGCTCCTTGCTGCAGGCTATGCCATAGAGGATATTGATCGAGTGCTCTCCTTACTTTGGCGTAGTGAATATAAACGCTACCAGGCTCCACCGGGCACGCGTGTGACGCGCAGGGGTTTTGGGCGGGACTGGCGTTATCCTTTGAGTTGGGTGGTGCAAGAGTGAATAAATATATTTAGAAAAAAGCATTATTAGTAAATTTAAAAAGGAGAAGGCTACTTTTTAGTAGCCTTCTCCTTTTTAAATTAATGCTCTTTATTTTTTATCGAACAATGCCTTCAGCATTTTCCGCACCTTTTTTCGTTACGTTCGCATTCATATTTGCCTCTGCTAATGCTAGTGCGGCTCTTTCAGCTTCTTTTATCATAGCTAACCCTTTCTCCAGTGAATCTCCTAAAGAAAAATCTCCGCCGCCGCCAGAGCTACTGCCACCACCAGAGCTGGGATTTTGTTTATTTATTGGTAGGCTGGTGTAGGTTCCATTCTCTAGAATTACTTGTGCCATAATTATTCTCCTAATTTTAGATTTTTTATTAATTTAAATGCATATTAAATTAATATATTGTTTATTATTTAAATAAAATTGACTGATAGTAAAAATTTTTCTCCAAACAATATACTACATGCGAATTGCATAAGGCTGTATGGTATTCATGCTATTTTGGTTTTGCATATTAGTTTCGGTTTTTTGAAAACGATCGAGCCGCTCTTTTTTTAAATTATCTGCCTTTTCTTTGCTCCATATGCCTTGTTTCATCCAGTCTGATTCAAAGAGAAAATGGACCATTTCTATTTCAGACTCTAATGAATCATTACTTTCAATAATTTCATGTGCTAGGCTTTTCCAGCTCGGATCTTTCTGTTTAAAAAGAATATCAGTCAAAATGGCTTTTGCACTAGTATAGTCTGGCACAGCATACAGTACATCCCGGAGTGTAGTTGTAGCTGTTGCCAGATCTCCTTTTTCAATTTGAATCATCGCATCAAAATAAGCTAAACCTGCAATATTTGGGCGTAAAATACGCAAGGCTTCGCGTAGAGATTCAATATCATTAATATCTATCCCTTTCATTTTTTTATTATTATATAACGCGTACCCAATGCAGGTTGATAGGCATCTTGCTGCATATCCAGTGCATTGCAGATAATTTTTTGATTCCTGGTGGCTCATTGTTTTTACCTATTTTATATGGGTTAATTTTTTATGCGTAAGGCGATATAATTTGATTCCATAATAATGATTTGCTAATTGGTATGTTTAGCAAATGCGAAGTGATGAATTGATACGCGAAGTAAAATAATTTTTTTCATGGGAAGTAAATAAATTTTTTGAGGTTTTTGGGGTTTTTTATGATATTTTTTTGTTGAAATAATAGACAATTTTTTAATGGAAAGAGCGTAGTGCATTCTCTTTTTTTTATAGTTTTTTTCAAAAAAATTACTGTGTTTATTTCTTATTCGTAAACGATGTAATTTCTTCGCATCTCTGCTGATATCTTTTAGAGGAATGTATTATATTAAGTCATAGGTTTACGGGATAAATGTTTTGCGCAAATACGATATTCGCAATATGGAGAAAGCAGATGTATCAAGCCATGGAAGAAGTGAGTAAAGAGCTAAATGTCATTTCAGATGAGACATTTACTGATGAGAAATATTTAAAAATTAGCCAGGCTTTTATAGTTACAGCACGAAATATAGATCAAGCAGCTAGTTCTAGTCAGAGCATTCAAGATAGTATGGCTTTTGCAAAAATTCACCAGGGTATGCTTGCATGTGGGCGATTAATGGAGAAAATAAAAGAAACGACTCAGCAGTTATATGCAGTAAAAAATAAATAAATTTTGAATTTATGTATCCAGTAATTGCAATTTATATTGAATGAAATATATTTATATTTCATTTTTATAGAGTGAAGTTTTTAATAAAATTAATACATCAAAGGAATTATAATGGGTATGTTCGTTCAAGCTGCTATATCGATGGTTATGTCTGCTATAGGTGGAAAAAAAGCTGAGACTGAAGAAGGAGGAGAAAATAAGAATATGAATAATCTTCTAGGTGACGGATTTAACGGCCTTAAGGAAAATTTCGGTGGCGGGCGTAACGGTCCAAAAATAATGTAAATTAGAAAAAATTATGAGGTAATCAATTTTAAGGGGCATATAGCAATATATGCCCCTATTTGGTTTGGCCCGCAATCTTAAAATATCTCTACACTAAAGTAGTATAAATGTATGCCGACAATTTTATTATATTTATGCAAATAAAATAGCATAATAAAAAATAGCTGGACGTATAAAGAATGTATTTGGCACCCTTCATACGTCCAGCTATTTTTTAAATTTATCAATTTGGAGGTATCAATGCACTTGCTTTATTACTGGCTTGCACCTGCATTTTTGCAAAATCATTTACTTCGTTCAGTCCAATTTGTGCCCCCGCGGTCCCAAGGATGTTAGCAGCTCCCGATATTGCACCAAGTCCAGCACCCACTGCCATGATTTTCTCCTTTTTTTATGTTTTTTACATGAAATAATTTGTACTTATTTTTTTGATAGCTATCTTAACAAATCATTTGCTTTATTGGCACCTTGTACTCCAATTTTGGCTGACATATCTGCATTATTCATTTCGAGCTGCTTATCCATGACATTTAATATATTATCAATTCCAATTTTAGCCCCGCTACTGGCATTTAGACCTTCCATTATGTACTCCCCGTTAAGAATATATTATATTTAAATTAACTTAAAGGTTTTTTTAATTGCTTGTATAGTAAATGTATAATAAAAAATATACCCTATTATTTATAAAAAATAATCATGAGCCCTTTGTGTATGTGGACTGGTTATTCCAAATATGTTTAATGAGCCGTTCTCCCGCCATCATGCCTTCTGACAATTTTGCAATGGTTATACTATCTTGCTGATCTTTGCTGGAACTAGCAGCCTGACTTAGTTCTTTAATGGTTTCTAAAAAGGCGTTACATAGCAACGTAGCGTTTTTTTCAGTGAGGGGTTGGTCTGATAATAATCCCACTTCATCATAAGCATGTTGCAAAGCTTGATACATATATATTCTCCATAGAGTTATTAATATAGTCGAGTAAATTTTATGGCTCGGTGGCGTACATATGCTTTACACCATCCGGTGTCTCAAAATATTTCACATTTCCATCTGCCATTAATCCAGAATAAGAAGGGGTTCCGGCTCTAGGAGTAGTAAGTCTGGAATCTATTTTTTTGATATTGCTGCTTAAATCAGGTGCTAGACGTGCAAGCGCTTGTTGTGCACCAGGTAAGTCAGCGACTATGCCTGATACTTGAAAAGCGCCTTTTCCGAGGTATTCAACCTTGATATTGGGGAGATCTAATGATTCAGCAATATTTTGTGCCACTTGGCTTGCAACATCGTAGTGTGGTGAAATGCGGCCCAGGTCATTAAATTTTTCTATAATCTCGCGCACTACAGCGTCATCTGCACTGGTGTTAACCATGCCATCGATTACGACCAAATCACCCCGTGTACTCACTTCTAATCCAGTGATATTCGTCTGCTTGAATGCGCGGTTTATTTGATTAGGTAAGGTATTCACGGTGGCTTCATATTCTATATGCGCGCGCTGCCGGATCTGGCTTAATATACCTATATTGATTGCTATAACCCCTAAAATCACACAAGAAGCCAGTAATAAAAGCCATTTATGCCGTGTAGGGGCAGCTAATATATTAGATTCTTCTTCCGCTTCGTTAGAAGGTGTTTGTGGAGAAAAAATAAGGCTGAGCAGCTGTGCATCATCAGGCCAATTTCCTCCTGCTTGTCCTACACATAAAACCACATCCCCAAACTTTTGTGGGATCCAATCTACCAGCATAATTTTGGGATGGAGCATGGTATTGGTGAGTGGTGATGCACTGCTATTCATTTCATTCTCTAAAGAAAGTGGCTCGCTATCAAGTATCTCTAGCTGTACTTCCCCATGCTCGTTAAAGGTCAGCTGCATGCTAGGTTCTGTCCAATCTGCGAGCCGGATATCTGCTTCGTTGTCTTTGCCGATACGCTGTGTAAGTACATCCAACTGTAGCTCAGCGCCAGCGTGAAGACCTGTGAGAATGCGAAGAAGTTTCATGGTGTGCGAAGGAAAGGTCAGCGATTTTTTAAAAAAATGATGTTAGAAGTACCAAATAATGATTACAGCTTGCGTGCCTAGCTATGTGGTATTGAGCCTGCTTTTTTAGTTGAGTATATGGGCGAGACTATATGTGTTAATGCCTCATAGCCGTGGCCATTAAATTTTTTAGCAGTGCTTCACCATGTTTACTTCGCTTATTGAGATTGAGCACCAGTGGAGCTATCAGGAAATTCACTGTCTTTGATAAAGACGTCGATGCGGTTAATGGAGTACTGGTTTGAGCATCGATGAGCCATTTACGAACATCTGTTAAAGATATTGATTGAAACGCTTCCTGAGTATGAGAAGGCATGGCCTGACATGCATAGGCTGTAAGCGTGTGTACATCCGTTCGCAGTGTGGCTGTAGTTTTAGTGCTCGAAGCTTGATTTTTTTCGTTGGATGAGGAGTTAGCTTGATTACAGGCGGCTAGAACGGCTGGGATATATAGTTTTGCTATAGCATTAGGATCTGCTGGGCATTTTGCCAGTTGGTCTGCGAAAGAGTGGCTTAGCGCAGACCTTTCAGATTGGGTCGAGAGAAAAAGCTTTGAACCAGACCCCGAAGTGCGCTTTTTAAAACGACTTTGTGCTACGGTTAACTGCTTGGTATTTTTTTCTGCCTCATCAGATGATTCTCCATTGCCGCCCCAGGATTGTTGCTGCTGCTGTTGCGCATATTCTGAAGAGCCTTTTCCACTAAGGCTTGAAGCAGCTATTTCACTATTATTTTCATCAGGCTCATCATGTCCCTCTTCAGCCGTATCTATGGGGGTCAGGGTTTTTTTTGATCGAGTTTTAGCTTTTAAATTGGAAGCAGTTTTTTTTGAAAACCATGCTTTGCTTTGCTTGAGTGTCATGCGAGTAAGCATGGGCCTAGGTGAAGAAGAAGGTCCGAATGCTCGACCATTATAGGTTACGATTTGCGCTTGAGATTGCGTTGTCGAAGTGGGATGAGCCGCAGCATTTTTTAAAAGCGTATGCATGTGGGCAATACTGCGTTGACTAATAAAAGGTTTGTTCATTATACGAAGGCCATGTCCATTGCATCGTTAGCAAAACGTAATAGTTGTGAAGACGCCCATGGAGCTACTAAAATGAGTGTTATAACGACTGCAAATAGCTTAATGCCGTACGAAATACTTGCATCTTGCAAAGAAGTAACTGCTTGTATAAAGGACACTAACAAACCAACGCCTGCTGAGACAACAATGACAGGAAGCGATAAATATAAGCATAATAAAATGCCTTGCATCGTGATTTGTATAATATTATCGAGTTCCATTTTAAATGCCTTGATTTTTTGCTCTTAAACCTAGAGTAGTTTTTTAAATTATGTAGGAAGTAAAAATGAGGGCTAAGGTTTAAATTAAGCACAGGCTTGGATATAGATTAATGATATGTCATAACCAAACCATGAATAAGCGCAGACCAGCCATCCATAACAACAAATAATAGAAGCTTAAAAGGGATCGCAATATTAACTGGGTTCACCTGATTTAAACCCATCGACATAAGTACATTGGCAATAATAATGTCGACGATTGCAAAGCTGATGTAAATTAAAAAACCAATTTTGAAAGCATTAGTCAGTTCGCTCAGAGCAAAGGCAGGTGCTAGTACAATAAAATCATCACCTGAAATCATATCTGAAGCTTCTTTAGGCCAGATAGCTTTTGCTGATCGTAGAAAAAAAGCTTTTTCCTGCTCACGTGTTTGCTTTTTTAAAAAATCACGAAAAGGTTCCCGCATAAGAGTAAATGCTTGAAGTACTGCTTCAGTGGACTGAGCAGGATTCACTTGGTTTTGAATTTTTTTCATTGCTACCATCGCAATAGGTGCCATCACATAGCAAGAAACAATAATGGCAATACCGTTGAGCACTATATTGGGAGGTACTTGTTGCACGCCTAGTGCATTGCGCAAAAGGCCGAGCACTACAACCACTTTGGTATAGGATGTAATGATCATTGCAATAAAAGGTGCAACGCTCATTATGCCAAGTAGCAGAAGGATTGCATTAAGGTCGGTAATCTTAACCATCTATTTTCGCCATTTTTTGAATACGGATTCCAAGGTGATCGCCAATGGCTACCAACTCTCCAGAACCTATAGTTTTTCCATGAGTAATAAGACGTACAGGGGCGTGCGCCAGCGATATGGGTAATTCCATAATATGGCCAGCTCCTAGAGCACAGAGTCGTGCCAAAGGCATGACAACGGTATCTATTTCAAAATGCACTGGCATATCTAGCTCTGCTAAATCAGGCAGCTCACTATCCATTTGCGTGATATCTTCATTATCTTCTACAGATTGTTCGTCTGTCTGATGGGTTTGATGCACGATCAGTCCTTCTTTCATCACTAAATTTTGGCCTTCTAGCGCTGCGAAACCTCGAAGCGCACGAGCACCTGGTAAACCCCATGAAAGCACTAAATGGCTTAACGATGGGCTAGGGCTTAATATGGTTTTATATTCAGGTTGTATACCTCCAATCAAGACGTCCCCACATCGCAAGCGACAGAGTGCACCTAGTGTAATATTCTGAGCGCCTATTAAAGCTTGTCCTGGTATTCCCAGATTGAGCACTGATTCAAATAGTGGTAGTGGTTGTAAATCAAGTAACTGCTCACAATAATCTAATAAGCTCTCATCGATTGATTTCAGCGTTATTGAAAAATGCGTAGGAGGCATACTGCCCAGTTTGCAGCGCACTACAACATCTTTATCAAATGTAGGTGGCTTACTCAATAATGGCTTGGAGAGGCGTGCAATGGCTGCATCATCTATAGCAAGAACATCCTCTTGCACTCTCAAATCCTCAAAATGCAATGCTTCTAAACCCAGTGCTTCTAATTTTTGTGCAACAGGTGCTAGTAAAATATCCACTATGGCCTGGTGCAGTTCAGCACTTGATGCAACAGAAGGTGCGTTTGAACTAGCGGCAAGCATATATAAAATAGGCCAGTTTTTTGCATCGAAGCATGCTTGCGCTTGGCCCTCTCTATGCAAAATACGTATTAAAACAGTTAATGCTGTAGAAGCTGCTACCTGGCTTATTGGCTGATCAGTTTGTGTTAAAACATCTATAGTTTCTACTCCGGCGTACTCTGCAAGAAGACGTTGTAAACGTGTATCTGACATTAAACGTGTAATGCGCGCTGCTTCTTTGCTTATTTTAGGAAAAAGCAAATTTGAGCTAAGTGCATGCGCTCTACTAGAGAGAGAGAGATCTACAGAATTTTGCTGCAAAAGAATGCCTCAGAATAAATCGTGCCCGCTCTGCAGGAACCTGTTTTTAAATGGGCTAAAAAGTACTTTTATAACAAGAGCTATATTGCTTACTCTTTAAACAGAACTCTTCAGTGCTTTGCTTTATATGAAAGCGATGTTATGCAGGTATTTAAGAAGTCTGTGGTCTGCATGTTGGGGTTCCTTCGTCACCACCAACCTACCGAGATAGCTATGCAAAAAGGCTTTACAAACCACAAGAAAAGACAAAGAACGGTAGGTTGGTGGTGAGGTACGAACCCCAACATGCAGACCACAGACTTCTTAAATACCTGCATAACATCAGTAAGTTATATAAAACTATTAGGTATGAAAATTGGATAGCAGCTTAATGTCGGTAGAGATTTCAGCGAAGAGAAGGGGATAGGCCTCCTAGGGCGTGGTAGTTCTGTGTCAGCTAATAATCAGTGATCACTATGTTTATGACGCGTGGACATGCGTTTTGTTCCAAGATCAACGTGAGGCTGGCATATAATTTTTTCTCGTTTTCTTGTATGAGCTTAGCTGAGGTGGAGTGCGTTGTCTTAAAGCGCAGTAAAAGTTCAATAGGGGACAGGCGCATAAATAAAGTGGTTTCAGGTAATATTTTCTGATCGATAGCAATATATGTTTCCCATATGCCATAGGAATTAACGGTGTTGTTCGCGCAAAATATCCCGATGGATCGTGTCATCCGACCAAAAGGACCTTTGTCCAATAAAAGTTCTGCAGCAAGGCCAACTAATTGTAGAGGGTCAACGCCAGCAATGGATACCTGGCTAGTATTTTCTGAATCGCTAGAGTGTCTGTGGTCAGATTCTTTTTTCCGAGTAGTACGAAAAAGAAATGATGTATTGTTACTGGGCGCTGCGAAATCGCTTGATTGATTGGATTGCGGCTCTGATTCATCTTCATCATCATCATTTGAGCTATTTTTATCTTTTTCACTTCGATCTGAGACACGTTTTAAGAGATTTTGTGAAAAAGCATTACCTTGGTCTGGTTTATTTTGATTATTTTCTTCGCCTTCTTTTTCATCTGCTTCCTCAAGATCTTTATCAGGTTCTATAAAGGTATTTGACCCTGTATGCAGGAATGAGGCGGGTAATTTCAGTGAATCGCGAGGTTTTGGAGGAGCATAGCCGTCGGCTTCTGCATTTTCTTCTTTTGGGTCTTGCTTATTTTTACCATCTAATTCCTCTTCTGTACTAGGGATAGTAAAGTCGGATTCAGTATTAAATTTGGGTGGTACATTAGATTTTGACTGAGGTTTTGAATAGGTAAATCCTTTATCTCGAGCTGAGTTTCTTGGGTCTGATTCTGGTCGAGAGGGAGCAAAAATGCGTTTGTGGAGAATATAAGCAGTATTTGTTTTTTCCGATATTCTAGAAAACCGCTCTTCTTCGATCATTCCCTGGTTTAGCGTAGATGGATCTTGGTTGGCTGCGGTGGTTGTATTTATTTGACGCTGCTTAGTTTGACCAGAGAGGCGTGCTTGCTGCATCCATTTTTCAAAAGATTGGTCATCTTTATCCTGCGATGAGGTACTTTTGGAATTATTTTGGCCATTAAAAATAGAAAGATTATTGAAATGACTCATAATATAACTCCGACAGGCAGGTTGGAGAAGGCGATGGGAATTTCAATTTATAAATTGGTAAAGAATTTCAAAGTGTGACGCGCCCAAGTGGCTGTAACTCTACATGTTCTCCAAGCTCTTGATACGAATAGACAGGAAGCCAGCTTAAATGCGGCTCAACCAAGCGTCGTACATAACGACGAATATCCATCGAAGTCACCAGCGCCATCTGCGTGTTATGGCCTTGAATTATGTGTCCAATACGCTTGATGAGTTCGCTTGCTTGTTCTGGAGGTAGCGCTAGATAATTCCCAGTGGGGGTTTGTCGGATAGATTGACGAATATGTTGCTCAACCTCTAAGTCTAATAGCACAGCTTTTAAGTGCTTTTCTCCATGCGCGGCTCGGTGTGCGATAAAGCGCGATAAATCTCCCCGCACATATTCAGTAAGCAAGAGCATATCTTTTTCTTTAGGCCCCCAGTAAATGAGGCTTTCAGTAATGTTACGAATATTTCTGATGGGTATATATTCTTCGAGTAGTCGGCGAAATACTTCTGAAATGCGTTGTAGTGGAAGTACTTTTTGAACTTCGGTTACCAGCCCTGGATAGTCGAGATTCAGTTGATCTAAGACCCACTGCGTTTCTTGGATACCAACAAATAAGCTTGCATGTTTACGCAGTAGGCTAATGATATGGTGGGCCATAACCTGCTCGATAGACCAAGTTTTAAGCAGGCGAGTAGTCGCTTCTTTTTTAGGTATCCAGTAGCTAATCGGTTGCGCTCCTGCATGCTGTATAGGCTCGCAGTAACTACGTATCTCGCTGTCTGTCTGCGCGTCTAGCGCCATCACTTTATTATCAGGTAGTACGCTTTTAGCTTGAGGTACGTCGTGCAGTAGTACTTCATACGTTTGTACAGGTAGATTTTCAGCCTTCCACAGAGTAATGCCAGGGAAGGGGAGGCCTAGCTCTTCTTGTAAGGTAGCGCGCTCTGTCTCAAAGGCGCTATTTAGCGCACCTATTTTGATCCGCTCGATAATGTCTGGAGCCAAACGCACGCCCACGGCACAGGTGAATGCAGGAGGGCCAGGTAATATGGAGTGTGCGGGTGTTTTAGCGCCAGAACGCTGTAGAGCAGGGACCGGATTTTCGCTAGTAGGCCCTTTTTTGCCTCCGATTTGACGCTTACCTAGTTTGTATCCAGCAACACTCAAAGCAACTGCAAATGCAACAAAGAGCTCCCAAGGAAAGCCTGGTACCAAGGCAAAACCTAGCAGTAAGATGCTGGTAAGGTAGAGCGCGCGCGCGCTACTGGATAACTGCCGACCAATTTCATCTCCCAGCGACTCTGCCTGAGGATTTACTTCGTCTGCAACGCGCGTGATGATCACACCAGCTGCAACGGAAATAAGCAAAGAGGGAATTTGTGAAACCATGGCATCCCCGATGGACAGCACAGAAAAGTGATTGGCTGCTACCCCTGTGGTCATGCCGTGATACATCACTCCTACAATAATGCCTGCAACAATATTAATAAGCGTAATAATTAAGGCAGCAACCGCATCTCCTTTTACAAATTTCATGGCGCCATCCATCCCCCCATGCAATTTGCTTTCCATAGCTAATGCTCCTCGGCGCTGACGAGCATCATCAGGGCTAATAATATTGGCGCGCAAATCCGCATCAATACTCATTTGTTTGCCGGGCATGGCATCTAGCGTAAAACGTGCGCCCACTTCTGCTACGCGCTCAGAACCTTTGGCAATCACGATAAATTGCACGGTCGAAATAATAATGAATACCACCAGCCCTACCACTAGATTGCCGCCGACTACCAACTCTCCAAAGCTTTGAATAATATGGCCCGCATCAGCGTGTAACAAAATGGATTTAGTGGAAGCAATATTGAGAGAGAGGCGAAATAAGGTGGTAAATAGTAATAAAGAAGGAAAAGAAGAGAGTGCAATGATGTTAGGGATATACATGGTGATCATCAAAAGCGCAACGCTGATAGTTAAATTTAGCGCTAAAAGGCCATCGATGAGCATAGTAGGTAAAGGCAAAATCATCAGCGAGATGATCGCAATAACTAAAATGGCAATGCCCATTTCACCGATTGCAGGAAGCTTAATATTTTTAAACATTCAATTCCCCTGCATTATCTTCTTTAGATCCACCAATATTCTCTACCCAGAGCAAAATAGCTGCAACAGTAGAAAAGTATTCTTCAGGGATATTTTTATTTACAGGAACGGTGAATAACGCTCGAGCCACTTTTGGATTAGTAACGATAGGTATCCCCATACTTGCTGCAATCGTGCGAAGTTCAATTGCATTTTGATCTCTGCCTTTAGCCACTATATGTGGAGGACGGCGTTCATTGCGTCTGTATCTCAGTACTATTGCATAATGTGTTGGATTAGCAACCAATACGTTAGATTTTTTAATTGCTTGTTTTAAACTAGGTGAAAATGCGATTTCACGCGCCAACTCCTTACGTGCACCTTTAACATGTGGGTCGCCTTCCGATTCTTTATATTCTTGTTTAATTTCAGTATGACTCATGCGATGTTGGCGCATAAACATCCAGACTTGAAATTTAAAATCCACTGCTCCAATTAGAAAAAATACAGCACAAGCGATTAAGAAAAGCCTTATAAGTGCAGCCCATGAGACCTGAATAATGGCTTCTAATGGGTGTTGCATAGCGGATCCTATAAGTGGAAGTAAGTATTCAATGGTCTTCCACATAACGACCGAAATAATAATGGCTTTAATGATAGTTCGCAAAAAATCAGTTAAAGCTCTTATGGAAAAAATATTTTTTATACCATTTGCTGGATTAATTGCATCTGGCTTAGGAGTAACCGGTGTTAGCGTAAAACCAAAACCAACTTGAGGTAGTAGTGCCAGAATGCCTGCTGCGCATGAGCTGGCAGCAAACAGAAAAATAATATGCAGAGTAGTCACAAGTATAGATTGCAATGCAGTCGCTAAGTCAGTAAATGAATGAGCAGTAGGAATAAATAAAAACAATGATTTCATAATGGTGCGAAAGCCATTTTCTAGAAATCCCTGCATAATTATAAGTATACAAACAGTACTGATAAGAACAACCGATCCGGTTAAGTCAGTGCTTTTTGTGACCTCTCCACGTTCGCGCGCATCTCGTAGCCGTTTCTCGGTCGGCTCTTCGGTTTTTTCTTCACTCATAATAATCTACGTTTTTATTAGCTTCTGTTTGTGGCATAGGTATGAAATTTCTTTTTATATGCATTATAGCTGTGAAGATGAAAGTTTCTGCGTGGTATGTACGAAATGCCGTCTAGTAAGGCGAAATATTGTGCATCATAGTTTTTAAAAAATTTCTTTTTTAGAAAATGACTGATTTTTATTAAGGATAAAATTTCTTGTTTCGTTTTGCTATTCAATATTTCGTATTTGTGCATCTTTAGAAATGGTAGATGTTTATGCTGAGGACAAGAAATTGCTACTTGGCTCACGAAAAATTTTTATTAAGATAATACCTAAATAATACTAATTATTGGTGCAAATATATATAAGTAATATTTTATATTCAGCCTGCAAAATTAATTATCGAAAACAAGTATATAAAAATAAGGCATATATTATGAAAGACAAGGAAAATTATTTGAATTTTGATGTAGATGTTTTAAATGGACTGGCTGCTTTTTTAGGATACGTATTAATTAAGCGAAGGACTATGCAGGAAATAGATTTGGATGATATTGACTCTGTGCGAGAAATGTTAAAAGTCTATCGACCAGAAAAGATAGAGTATGAATATTTTGATGCAGTGATTCAGATGCATAGAGGATATGTATCGCAATGCATTAGTACTTTGCGCCATCTTATAGAGCATAGGCCTCATTATCCTAGTGCTAAGTGTCTTTTAGCGTATGCTTTATTTATACAGCGCGATGTATCATGGGAGGCATTAGCTACAGAGGTTTTAGAAAATACTGCTTCTGTTGAGTCAGAAGTGATTATGATGAAAATTTTATTAAAACGTCATGATTTGCAAAAAGGTATAATAACCGAAGAAGAATTTCTAAGATTTATGGAAACATTGCCATCTAAAAATAAAGATAGTAGTGCGCAGAATATATTGGTTGCTGGTGCCGATAGTAATAAAAATACTACTGCTAAAATCAGTACTGCAGATATGCCTAACTATGCGGTACGGATGTAAGTAAATTTTTATAAATTTATGTTTTTATGCCTGTTTTTGAGAGGTGCGAGATGGATCCAGCTGTCATAGAAATGCTATCTAAAGTAGAAGGCTCAACTAAAACTCCTAAAAAAGGGGCAGTTGAATTTCAAGAGCTCTTTGGTCAGTTGCAAGAGGACATGAATCAAAGACTCTCTATGCAAAATCAAAGTCAGTTTAAATCAGAAGCAAATCAGCAGATTCTTGGTGATAGATTTAATGATTTAATGAGTGTAGATGCAAGCAATACCAGTAATCCGATAGCACCAGATTCAGTTAGAAATGGCCCATCTATCATTAGTGAGGTGCTGCGTGATAGTGATCGTCTTTTGCAAACTTCACTAAATAAAATACAAACTTTCTCAGTCTCTGCAACTGGAGGTGAACTCTCTTTGAAAGAATTATCTGTGCAGCTCGGTGATACCTTGGGCGCTTTGTCAGACACTGCTTTGAATATGGGTGTGCATATTAGTGCTGAAAAAAGTTCGAAGCAATCTGTAGAGACTTTAATTAAAAACTAACCATGCTAAAACGTATCTTCTATTATTTAAAATAATTATTTTTTATAATGGATGATACGCTTTAGAGTGGTGTAATTTAAAACTATATTAGTTACTAATATACATCTATCCAGGATGTAGATTTTTTTCTTTTATTCATTTTCCAGGCATATTTCCCTGAGCTCTATTTACCATGACTATTTTTTCCACTGCACAGCGGCGTTGTGCACGTTCCATTGGGCTGGCATTGTTGATGGCTGGTGTTTTATGTGCCTGCCAAAAAGAGTTATATCGTGATTTGAATGAACAAGATGCGAATGAGATGGTCGTCGTGTTGCTTCAAGCAGGGATTGATGCTGAAAAAGTGACACCCGATGCAGGAAAAACCTGGTCTATCAAAGCAGATGATCAGCAGGTGGTACAGGCTATGGAGGTACTACGCTCCCGAGGATTGCCACAGCAAAAATTTTCTAATTTAGGCGATATTTTCAAAAAAGACGGGCTGGTATCTACGCCTACCCAGGAGCGAGTCCGTTTTATTTATGGGGTTTCGCAAGAGATTTCAAATACTTTGTCTCAGATTGATGGGGTAGTAAACGCACGTGTACATATTGTTTTACCTAACAATGACCCGTTAGCACAGCGTGTGGAGCCTTCTTCTGCTTCTGTTTTTATTAAATACCGTCCTGATGCCAATATTGCCTCGCTGATCCCGCAAATTAAAAATCTCGTTTCTCATAGTGTAGAGGGCTTATCGTATGAACAGGTCAGTGTGACAACTGTTCCGGCAGATCCAGTAAGCGCAATGATTATAAAAAAATCAAAATCCTCTGGTATGTGGATAGCGCTTGCTACGGCCGCAGGCTTCGTAGTGCTGAGCTTGGCAGGCTTGGGCTTATGGTTATGGCAGAGTGCGCGCCGTAGAGGAGAAGAAAATCCCTTGCAATCTGTAATAGACGGTGTACTGGGGCGGTTTAAAAAAGCAGGCGCTGCTTCAAAAGACGAATCGGATAGATAAACGGAGAGCAAAGCCATGCGTTACGCTCGTGTGAATACTCCTGAAGAGGAGGGGGGATCTCTCAAAAGAAATCCTATACAAGTTCAAGACTCTACAGAGCCGAGTGAATCAGAAGAAGAAAGCCTGCAAACAAGCGAGTCAGAAGAAATAGAGGAGCAGGAGTGGCCTTCTGAGAATGCATTGCTATCAGAGGATGCGCAGATGCTCCCAGAAATGGCGCCTCCTCCTTATAAGCCAATCTATGCGCATAAGGAAAAAAAGTTCGATGCGCATATCAGTGCTTTGGCTGCTTCTATTGCAAAGCGTATGCAAATTTATGCTTCTCACCGGGTCGAAGTGCTAGACCATGCACACCCGTCTTGGTGGGGATCACTCACTTCAGTGGTCCAAGCTGTAGGAATCTCCCCTGCTTCTCTTTTTATGGAGCCTTATTTGCATGCCAAGCGCAATGCAGACACCACTATAAACACTATCAGATCTTCTTACACGGACCAAAAAGTACACTCTGTACCTCAAACTGCATCCATTAAAGAAGCGCCGATGCCTATTTTGGAAGGTACTAATTTGCCTGCTCTTAAGCAACGTTGTGCAGAAGCACTATTAGCACAAGCAGGCATATGCGTGCCTAGTGCTGCAGATTTTGAAGGGGAAGAAGGGCGTATTGCTGCACTTTCATGGAAAGAGGCCAAGCATTTATGTCGTATGCGTGCACTTACATTCCGTCGCATGGCAATGCGCCGCACTATTGATAAGGCAAGCAGAATACGCTTTTCTCAATGGCTAGAAGGACCCGTGCTTGACAAATTAATGCAGTTTCCAGGGGCGCCGCAATTAGAAGTGCTTGAGCATTCGTTCGATCTGCCTGCGCTACGCACACTGAATACTACCGATTTGGAATGGGAAGGCTTACACCTACTCGATCGAGATGGCATATGGAATATAAACGGACCTTTTGCCCATCTGCGTTTATGTTTTGCCAAAGGCCTTGCAGCTCCACCGTGGATCCCTGCTACGTTAAATCAAGCAGGTCAGGTGGATGAGCGCTTTGACCCGCATGGCGGTAAAGAGGTTTTAGCTCTGCTGGAAAAAATGCATACACCCTAGGCAGTGTCCTCAATTGCCAAAAGGAACCTATTTGGGGAGCAGGAGCACATGGACCGGAGCTGTACTTGAGTACAGTGAGGATCTCGAGCACCGCACGACCATCAAAGATGGGCCCTTTGGGGTAATTGAAGACATGCCCTATTACTAGTGCTGGAATTTATATGGTTATTTGGCTTCGTTCTGCTCAGGAGATATCGGAATCCATCCATGGGGTTGGAGTTGAAGGAGGAGTGATTGAACGGGAAGTGTTTAGTAAAGTGCTTAAACTAGATGACGGGTTTAAAGCGCTTGAAATAGCACGAAAATCGCTAAATAGTGAGCTTAAAGCATTACGTGAACAAGCTAAAAAAGAGATAGATCAGGCTTTTGAAGAAGCTAAAAAGCAAGGTTATGCCACAGGCCGGCAAGCGGCGGTTGAAGAGTGGCAATCTCGCACTATCGAAATGCTGAGCAATGCGCGCCATATTCAAAGTCGTATGCGTTGGCGTTTGAGTGAGTTGGTGGCTAGAGCCGTCGAGCACATTGTGCACACCACCGATCGCCGCGCTTTATTTGAGCGCGCGATGACTACGCTAGAACATATTAGTGATGGAGCTTCATTATTGCATGTGAGCGTGCATCCTGATGAAGTGGCGGCCGCACAAAAAGCCTTTGAGGGATTTTCTAAAGAATGGAGTACACGCGGTCAACTTATTAAAGTTGTGGTGCGCGCAGAGGCAGGGTTAGCACCAGGGGGCTGTGTATGTGAATCAGAATTTGGCATGATTGATGCCAGTCTCGATGTGCAACTTAAGGCCATGCGTTCCGCATTATCGCGCGCGCTTGATCGGGATGAAGATGAGTTGATTGAAGGCTTGCTCGCACAGGTGCAAGTGAATGCTAATTTGTCTGCAGCACAAGATGGCGATCCATTACCGGTTTATTCCGCACCTGCCAGACGTCAGTCAAGAGAGAGGCGCCATACTATTCAAGGAAATGCTGTAGAGCCGCTCTCTAAGGACGGCATTGCGTTGCCAGCAGGAGAGCAGAAATTATTAAGTGCTCCTCCCAAAAAGAAAAAGCCTGCCCAAGCTGATTTAACAGCCAACGATGCTGCTAATTTGATAGAAGAACCGCCTAAAAAAACGCGTAGTAAACAGGATAAAAAAGAGCTGCTAGGTGCGAAAGAAACAGATGAAGCGGTAAATGGTCCAACCAATGCTACACCACGTGCTGCTATATCGCATGCAAAAGAAAAAGATATCGCTTCTGTAATAGGCATGGAAGTGAAAGCAGATGCAGTCATTGAAGAGAATGTGCCAGAAGAAGCGGAACCTAAAAAAGTACGGTCGAAAAAAGATGGTGATAAACAAACGAGTGTAAAGCGATCGACCTCTGCTAAAAAAAATGCTGCTCATATGGTTTCTGAAGATGTTCAGGTAACCGAAGAGAGGTCATCGCCATGAAAGACTTTCATGAATTTCGAGGTCTTACCGAGTCTATTGAGCGTGAATTTAAACAACCTGCTGTTCACCAGGCAGGAAAGCTTATTGAAGTAGTTGGCACTTTGATTAGGGCTACCGGTATAGAAGCTAGACTGGGTGAATTATGTGAGCTCCAAGATGCAGCAGGAACACGCTTGCAATATGCTGAAGTGGTGGGTTTTGCACAAAACGTGGCCATTCTGTCTCCTTTTGGGTCCCTACATCATTTATCTAGAGCAACGCGCGTAGTGAGTTTGGGGCGCCCTCTTAGCATCCAAGTAGGGCCTGAAGTATTAGGCAGAGTGATGGATGCGATGGGAGAACCAATAGATGGCAAAGGTCCTATATTGTGCAAAACTTTGCGGCCTATCCATGCCATGCCTCCTGATCCAATGACGCGGCGCATTATTGATACCCCTTTTTATACAGGGGTGCGTGCTATTGATTCGCTTATTACATTGGGCGAAGGGCAGCGTATGGGTATTTTTGCGCCAGCAGGGGTAGGTAAAAGTACCTTGATGGGCATGCTTGCACGCGGAGCAGCCAATATGGTGAAACGCAGTTCAAACTCCAAGGATGGTGCTGGGTCGGGTGCGATAAATGTCATTGCACTTATTGGTGAGCGGGGGCGTGAGGTGAGGGAGTTTATAGAGCAAAGTCTAGGCCCTCAGACCTTGCAACGCTCGGTAGTAGTATGTTCTACCTCTGATCGCTCTTCAATTGAACGCTCTAAAGCGGGCCATACCGCCACGACTATCGCAGAGTATTTTCGGGATAGAGGGATGCGTGTATTGCTGATGATGGATTCGCTCACCCGTTTCGCACGAGCACAACGCGAAATTGGTCTAGCAGCCGGTGAGCCACCAACACGACGAGGCTACCCACCTTCGCTCTTTGCTGAGCTCCCCCGTTTGCTTGAGCGTGCAGGAACTTCTGATAAAGGTTCGATTACTGCACTCTATACCGTACTAATGGAAGATGGTGAGGGTGGTAGTGACCCTGTAGCCGAAGAGGTGCGGAGTATTTTAGATGGCCACATTACGCTCTCACGCGAAATTGCTGCACGTAATCGCTACCCTGCGATTGATGTGCTCGATAGCTTATCTCGGGTGATGCATCAAGTGGTAGCGCGTGGTCATAATGCAGCTGCGGCTCATATCCGTAGCCTTATGGCTAAACACCGCGAAGTAGAAACTTTGCTGCAATTAGGCGAGTATCAACAAGGCGGAGATGCACTAGCTGATGAAGCGATTGCAAAAATAAACCATATTTATGCACTATTAACTCAACGCACCGATCAATTAGCAGACCATGAGCACACGATTAAAGGACTGCAAGAGATTGCTGCCCACTGATGTTATGCAGGAGTTCAAGAAAACAGTGGTATGCATGTTGGGGTTCGTGCCTCACCACCAACCTACCATTCTTTGCTTTTCTTGTCGGTAGGTTGGTGGTGAGGCACGAACCCCAATATGCATACCACTGCCTTCTTTAATACCTGCATAACATAGAGAGGTCTATGAAAGATCGTCGTGAAAAAACTTTTAAAATTCTGGTAGACGCGCGTGGGCGGCAGATTAAAGCCTTAGAAACTCAACTTGCAGCCTTACGCTTTGAATATGCAGAGCTTCAACAAGCTACTGGACAGAAAAAAGAAGCGCTTGCCCAAAAAATGCAAGAAGAGTCTGAGCGCAATGCCAAAATGCAATCAATGATGAGTGGCGGTGGCACTTTTAAGGTGGATGAACTCTACAAGCTTCGCCAGTATCAAGGGATAGTGAGTGAGCGGCGCGCGCAGTTTGAGGCCGAATGCGCGCAGGCAGAGCAAGCAGAGCATGCCAAGCAAAATGAGATACAAGGCGTACAACACCAGATTGCTAAAAATCAAGCGCAACGCGATGAATATAAAAAATTACTAACGAAAATAAAAAATAAAGCACTTAAAACAGCAGAAGATACGCAAGATGAGGCTGCAGAAGAAGCGATAGTGGCTCAGCGCAGATTACAACGATAAATATCTCATAATCTGAAGTGGCGCACATGCTTTAAATATTATTAACAAATAAAAAAACGAGAATAGGTAGTGGAAAATTTACAACAACTCATGCAATTGCATGGAAGTATTGCTGGAATTCTTGTTACGATGGTCTTATGTAGTTTGCGCATTTGGGTTGCATTTTTTATTATTCCCGTAATGAGTGATCAGGCCCTTCAAGGTATGACTCGCAATTCTATTGCTTTATTGTTAGGGATTTTTGTAGCCTATGGCAGCCCACTTCTTTCAACAACTATCTCCCCTTTGGTATTAATATCCATTATGGTCAAAGAAGCAATTCTTGGGCTTATTTTAGGATTTTCCGCAGCAACTGTGTTTTGGGTTGCAGAAGGAGTGGGATTTCTTATTGATGATTTATCGGGATTTAATAATGTACAAGTAAGTAATCCAATGCGTAGCGATACTAGCACCCCCACTTCTTCTATGCTATTGCAGCTATCCATTACTGCATTTTGGTGTTTGGGAGGCATGATATTTTTTCTCGGCGCTTTATATCAATCCTTTAAATGGTGGCCAGTTGTAAGTTTACAACCAGCGAGTATGCCCATTCTTGAGTCATTTATACTTACGTATACCGACTCGCTTATGCAAACCATAGTGAAGCTAGCAACACCGATGATGTTAATTTTGATCATGGTTGATTTCTCTTTTGGCTTTTTGGCTAAAGGGGCTGAAAAAATTGATACGATGTCTCTGAGTATGCCAGTAAAAGGTGCTGTAACACTATTGTTACTGGCAATTTTTGTCAGCATATTTGTGGATCAAGTTCATTCCCAGCTTTCCTTGCAAGGAATAGCACAAAAGATTGATACACTACGTACTGATAGTATAAAAGAGTTAAAAAATGCCAATAAAAAGGAGTGATGGTTTCATATCTTGGGACACATCCTTTTATCGAAAAAATAAATAAGGTTTAGCATCTGCTAAACCTTATTTATTTTTGTCTTGCTTTTTTATGGCCATCCCTCAATACCCTTTACCTAGGGTTATTAAATAAATATTCTTTTAGAGGATGGAGGCCATAGCATCCAATATACTGGTAGCAAAATGAGAATTATTGAAAGCATTGCCCAGATCTTTTGAGTGTCTGTATCTATCCCCATCACATACTATTTCGTCGGCTTGATAAATCCTTTCTTGGGCTTCTTTCTGGGTTTTTTCTCTGGAATGACACAGATCGGTATGGGCCCGTATTTTTATTTTTTTTGAAGACCCGTTTTTGAACCTGTTTTCAAGCAGGTGCCAAACGGTCATTATTTGATGGGGATGGTTTAGTAAAAATGAAATTTTTGGGTACCATCTGGTCTGCAATTGGCCTGAGTCTCGCGATATTTGTAGCAGGAATATGTCCTGCGCAAGCAGCAACCGTTCCATGGAAAAAAGAGAAAATTCACTATTCGGTAGAAAGTAAGCCGCTCAAAGATGTATTGCGCGACTTTGCAGCAAGTCAAGGTATTGCAGCTACTATTGCACCGAATGTAGATGGCATGGTGAGCGGCAAATTTAATATGTCGCCTCAGGCTTTTTTGAGTGCACTCTCTTCTACTTTTGGATTTACTTGGTTTTATGACGGTACTTTGCTGGATATTTCTGCGGCAAGTGACGTTAAAAGCATGCTGATTTCAATGCAATATGGCAGCATGGAAGATCTGCGTAGCGCGCTTGATCGCATAGGATTATCGGATAAACGCTTTCCTATCGTGTATGACGATGTACAGCATACTGCGATGGTAAGTGGCCCGGCTCATTACGTACAGCTGGTATCTAATGTAGCGCGAAATGTAGATGGTAATGCAGGTAAAGATGCAGGTACACAAGTTCGTATTTTTAAGCTTCGCCACTCTTCAGCAACGGATCGCATCGTAACCGTAGGTGGCAATACTGTGAGTGTGCCAGGTGTAGCCAGTGTATTGCAGAGCTTATTTAGTAACTCAAGAAGTTCTGCACAAACTTTGCTATCACCCAGCATCGTAAGAGCGAATTCAATGCTCGATGTAGACGGGCGCATGCCTAATGGCTCCGCAAGCTTTGGAAATGGAGGTCTACTTCCTCCATTGCCTCCTGGTTATACAACAGGAGGGAACTTAGGTAGTGTTCCTGTCAATGACCAAGTAAACCAGTTATTTCCAGGCACGCCATCCCTCCCGGGCATGGGTGCAGCAGCAGGCGGTATGGCAGGCACCCTCATGGGGCCAACCGGTCGTGTAGTAACTAACCCAACAGATAATCTATTACCTGTAATCAAGGCTGATGCGCGGACCAATTCCATTTTGGTACGTGATGTGCCCTCACGTATGAGCCAGTACAAGCCACTCATTGATGAACTCGACGTTAAACCGCGTTTAATTGAAATCCAAGCTACGATGATTGAGATCGACAGTGGCGCATTAGATCAAATTGGTGTGGATTGGCGTGCGCATAATAGCCATGGCGATATCCAAACGGGTGATGGAAATAGACAGCAAAATGCATATAACGGCAATATAGATCCTAAATTTGGAACGTTGCCTAGTACAGGTGCTGCCATTCCAGGAGGAGCCCTCTTAGCCACTCCAGCAGGCATTTCGATGACGGCTGTATTAGGAGATGCAGGTCGATATTTAATGGCCAGAGTCAATGCGCTTACACAAACTAATCAAGCGCGTATCGAAGCAAGCCCCAAAGTTACTACGCTAGACAATATAGAAGCCGTGATGGATAACTCACAGCAAATGTTTGTGCCTGTAAATGGCTACGCAGGCGGTAATTTATACAATATTTCAACAGGCGTTTCGCTGCGTGTATTGCCTATGGTGGTTGAAGAAGAGGGCGCCACACAGATCAAGCTTGAAGTCAATATTGAAAATGGCCAATTTACGCCATCATTAACTTCGTCGTCACCCAATCAAACGGCTGGCACGATTCCAATGGTCAGCAGCAGTCAAATCAAAACACAGGCATTTATTACACAAGGTCAAAGTTTATTGATTGCGGGTTACCAAAAGAAACAGGATGAAAAAGGCGTATCAGGCATTCCGCTTCTCTCCAAAATTCCATTTTTGGGCGCATTATTTCGCTATAAAAACGACACTAGCACACGGAAAGAACAACTTTTCTTGCTCTCTCCACGCGTGATTGATCTATAGGAGGATGGTAGATGCCGTCTGCAGGATCAAGCTGATCCTGCAGACTACTAATGCCAGTTTTTTGGATAGTGTCATATTGGCCCTGCCTCGATTTTAAAACCGAGGCAGGGCCAATATGCTCAAGAATATATTTCAAAGCAAGATCAAACCGACTTAACTTGCCAAGGCTCCCTAACAGGGCAAAATTTTCCCTTCCGATATCAAATAATCCACTTATATTTCTCCCGCTCCCTAATTCCTTATCCGTCCCTGCTTTAGCGCGTAAGATTAATGTGAATTTGGATTTTCTCCGCAAAATCTTTGGTACATACGGCATTTTATGTATGCTCTAAAGATCATCTTTAGCGGTAGTCTGAGCGGTTTTTCACATCAACAATGATTTGAATACCCCTCAGGGATTGAAGATGAAAATCGCTGTCTCCTCAATACTGCTGCTCGTCGCTCTGACGGCGATGCAACCCGCAATGCCGCAGACCGCGAGCCCTTTTGCACCACCCGTCAGGCAGGAAGCGACGGTCGACAATGATTTCAGCTTGGTGCGTTATCGTGCCGACTATCAGGTTCACTCTAACGCTGCGAGCGTAAAAACCGAAAGCTATGAGATTCTGCTAAAAACCAAGGCTGCGGTTGAAAATTTCAGCCAGATCCGCCAGAGCTACAGTGAAAAGACGGAAACACTGGAGGTGCTGTCTGCCTATACGCTGACCGCTGATGGCCTGCGTTATGACGTTAAGCCAGATCGCATTTATACCCAGGAAAGCTACTCCAGCGCCTCGGCGCCGCTATATGCCGACCACAAGGTGCGCGTTATCGTGTTCTCCAATCTGGCTCCAGGTTCCCGCGTGGTGTACCAGCTGCGCCATACACAAAACACGCCGTATTTTCCAGGCTATTTTAGTCTGTGGGAAACCTTTAGCGTATTCAATCAGTTTGACGATGCTGAAGTTAACCTGCAGGCACCGGCCAATCTGGCGATGCATATTTATACTCGGGGTGTGGAAGGCAGTAAAAAGCCACAAATCCACGATGGCCATGCGCAATGGCGCTGGCGCTATCAGCGCAAAGCGCCATTGAAGGCGCAGACCTTGGCGGCAAGCAGCTGGACCTTCAGTCCAACCATCATGGCCAGCACTTATCGGGAATGGCCGCAATTGGCCAAAGCCTATCAGTTAAAGGCCAGCCAGGCGGCGAAAGTGACTCCGGCAATCCAACGTTTGGCGAATCAAATCACCGCCGACATCAGCGAACGCCGTGAACAAGCGGCAGCCATTTATCGTTGGGTGTCACAAAATATTCGTTACGTAGCAGTGTATATAGGCAATGGAGGGCTGGAGCCGAATACAGCGCAGAGTATTCTCGATAATCGCTATGGCGACTGTAAGGATCACGTGGCGCTGCTTGAAGCGCTATTGGCTGCCAAGGATATCGTCAGTTCACCAGTGCTGATCGGTATAGATGAAGGCCCACTGCTCCCGGAAATACCGCTATTGGGGCGATTTAATCATGCTATCACCTACCTGCCGGAGTTTAATCTCTATCTGGATTCCACAACTCCCTGGGCACGTTTTGGCCAATTGCCAGAGACGGACCTGGGCACCCCGGTGCTATTGACGCGTGAAGCGAAACTGGCACGCACTCCGAGCAACGACGATGGGCGTTATCTCTCATCTCTCAGCGTTGACGTCGTTTTCGATCAGGCGGGCAATATGCGCGGGCAAACTGAACGCAAACTGGGTGAGGTGGATGAAATCGATCTAAGGGGCTATTTCTCTCAAATCAATGAGCAGAACCGAGCGCGGGCCGAAGAGTCGATCATGGCATCTTCCGGTATCGATGGCCGCGGATACATCGAGATGCACGGCGATCCACTGGATATCAAAAAGCCGTTCAGTTACACCTACCGGTTCCAAGCTGAAGACTATGTCGATTTTGGAGTCGCAGGCGGCATGACGGTGCCTAATCCTCCCGGCGGCGCGTCTTTCCGCACATTCTACTTGATGGCATCAGCGCCGATTAACGAGACGCCGTTCCACTGCAAGGCGCAGCTGTACGATGAAACCTATCGCCTGCAGCTACCCGCCAATGTGCCGATCATTGCTGTACCAAAGAACTGCCAATTCCGCAATGCGGCTGGCGATTATCGGGTCGCATGGCAGCGCGACGGCCAGCAGGTGAGTGTCAATCACAGGCTGGAAGTGAAAGCCATCCGCGGCAAGGACGCACTTTGCGAGGCACAGGACTATCCAGCCTTCCGGGAGCTATTCCAGCAGGTACGTCGTGGTTTCCGCGGACAAGTGGTTTATGGCGAATTCACCAGAGATGCGACAAATCAGGTTGGTGGATAACGAGAAGAGAGGTTACCTCCTAAATACAGTGTTCATAGGACTGCAATATACGGTCTGCTTGCCTATATTTTATACTTAAATAAGATCATTCTTGCAAAATCGGGTATGTTTAATAGGTAGATGCCAAGGTAAGTTAATATGCTTATATCGCTCAGTCCTACTATTTTTGATGCAGGTAAGCTTTTCAGGGGCCGTGGTCAATGCGCAAAAAGCACGGTTCAAGACCAAAAAAAATTTATTAGTAAGTGTGCTCCGCTCAGTAAATTAATTCATAATCGCACTTCGCCGGATGGGGTTGCGCGCCTCTCGCGTTGGTATACGGGTAAGTTGCTTCCTGAAGAGGACAGAAAAACCTGGGATTCCTACTTACTTAAGGCAACAACGCTAATAAGTTATGGATTTGGTCTTTTTCAGACGCTGGAAGCCCTTTCTGAAAAGGCTAATGAATTACATACCGCTTTTAATGCATTAACGCCCGAAGAGCAAGAGTACGAACAGCCCCGCATTCAGGAAGCATTGCAAGCTATTTATGCAGAACAGCAAACCATTTATGCTTTGCTGGATAGAGCCCCAAAAGAGAACCAAGAAGCTTCGCCAGTTTTAAAAGCAATGCAAGAAATGGGCATGGATCTTGTATCAACAGGTTTGATGCAACATATGCAAGCCTTGGTTCAAGAACTTTTATCGCGCATAGAGCAAGAAGAAGAGCCGCATATTACTTCTCTTGTAAAGTATGTGGTTTCAGTGCCTAGAACAGAGACAGTGATTGGCAGTATTGCAGCCCTTGTAGGGGCGCTTGGATTGATTCTGCAAATACCCTCTATTGTATGTGGCCTGTCTGCTTTGCTTGCTATTTCAATGTTTATAATCCGATGTGTTAAATCTATAATTTCAGATAAGCAGCATGCTAAAAAACATGACCTGCTTATACTTCGAGAGATAATGAGCCAATATATGGAAACGGTAAACAATGCCATTAGGGCTATTTTTCAAATTAAACAAGATACGAGCGACATAAAACAAACGCTTCAAAGCTTTCAAGAGCAACTAAATGAGGTTCGCACGATACATAATCATAATACCTACAACATTAACGTTGTCGATCCAAAACACCTTCTCCCCCCTGAACAGCAGCTGCTTTTAGCACAAGGTTCCACAACACGACCCGCCATTACGCTTTCTGGGGAAGGACAAGAATCAGCGGAAATACTTCTCAATTACCCGCCAAGAGCACGTAAAACCTCATTCGGTTCTGTGACTTCAAGCTCCTCAAGCAGCGGATCGGACTCGCCAACTATTGGGCGCTCGCCTACACCTGATAGTGAAGAAGAGGGTCGTTCACTTTCTCAAGGCGCTTCATTTCTGTCTAAAGGCAAAGGAAGGGCTGAGCCTACTATTCTCGAAGAACATAATATTGATGACCTTCTTTCATCCGATTCAGAATCGGATTCAGATGCAGCTCTCACCCCAGAAAAAGTAGCAAAAGCGCAAAAAAGAGCAGCAAAAAATGCGAAGATTAAAGCTTTAGCAGAGCGTAATGCACAGCTCGAAGCCCTGTTCCAACAGAAAGTCGAAGCAGAAGTAAAGGTCCAAGTAAAGGCGAAACTTGAACAAATGCTTCAATTTGCCTAGTTTGCTTAATCTGCACAGAAAATTAGAAAAAATTCTGAAATATAGCGGAGCGCGAAATTCTATCGCGCTCCATAGTCCCCTAATATATCCTATAGAGCTGGTTACTCGTTCAATTCGATACCAAATAATGCAGACAGATCCGATGTATCCAGTTGCTGATGCTGTCCTGGCACTGATATGTTGCCTGCTTGCTGGATCAATTGCAGCGGATCAACATGGCGCAACTGAAACAGTAATTCTGGCTGACTATCGAGGCGAGTACCAACACCATACAGGGCTGCGGCAATATGTTTGCATAGGTATGCCGAATCGGGGCAGCTGCAATGAAAATCAATCTGCTTGGGAGTGGGGAGCAAGCCTGCGCCATGGCGCGTGACTACTTCCATCACGGAACTCGATAAACGTCCTTGCAGTAGCTCCACCAATGAGGCGATCTTACCCGCGCATTCACTCACAATCGATTGCCAGAGTGGGGCATCTAGCGCGTGTACTCCGATGCTAACTTTGTACATTTCTGATCCAAAGATCAGTGCCGTAATTTCGCCTGTCTTGATTTTTAGGTCGATCACCGAACCATGCCGCACATAGCTGCGTCCGCGCGGTAGTCGGTTGGCGTAGTCGCTATAGGCTTCGAGATTGGCGCACCACTTTTTGCCCCAGAAAGTATGGGCTATAGCGATAGTGCGCCCCTCGATAGTTATCGGTTCACAGATTTGCCCTTTTTTTTCAAGAGATTTCAATTTTTTTTGGGCTTTGGCGCGTCGTTCTGCGACCGGTATATAAGGTGCCCAACCACCATAGTCAAAACTCATATTTTATTCAATGTGATAGATCTGCAATCGGGTTTATTGATCATCCATGGCGCTATTAATATCCGGCGATACTAGCTTGAGCAATGCATCATTACTCATTTCAGTCAACAGCATTTCACCGCCGCTGGCAAGAATATCATTCGATAATCCGAGTTTGGCTTCAATCAGTGTATCGATTTTTTCTTCGACCGTGCCGCGACAAATAAATTTATGTACGAGCACGTTTTTTTTCTGGCCAATGCGGTAGGCGCGATCGGTCGCTTGATTTTCTACAGCGGGATTCCACCAGCGGTCGAAATGAATAACGTGTGCTGCCGCTGTTAAATTAAGACCGGTACCCCCCGCTTTGATGGAAAGCACAAAAAATGGCGGTCCTTCTTCCTGTTGAAATTGATCAACCAGCAATTTGCGGGTTTTGACAGGCGTGGCGCCATGTAATAG
>JASSUF010000184.1:0-3616 GCA_031963365.1 Mycoavidus cysteinexigens
CTCATTGAAGACCAGCTTACAAACTCTTATATGAGCGCTTTATCCACTTGCACTTGCCCTTTTTTAACAAAGACGGGCTGGACTACATCTGCTGGTAATTCTTTATCACGGATACGCACGTGCACGACATCCCCTACTTTTACGCCCAATGGCAAACGAGCGAGACCGATGGAACGTTGCAATGTGGGAGAAAAAGCGCCGCTGGTGAGCTCGCCTTCTCCATGCTCGGTACGTACACTCTGATGTGCACGCAATACGCCACTCGCTCTGCCATTTTCCAAACGCAACAGCAAACCTAGAAAAACGGCGCTCGCACCATCTTGTTTGAGTGCCGCTTTCCCCACAAAATCACGCGGTGAAGTCAAGTCTACAGTCCAGGCCAGCCCTGCATCCAGAGGAGAAACGGTTTCAGCCATATCTTGACCGTATAAATTCAATCCTGCCTCTAAGCGCAGAGTATCGCGTGCAGCCAACCCACAAGGGCGTACACCCTCTTTATACAGCGCATTCCAGACTTCAGAGGCATATTCAACAGGCAGCATTAGCTCAAAACCATCTTCTCCCGTATAGCCGGTGCGGGCTGCACTGATTTCGCTTTTTAGTGTACCTTTTACCGTCGGCACCACCGCACAATGAAAAGGTTTAAGGGAGGCAGTCAGCGCTTCTATTTCAGGGAAAGCAGCCCATACACGAGCACGCGCCTGCGGACCCTGGACAGCAAGAATTGCAAGATCCTCTCGAGGCTCTATAGCTACTTCAAAGCCCTTTTCTTGCCTCAGTTTCTCTAGCCACAAACAATCTTTTTCTGTAGTACCCGCATTCACCACCAAACGAAAATGATGCTCACCATAAAAGTAAATGATTACATCATCCACCACGCCGCCTTCTGGATTCAGCAAGCAGCTATACAGCGCTTTGCCAGGCGTGGTTAATTTGTCCACATTATTCGCAGCGGCATAGCGCAAAAAAGCCCGCGCACTATCAGGAGCACCCACGGCAAGGTCTAAGCTAGTTATGTCCACCACACACATATGCGAGACATCAAACATCCCTGCATCGGTTCTCACAGCATGGTGCTCTTCTATTTGCGAGCCATAATGCAGCGGCATATCCCATCCAGAAAAATTGACCATACGTGCATGCAACGCGGTGTGGGCATCATGTAGCGGGGTATTTTTTAGTACGGGGGAAGAAGCATTCATTTATGTCTCGTGCTTTCGTGTAATGGGAAGGGGGAACAAAAACTATAAAATATACAAAGTTTGATTATTATCTAGGGCGTGTCCTCAATTGTCCAAAAGGGTTGGACATACCCTAGTGTAAAAGAAGTTCGTCTCACCCTCATCTACTTCGGAATTTTTTTGTCTGCTTCTGCCTCAGCTTCCTCTTCCTCTTCGGCCCAACTCAATCCCGCACAATGCGAAGCGGTAAAGTATACCGAAGGTCCTTGTCTGGTTTTAGCAGGAGCCGGCAGCGGTAAGACACGCGTGATTACGCAAAAAATTGCTTATCTCATAGAAGAAAAAGGATTCGAGCCTAAGCATATTGCAGCCGTCACTTTTACCAATAAAGCAGCTGCTGAAATGCGCGAGCGGATAGGAAAGCTACTTGTCGGCAAAACCCTTTCAGCCCCAGGTAAAGTAGGAAAACCTGTACCTGTCAAACAACTCACCGTATGTACATTCCACTCTCTGGGTCTGCGCATTTTGCGCGAAGAAGCAGACCATATAGGTTTGAGTGCCCAGTTTTCAATCATGGATAGCAGCGATGGGTACGCTATTTTGCAAGAACACCTCGCAACGACCGACAAAGGCTTAATTCGCAGCACACAAAATCAAATTTCATTATGGAAAAACGCGCTCATCTCCCCACAAGTGGCCTTAGAACAAGCAGAAGATGAATCTACGCAACAAGCTGCATTGGCATACCGCTATTACCTCGCTACCTTGCAAGCTTACCAGGCAGTGGATTTTGATGACTTAATTCGTTTACCCACGGAACTCTTCTCTACACAAGAAATGATATGCGAGCGCTGGAGTAATCGGCTGCGCTACATACTCATCGATGAGTACCAAGACACCAATACTTGCCAATACACGCTCCTCAAACATCTAGCCGGCACACGCGCAGCCTTTACCGCCGTGGGCGATGATGACCAAGCGATTTATGGCTGGCGCGGTGCTACGCTGGATAACCTTAAGCAGTTACAAACTGATTTTCCGCAACTACATGTCGTTAAGCTTGAACAAAATTACCGCTCCACCACCCGCATATTAAACGCCGCGAACCAAGTCATCTCTAATAATCCGAAACTCTTCGAAAAAAGTCTGTGGAGTGAGCACGGGTGTGGCGATGCTATTGCAGTAGATCCAGCCAATGATGAGGAGCATGAAGCAGAATCCGTCGTTTTTCGACTATCTGCCCATCGTTTTGATCGACGTGCGGCCTTTCGAGATTATGCAATTTTGTATCGCGGCAATTTTCAAGCACGACTTTTTGAACAAGTGCTGCGACGTGAGCGCATACCGTATACCCTCTCAGGGGGGCAATCTTTCTTTGAAAAAGCGGAAATCAAAGATATATGCGCCTATTTACGATTGATCGCCAATGATCAAGACAATCCAGCTTTCATTCGCGCCATCACTACCCCACGGCGCGGCATAGGGAATGCAACGTTAGAAGCGCTTGGCAATTTTGCTAATCAAGCAAAAACCAGCTTATTTGAAGCAGTGTATTTAGGAGCCCTTGAAGCCCATTTAAACGCACGCCAAATAGAACCCTTGCGTGCTTTTTGTGACTTCATCACCCGCCTTGCAGATCGCGCTCCCACTGAAGCTGCAACCACGTTGCTAGATGAACTCATGCGCGGCATAGACTATGAAGCCTATCTCTATGCAAGTTTAGATGACCGACAAGCCCAGTCTAAATGGAAAAATGTATTGGAATTTTTAGAATGGCTCAAACGCAAAGGCACCAAACCTGAACCTTCTATCTTAGAAGCCGTTGCAGGGGAGAATGAGGCAGACCCAGAGCAAAATATACCTAGTGATAACGATAAAAACTTACTGCAACTTATTCAAACGGTCGCATTAATTTCTTTGCTAGAGGGCCAAGAAAGTGATCCGGATGCAGTACATCTATCCACCATCCATGCAGCAAAAGGGCTGGAATACCCTCACGTCTTTTTAGTAGGGTGCGAAGAAGGCATACTGCCTCACCGAGGCAACGCAGCAAGCTCAAATGAAGAACAAAGTGCCGAACAACACGCGCAACGCATCGAAGAAGAACGACGTTTAATGTACGTTGCCCTCACCCGTGCCCAACGCAGTTTGCACCTAAGCTATTGTAAAAAACGCAAACAAGCCAAAGAAACAATACGCTGTGAGCCTTCACGTTTTATCAAAGAAATGCAACTCGACGACCCTACCGCCCACCCAGAAGACCCTCAGCCTTTAGCCACCCCCAAAGCGCGGTTGGCTAATTTAAAAGCATTGCTTGGGGGATAACTGGAAGCATCATTGAACGGTAGGTTGGCGGTGAGGCACGAACCCCCAACATGCACACCGCTCACTTTTAATCTTTGCTTTTGAAAATTTATAAGCTGGTCACCCAGAAC
>JASSUF010000185.1:0-3579 GCA_031963365.1 Mycoavidus cysteinexigens
CGTAGGTTGGTGGTGAGGTACGAACCCCAACATGCGCACCACACATTTTTAATCTTTGTCTTAAACTGTTTTTATGCTGGAAGATTATTGGCGTTTTTACTTTGATTTTGACTTTGCATAAGGCTAAGCATTTCTTTCATCATTCCTTGCAGCTCGTTTACTTTTTCATTATTTTTAGTAAGTTCTTGTTTAAGCACTTTATTCTCTTCTACAAGAAGGTCAAATTTTTGCTCAAGCGCAGCAACCCCTATATTTTGCTGGGGACGTAACAACGGACTAAGTAGGTCATCTACTGATTCGCCAATAATAAACGGTTGTTCAGGGCTAGTTGACATGATAGAGCTAATTGAAGCAATGGAGCTTTTACGGTTCCAATTTTGAGAAGTATTGGCCGAACTAGCAGCACCTCTATACCCACCTTGCGTTATATTTTTAGCTATAGCCTCTATGGTATTTTGCAAGTGGTCTACTTTATCCATAATAGCGGAGCTATTTTCTTTTATGGTGGCGCCAGTAAATACGGCCAGGCTTGCTATAGATTGATTATTATTATCATTTAAGGTGTTAAGCTGGTCCTTGACCTCATTTTTGGAGGCGTGTAGTTCTTGAGTTAATCTACTTTCTGTTTGACCTACAGTATTTTGAATTTTACCTATAGTAGCGCTATTCATATCTATTCCCTCTCCTTCAAGGGAGGCTATTAATGTATGGATAATTTTTTCAATATTTTGCAAATATTCAATATCTGCCTTAAATTCTTCTCGCTTTTTATGCCTGACTACATCCATTATGGTTGATAGCACGCTTAGCGCTGCAGCAATAAGCAAGCCTATACCGCCTGAAATAACGCTGAGCAATATACGTACTACAGTAAAAGCGCCTGCGGAAACGGTATTGTCTATATTTTCTTTAGTGGAATCTGGTTCGGTAATCTGCTTTATATCCAGTATTAAATTATGAAACGCCTTAATAGCTTCATCAAGCTTATATTCAGACCAATCAATATATTGAACCTTCCCAGACTGCACTGCGGCTACATCTGAAGAAGTATCGGTATCTACTGGGTTGGAGTAGGTTTCTACAGAATTTTCTGCCTGACTCCCGGGTAAGATCTGCAGTGGAATATTTGTCTGTGAGGCAGTTTTTGAATCCGTTATGTCTCGATATTCCGGGGTAATATCCTTGATTAATCGTCCTGATAGAGGGATAGAACTGGAGGCAGATGCAGAGCTTGGGATGGGGTCGTAAGTTAAAAGAACTTTATTAAACTCTTTTTCAAGAATATCCCGCGCTTTTCCATGATAGGCAAAATTTATTTTTTGCTGCTCAGGGGAAAACTTATCTTGTACCTGAATACTTGTTTTAAATGAGACCTGTAGCGCAGCACCTGCTGTAGTAAAGGCTTCTATTACCCTGGAGCGTTCATTAGAAGATTTATACTCATTCGTTTTATCTTCTTCATTGCTCTGAAGCCTGACGCTAGGCAGCATATTTTCTGTATGCTCAGCATGCTTGGATAAGATGTCAGCGTTGCCCACCGCCCATGCTAAATAGCATTGCACATTAATTAGATTTTGCTGTTGCTGAGGAGGTTTCTCTGCAATTAGATGTTGCTGTTGCAGTGGATGAAGAGGTTCCTCTGAAATAGGGGGAGTGCCAGTAGTTTTTTGTAGAGCAGTTGTATCAGAGGGAAGATCGGTACTGATAGCCGCATCGAGCTGTAAGTTTTCTAAAGGGTTTTTAATGCATACAACGGGAGCAACAGCTACCCCAACGCTAGGAGCTGATTTTTTGCCCGATAAGGGCAGGAATGCAGGATTTTCCGTAGATATTGAACTTTCTATACGCCGCATATATTTCCTCTATACGCGCACCTCTTTAAGATGCGTTTGATAACTAGGCCAGAACATATCCTACGGGAGTCGGGCAATCTATAACTCCGCTTTCTGTGCGCTTTCCTCCAAGGAGGAAATATAAAACGCACAATATGCTCTTTCTGACAGAGGCTTATTGTGCACAAGGTGCCTGCTGCTTAGTTTTGTAGCCGTTTAATTCAGTATTAGTATTAGTTTGCGAATTAAACTGGCTTCTTCGACTTCAAGGGTACTGGATTTTTCTGCGCATTACCAGAGGTGCATTACCTGAGAAAGGGCTGTGCCCAGCTTCAACTTATAACGAGCTCGTAGGTTGGGGTGACGAAGGAACCCCAACATGCATACCACCAACTTGTAATCATCGCTTTTGGCCTGTACATGCAGGTTTTCAAAGGACCGTGGTTATCATGTTGGGGTTCCTTCGTCACCACCAACCTACAATGTATATTCCTTGTGATAGCGGGTTACACGCTCTACCTCGTTCTTCGAGCCTAAAAAAACAGCAACGCGCTCATGCAAGGTTTTGGGTGCTTTTTCTAATAGCCTTCCCTGGCCATCGCTGGCTGCTCCTCCTGCTTGTTCGACTAAAAAAGCCATAGGATTGGCTTCATACATTAAGCGTAAGCGGCCTGGTCGGTCTGGGGAACGCTTGTCGGCAGGGTACATAAAGATACCGCCTCGCATTAAGATACGGTGCATGTCTGCAACCATTGAGGCAATCCAGCGCATATTGAAATCTATTTGGCGTGGTCCTGTTTTTCCAGCTTTCAGTTCTTCCATATAACGTTGAACCGGCGCGTACCAATGGCGCTCATTCGATGTATTCATCGCGAATTCCTGGGTAGATTCAGGAATACGTAGATTGGGGTGGGTGTGTACCCAGATGCCTTGTGTAGTATCTAGCGTAAACCCTTCTACTCCACAGCCTACGCTAAGCACAAGCATCGTTTGAGGGCCGTAGACTATATAGCCTGCCGCAATTTGTTGCGTACCTGCTTGTAGAAAAGCATCAGATAGTTCTGCTGCATCATAGGTTTTCTGCGTGTTGGGTAAGCGCAGTATAGAAAAAATGGTGCCGATAGAAACATTCACATCTATATTAGAAGAGCCGTCTAACGGATCAACTAGTAATAGATAGTTTTCTTTTCGTTCTTGGATGGAGTGATCAGGTTGTAATACATGGATCTCCTCCATCTCTTCTGATGCAAGCGCTGCTATAGAAGGCACTTCGTGGCAGGCATCTATTAAGATTTGGTTGGCAATTAAATCCAACTTCTTTTGCACCTCTCCCTGTACATTCTCGCTATGCGCACTGCCTAAAATATTGGCTAATGCGCCTTGACGCACTTTTTCACTGATTTTTTCGCCAGCAAGCGCTAGCATATTGACAATCTGCCGTATGTCATCGGTGAAGGTGTCGCTTCGTTTTTGTAGTGTGCGAAGAGTTTCATCAAGCAGTACAGCATTAGACATGCAGCGCCTCAAAGAAAAAAGTAAATGAAAAGCAGTGGGCTAAGGTAATAAATAACCTTGCCTATATTTTGGAATGGCCGTAGGTTGGCGGTGAGGAACGAACCCCAACATGCACACCACTAGCTGTTGATTATCGCTTTTGGCCTTTGGCCTGTATATGCAGGTTTAAAAAGGCCCGCGGTCATCATGTTGGGGTTCGTACCTCACCACCAACCTACAATGAACGGTAGGT
>JASSUF010000186.1:0-3572 GCA_031963365.1 Mycoavidus cysteinexigens
TCTGGTTATATTTCTCCTGTAAGACAGAAGTTCAAACGACTTTCAGGTCGCACAGAATGAATCATGTCATTTCCGCCTCGCCCCATTGCTTTTGTTTTAACGGCCTCGAATCATGGAAGTATGATTTACAAACCGTGATGACCAACACCTGTTTTGTGATACTGCTGCTTGCGCGGGTACCTGGCTATTTCATACCGGCGAGCTTTGGTAGTCTGGAATGGCGAGAGAGTGAAAACAATAAGTTCAGCGGGCACCGGATTTCATATACGACGGATGCTTGAAACATAGTGCGGATAGTCAGGTTGGGCTTGTTTAACTCTTCTCTATCCTTATCTCTAGATCATTACCTCGAGAGTGATCCCTTTCATGGATAATTATTACCATGCAATATAATCCATATGAATGTAATAAAGTGCCGGCTACAACGTCATGTAAATGCTGTGATCAAATAGCAAACCTCGCTGGACTTGTTGATTTTTCCAGATGTGGCGCGGATATCGATGCTGGGAAAAAAATTGATCCTTATGCAGGTTGGCCTATTTACTATTATCAGTGTACCGCTTGCAGCTTTACTTTTACTCGGGCATTCGACCAGTGGCGATATACCGATTTTGCCAACTATATCTATAATGAGGATTATGCTCGCCATGACCCAGCCTATCTGGGTGATAGGCCACGTTCCTGTGCCGATATGATCCTTACCAATTTTGGTAGTTTTAAAAGTGAAATTGCTCTACTCGATTATGGTTCTGGTCAAGGCCTGATGGGGGAAATTCTTGCACACAGCGGTTTTTCTTCAGTCATGAGCTTCGATCCATTTTCCTCAGCAAAGCGGCCAGATCGCCAATTTAATATGGTGACCTGTTTTGAAGTATTCGAACATGTGCATGATCCAGTGGCATTGCTCAAGGATATTGACAGTTTTTTGAGCCCAGATGGAGTTGTGCTGTTTAGTACGTTCCTGTGCCCTCAGGAAGTGGTAGACGGTGGTTTACACAATTGGTGGTACTGTGTGCCTCGAAACGGCCATATTTCTTTTTATGCCCCAGCCTCGTTAAGGGCAATAGCAGATCAATTTGGCCTAAAACTTCACAGTTTTGACCAGAGCCTACATGTAATGTATCGCCCAAATATTGCTACATGGTTAAAGCCGTTGCTACCGCCCTTAAATGGATAGAATTTATCTCATACATATCGTCGCAATTCATACGACAGATCCAGTTATGGATAATATGCTGTTCTTGCAGACAGACTAAATTCGGGGCGATAGTGTTGTACTGATCAATACTTAACCTTACAACGCAATCCGTTGCTATTACTCCCCGATACATTTTTTCTTGAGATATTGGGCGCTACTTTTTAATGATGCGGCAAGGAGGCAACTCCACAAACCGTAGCTTCACCTATGTTTCTGCTGCATTTAAGATAAATCGGAGGTAGGTTCCAGGAAATTTTGAGCTATTAAGAAGCGATCAAACATAAATGAGAAATGTTTTTGAGAAAGGGTTGCGGAATGTAGGATGGCTTTCTTATTTTTGTCATAGTGGTAATACATTGCATGGAGCTTGGCCCTCACTGTTGATACCATGGCATCCGCATTCCCCACCTCAAAAAAAGTGACCGCATCCCCCAAAAAAGGGTAATCTCCCTGATCTTGCGCCGTTTCGGATACCACCGGTACGCCTAAGGACAAGCACTCTTGTATACGAAATGTTTCTAGCAGTGCATTTTCATAATAATGAAGGTTGACTACCAATCGTGCAGCACGAATGGCTTTTACCAGATCCAAGCCATACACTCCAGAATATATATGTACGTTAAAATTATTTTGTAGTATCGCTAAAAGTTCAGCACGGCGCGAGGAAAGGCTGCCATAGAACAGTATATCTGTTGTTTTCTTTACAGCCTCTACGTTGGGCAGATACTGCGGATCTGCCCCAATAGGGAGGTAAAAAATCCGCGGATAGACCATGTTTTGTTCTGCCAAGAATTTGAAATTACTCAATGAATAGTCCAACACCGCCCGCGAATACCGCATAGCATCGATATACGCAGGAGTAAACCAAGAACAAGCTGTAGTGGATTGCTCCAGTTGGTAAATAATACGTTTGTTATCAGGCGGTAAGGTATCAAATATCTGCGCTGCTAAAACAATATACATATCATGTGTAAAGTGTTCAGGAGGCTCCGTTAACATCTCGACCGTCCAACCATGGTGTTTTAAATGTGATGCAAGCATATATATCGCATGCATCATATTAGGCGTATTTGGCCTGTTTATGATGGCCCAGGTTTGTGGAGGATGTACGGTCATTTTTCTGGTTAAATAAGAAAGGAAAATATGCTTTTAATTACCGGAGGAGCGGGCTTTATCGGCACCAATTTTTTACTGGATTGGTTGGCTCATACAAATGAAAAAGTAGTGAATGTGGATAAGCTGACTTATGCTGGAAATTTTAAGAATGTACTAGATATACAGCAGGATAGCCGGCATATCTTCGCCTGTGTGGATATCAATGATCAGCCGGCGCTGCATCAGCTCTTTCTACAACACCGGCCACGTGCCGTGCTGCATTTTGCAGCAGAAAGTCATGTTGATCGCTCTATAGATAATCCCCTAGACTTTGTGCAAACCAATGTCGTGGGTACGTTTGCCTTGCTGGAGGTAACGCGCACGTATTGGCAGAGCCTCACTCAGGAAGAGCAACAGCAGTTTCGTTTTTTGCATATCTCTACCGATGAGGTATACGGCTCACTGCACCCAGACGAGCCGCCTTTCTCAGAACATACGCCTTACGCGCCAAATAGTCCGTATGCCGCGTCTAAAGCCAGCAGTGATCACCTAGTACGTGCGTATCATTATACGTATGGATTACCAACTTTGACCGTGCATGGTTCTAATAATTATGGTCCTTATCAATTTCCGGAAAAGTTGATTCCGTTGATGATTACCAATGCATTGGCAGGTAAACCTTTGTCCTTGTATGGTGATGGTCAAAATGTACGCGATTGGCTATATGTAAAAGATCATTGTGCCGCTATTCGGCAAGTGCTGGCCCATGGCCGTTGTGGGGAGACGTATAATATTGGGGGAGGTAATCAAAAAACGAATCTCGAGGTGGTGCACCTCCTCTGTACGGTGCTTGATCAAATACAACCAAAATCATCGGGTTCTTATGCAGAGCAAATTGTCTTCGTGAAAGATCGCTTAGGGCATGATCGTCGTTATGCTATCGATGCGACTAAAATAAAACGAGAACTGGGTTGGCAAGCGGCGGAGACTTTCGCTACAGGAATGGCTAAAACGGTGCAGTGGTATGTGGCTCATCCAGAATGGGTACAGAATATGATCTCGGGCGCCTATCAACAGGGGAGGGAAGCGCTTTTTGCGTAACGCATATAAACTGCATTGGTACAAAACGGACCTCTGATAGCTCCACATGCTGTGTGTCATATACTAAGCATTGGTGCGTAACTGGAGTTGCCCCTTTTTCGCGGACAGTTTTACACTACGCAAAAGTCGGGTAACAGCGGCGCATTGCTGAGCCGCCGTCCCCTAAGAACCGTGCGGG
>JASSUF010000187.1:0-3557 GCA_031963365.1 Mycoavidus cysteinexigens
TAGGAGGATCTTTTAATTACCCCTCTTCGTAAAGGTGGGGGCGTCGCTCGCTTACGCCGCTGTTCAATGCGCTGTGATTCGAGCGTGCGCGCTTTTTCGATCCAATTCGTCGGCACCAGCAAAGCCAGAACGATCAATTCTGTCAAAAATATCCACAGCAGCTTATTTCCCCACGAAGATCGCTCCTTCCTCACGGTTTTGCTCCCGCACCTTTCTGAGCAAAGTGGGATACATCGTTGTCGGTTACCCTTAATATTGGTAAACGTCCTTTGATGATCTTGCCACCAGCCAGCGTGGCGAGATACTCAAAATTAGGCAGCATCCCCAATAAAGCAGAAGGGAAAAGTTCTGCTTCTTCCTCTTTAAGCTGTTCCGTTTGATTGCTACTTGCCAACACAGGCCTTTCACTTTGGATCGTCTGGCTTTGCGTACACATTACATAGTTTAGGCGCGTCTTCGGATGACTTAGCGTCATATATTCTTGCGTCTTTTGATCCAAGATGCGCAGCGCAATGCGCGTATTCATATTACCAAGCACTTGATACGCCTTATGTTCATTACCTAGGCGAGCAACAAGATCAGAGATAGTTTGTGCCGCCAGCCATAAACGTAACCCTGCTCCTCGCCCTTTATTGAGCAATTGGATACACGGTTCGTTGATCACTTCCGCTGCTTCATCAATAAAGACATTCACCGGCGCATTAGACATTCCATAGTTATAGCGATCTCCAGCCACCGCAGCGAGATCAGACAAAAACGAAGAGCCAATGGCGCTACCGACCACTGGATTGCTCAAAATGTTCAGTCCAATATAGGCAACCTGGCCGTTTCGGGCAATTTTGGCGGTATCTGTGATCGGTCGGAGATCTTCAGGGTCGTTTGGGTCAGGCGAAAGCAATGGCCCCAATTCACCCGAAGTCAGCATATTCATGATGGGCAGCAAAGAGGCCACCATCTTGGAGAAGTGGGTGCCATCGTGCTTGAACATGGATAGCAATCCTTCTAAATCAGGATTAGGGTGCAGGGGCTGAACCTTGTCGTAGTAAAAATTTGCTAAAGCCATCGCTTTATCATCACTGCCACGCCTTGTGCGTTCGAGCCATGACTTCGCTTTTGCTTGCCAATCTGGGCATACTTTCTCGCAATAGGCGATGACAGCTTGCTCCACTAAACTTGCTGCGCCACCTTCCAGAAAGCGACGCAAGCGTACCAAATTAGGGCGAGTCGATACCAACATCAGCCCTTGGGCGATATTATTGAGTGCCTGCCAGCCAAATGATTTAAACGGATCGGAACCTGTTTCAGAAGGGATGAGCGCCGCTAAACGACTGGCAATTTCACTGACTTGCCCAAAGTGGCGCAATGGATCGAGGCGAACACTGCGCTCAGGAAAGGCCGGATGAAAATACACAAAACGTTCAGGCTGCCCCATCGCTTCACAAACCCGTTTTGCGTTATCACACAAAGCATGATCACCTTTCGGGTCTACAATAATGACCGCCTCACCCCTCAAAATAGCTTGGGCGATAAGTAAATCAAATAAACGCGTTTTACCTGCGCCCGTGGTACCTAAAATGAGGGTGTGTCCTTCTGTATGCGATAAAAGCTGGTACTGCTTTGCTTCACGGCTTTCTACCCCATGAATCCAAGGTTGACCGAGCGCCGCTATGATTTTCTGTTTAACGATGCGCGATGTATCGCGCTTTAAGATTTCAAAGACCCGCTGTGTATGTCGGTGCTCCCAAGCAAAGCCATATCCTAGCCAGAGATGATCGGGGCATTGGCCCTGTTCATGCTGAAGTTCTGTCAACGTGATCTGTGGAACTGAGCGCCCCTGCAGGCTGCGTTGCAGTCGGGCTATGCGCACCGCACGGGGTAACCAACGCAGCGCCATTACACTGCACAGCCCGACCATCCAATAAAAAGGGCCAATTGGTAAAGTACTGTTCGCTTGAAAAATCCCTGCTGCGAGCGCGGCGAATACCCAACCTGCGAGCGCCTGCGCTTCATAATTCGGCCGAAAAGCTATGTCATAGGCGGTTGGATCAAATAATTTAAGCATTAGAGCGCATGTGTAAAATCAGTTTTCCCCCTTCTAAGCGCAGACGATCTGTCTCTAAGTTACGTAGCGTTAGACGGAGTAGCGGTAAGCTAAAATCCGGATGTGCTTTGGCTAGCTGCTCCAAGCAACCTGCGTCCGTTATGGATTGGCCATTTTCTTGTATGACAGGCGCTATGAGCCAACGGCCTTTGCCTATGCGAATCATTTCGATTAGCTCTTGAATAGCCTGCTCTGGAGTAGGTTGAGAAGACGCTGGAGCAGGCGTTTGCGCGGTAGTAGACGGCGACAATATAGGCAAATAGGCATTGGCTAGGGGATCCGTCGTGGTAGAGATCGACGAAGGTGAAAACCCTGTTTGCGTGGTTTTTTGACGGTTAGTAGATGCAACCTCTGATAAAAAAGCGATACTTGGCCGTGCAGTATTTGCTTGAGCAATGTTGAGAGCGCAGGCCATGGCCTTTGATAAAGCATCCGTAAAAACTAAAACCTTCTTTCCTTGGATAACACGTACCTTACGATCTGGACTCATCAGATCAGGCTCAATGGCACCTGCCTCAAAAAGAGTCGTCACAATTTGAGCCGGTTCTCCTAACTGTCGTGCACCTTCGGGATATAACATCACTATATGTCCCTCTAGCTGATTAATGATGTGACCTAATGGCTGATGGCCTGCTAGTACAGGATCAAGTGCTAATCGAAGTAAAGGAGCTGCGGCTCCATAACTGTTGAGCAGTGCATCGATGGTAGGAATATGTACTTCATGCTCATGTGCTTTTGACGCTTCTGCTGACTGGGCAAAGAGTGCTGCTATTTCAGAAGCTTTCTGTACAACATCTTTTTTATTCTGCTGGCCATCTATTTCCTGCTCTTCTATTTCTTCCTCTAATACTTGGCCGTCTAGTTGGGCAGGTGCTCCGGTAATAAAAATCCACTCTGGTGCCGTTAAACGCAGTAACCACGGCTTAGTGGGTGAGTCGCCTGCTTGTTTAATGGGTAAACGCACGCGCCAATAGCGAGTTGAGCGGCTTATAGAGGCATTGCTTTGAGTGTCTTTAATAGTTGATGGCTGAGCGACGCCACGCTCAATTAAAAAATCAGCGAGCCTATCTAATTCCTGCGGCACACCCGGCACTTGATCCTGCCGAATCAGCGCTAGTAAATCTGGAAATCCACGCCCCCAATCCAGAAATACCCCTTGTTTTAAATGCCAAACCTTTGCATTTGGCTTATTGACCAGCCAATGACCCGAATGCACAAAGCGGCGAATGACGCCGAGTACATATTCCTCAATAGTGGTACCTAGGCCATTACGCTTTAAGTCCCGTGACACGCTCGCCTGATCGGCTTGCTGCATCAATTTGGTCAGGGGTTGATTGCTTACTTGCCCCGTCAAAGATTCCAATAAGCTGGCGATAGGCTGAGGGCCAAAGGCCGACAGATAAGCAGTAGTCTCTTGTGGCAACAGTCGGTTAGCACACAACACCGCGAATACTTG
>JASSUF010000188.1:0-3539 GCA_031963365.1 Mycoavidus cysteinexigens
ATTGCAGCTAAAAAGCACAGCATTAATGTCATATGCGAAGGTAGCGCAGCGCACTGCTGCAAACCAGCTACTCCCAGCGCAAAGCCGCACAAAACACCTCTCACTGCTGCCCTCCTCACGCTCATCGGCGACCGACAAAACGGTCGCATACCTGATTATGGGAGTGCGAACTGTAAACGAGGTAAGGCGCTATAGGCATTAGCCGTTGTGCAGACTGCCAATTCTTCTATATCGATGGCGCGCAGATCTGCGAGGGTTTGAGCTATACGGACTATCTCCACAGGGGTATTGCGAGGATGTTTAGACTCAGAGCACCAGGCAGGAGGTTGATCTGGTGCATCTGTTTCCAGCACGATGGCTTCGAGAGGCAACTCCACAGCCAAACGGCGCACGCGCTGCGCGCGGCTATACGTTAACTGCCCACCCAAGCCAAGCTTTAAACCTTGCGCCAAAAAAGCTTGGGCCTGTTGTACGCTACCGTTAAATGCGTGTGCTATACCTTGCTTCACTCCAAAACGGCGCAACCCTTTTAATACTTGATCTTGCGCCTTATGTACATGGCACAGCACAGGCAAATCAAAGTCACGAGCCAGCTTAAGTTGTGCAGCATACAAATAGTGCTGCGCAGCCTCATCTAGCCCTGCTACCCCTCCATCCAGTCCTATTTCACCCACGGCAACTAGACAAGGATCATCGCGATAACGTTCAAGCGCTGAAGCTAGCGTGGAAATGGCCTGCTCCAAGGTATTTTTTTTCTCATGCTCTTGTGGCGGTACGGCACAGCACGCAGGATCCACGCGCACTAACTGCCCAGGCTGCACAAACCACGGATGCACCCCCAACGCATACGCCACCCCAGGTAAACGATGCGCCATAGTACGCACTATGTCAAAACGGTTAGGTGATACGGCAGGAATTACCATACACCCCACGCCAAGCGCACGGGCTTGATGCACCAGCTCCTCACGATCTGCATCAAAAGCCGGGGCATCTAAATGACAATGTGTATCGATAAGCATGGATTGGGGAACCTGTTTGAAACACTCATGGGCGTATAAACTCATACATAAAAATTAAAATCTGCAACCATCAGAGCTGTGTCTAATTTTTTGAATAACTGATGTTACACACGTTGTATAACGGTGAGTTGTTGATAAGCAGAGCGTAAAGATTAAAAGTAGGTGGTATGCATGTTGGGGTTCCTTCGTCACCACCAACCTACCGTCCTTTTATTTTTCTTGTGGTTGGTGGAGTTTGGTGCATTCCTTTTACATCGCAATCTCGGTAGGTTGGTGGTGACGAAGGAACCCCAACATGCAAACCACTGTCTTCTTGAATACCTGCATAACATCAGTTACACATAAAAAAACCTCTTGAAAAATCAAGAGGTTTTTTTATGTTGTGTAGTCTTCAGAGCAGACTACAAATACTTACAGCTTACAAATCAAACAACAAAGAAGCGGGATCTTCCAGTGCTTCTTTCATCGCTACCAAACCTAGTACAGCTTCACGGCCATCGATGATGCGGTGGTCGTAGGACATGGCTAGGTAGTTCATAGGACGCACGACGACTTGGCCATTTTCTACTACGGCGCGCTCTTTGGTTGCGTGTACACCCAGGATTGCTGATTGAGGGGGGTTGATGATGGGGGTGGAGAGCATGGAGCCAAATACACCGCCGTTGGAGATGGAGAAGGTGCCGCCGGTGAGTTCTTCTAGCGTTAATTTGCCGTCTTTGGCTTTTTGACCGTACTCTGCTACTTTTTTCTCGATATCTGCGAGGTTCATTTGGTCTACATCACGCAAGATGGGTACAACTAATCCGCGGGGAGAGCCTACTGCGATGCCGATATCGAAATAGTCGTGATACACAATGTCATGACCATCTACAGAAGCATTGATGATGGGGTATTTTTTTAGCGCGTGGACAGCGGCTTTTACGAAGAAGGACATAAAGCCCAAGCGTACGCCGTGTTGTTTTTCAAATTTATCTTTGTATTTTGCCCGCAAGTCGATAACGGCTTGCATATTGACCTCGTTAAAGGTCGTTAGGATGGCATTGGTTTGTTGAGACTCGATCAAGCGCTCTGCGATGCGAGCGCGTAGGCGAGACATTGGCACGCGTTGCTCAAAACGCCCACCCAAAGAGGCGAGGGAGGGGGTTGTGGGGAGTGGGCTAGCAGATTTTGCTGGTGCAGAAGGGGTTTTCGCTACAGAGCTTGAAGCGCTGGCATTGGGAGCCTGGCCTTGAACGATGGCTAGCGCGTCTGCTTTTGTGATGCGTCCGTCGCGGCCGCTTCCTTGCAGGCTGTCTTTAGAAATGTCTTTTTCATTGAGGAGTTTGGCAGCAGAAGGCATCGCGCTGGCAGACTTGGAAGAGGAAGCTGAAGCGGCCTTATCGTCAGTGGCTGCAACAGGCTGAACCTGGGTGGGGCTCAAACTTTCTTTTGCTTCTGTGTCTATAGTGGCAATGACTTCTTCAGTTACCACGGTATCGCCATCATTTCTTAAAACCTGGGCGATCACGCCAGCGGCAGGAGCAGGAACTTCAAGCACGACTTTGTCTGTTTCAATTTCAATGATGGTTTCATCGCGCTCAACTGCTTCACCGGGGTGTTTGAGCCATTTTAACAGCGTTGCTTCAGCGACAGACTCGGAGAGTTGAGGGACTTTGACTTCGATAATCGACATTTTTTTTCCTGAATTTTTGGGGATCTGCTCAGGTATCCGTTTTGAGGTAGACAGATTATGAGCAGATTCTAAATTTTCTTGAGCGTAAGTAGGTTGAGCTTGTACCTTAGGTGTGCATTTTACATGCACACGCTGATCCTATTTTTCAGCAACGGGGTTGGTAATGCGGCCAAATGCGCTGTCGAGTAATTCTTTTTGCTGCTCGACGTGTTTAGCAAAATACCCTACTGAAGGAGAGGCACACACGGCACGACCGCTATACGCTAGCTTATAGCCATTTTTGTGGACGGCTTTTAACGCATCGATCAAGCTGTGTTCTACCGAAGTCCAAGGACCTTGGTTTTGTGGCTCATCCTGTACCCATACCAACTCTGAAGCATTTGCATACTTTTTGAGCTCGGTTTCAAATGCTTGTTGGGGGAAGGGATAAAGTTGCTCTACGCGCAGAATAACTACATCTTGGCGCTCGATCTGTTTGCGATGTGCAATCAAATCATAATAAACACGACCGGAGCAGGCGATTACACGCTTAACTTTTTTAGGATCCGCGATTTCAAATGTTTTGTCAGATTCCCCTATCACCGTTTGGAAGCCTCCTGTTGCCAGTTCAGAGAGGTCACTTACCGCTCCTTTATGACGCAACAAGGATTTAGGTGTCATCACGATTAAAGGCTTACGCACCGTGCGAATCATTTGACGGCGCAGCACATGGAAAATTTGCGCAGGGGTGGTAGGCTGAACCACTTGCATATTGTTATCGGCACACAATTGCAAATAACGCTCCATACGCGCAGAAGAGTGCTCTGGGCCTTGGCCTTCATAGCCATGCGGCAAGAGCATTGTCAGAC
>JASSUF010000189.1:0-3531 GCA_031963365.1 Mycoavidus cysteinexigens
TTTCAGGCGTTTGCCAGTCCTCTTCTCCATTTTCCGCAATACTGTTTTCTATGAGTGTGTTAAATGCTAAAAGTTGCTTAAGAATGCTAATGCTACTATACAGTAAGTCTTTTACTATAAGTAAGATATTTTCTTGTTCTTCTTCTACTTTTTCAGAAACCCAAAGACGGCGCTTTAAGCTGCTTACTTTATCTGGATTTTTATAACTTTTTTGCAGGTCAGAAAGAGACGAGGTAAGCGAGGCGTGCGTTTCACTCAACCCGCTTAGGCAATCATGGGACTGTTCAAAAAAACGTCTTACAACTACTCCAGGGACTACGGAAGTAACCATAAAAACCCCAACTTTTGCGCCTCAAAATGAGACGCATTCAATAAGTTCCTTTTTATGCTCTTATAAGCTCTATGCAAGAAGTTTCCAGTGAAGAAATTTCTTGCATCAAACGCAAATCTTACTAATTAGCTTGATCCTATACTCTGTAAGTAAGGTTCGTACACCCGATATTGGCCTGAATATTTTGCTCAGGGAGTGTATCTAAATCATGGGTACCGTTGCAGAGCGCCCATCTTAAAAAGGTCCTATGGGTGGTGCCGCGTAAGATAAAGCAAAAATTGCACGTTAATTATTATTTGTGTACTATATTAATAATTAACGTCAATCCGTAGGAGGTTAGCTATGTACACCCTCACGTTAGAACAATTGCGCGCTGCCAGTGATGCTGGCGGTATCGTTGGTGTGACCTTAAAAGCATTGGGCGAAGCTTTTTTTATTGAGATAGATACAAAAAATGGCAAGGCTGCGATGTTATCTAAAGCGCGCAGTAACGAGCCGCGCAGCTTTGGCAATCCTGTTCAAGCACTCAATTTGCTTCGTAAACTCGGCCTCGTCATTGGTGCGTTTGATGTCGCAGGCTGGAATCCCGAGCAGAAGCCTACTGTCCGAACCAGGCCTGATCGCACAGAAGCATTAAAAAGAACATATCAAGCAGCAGAGCATGATAAATGGTTCCGAGCACAGGTCGAAGAGGCTTTAAAGGAAGCCGATGATCCGAATACCCAATGGATCTCACACGAAGATGCAAAAGCAGGCTGGGCTAAAAAGCGAGCCGAACTCATGAAGCGTATTGAAGGGGATGCGGCTTGAAATTGGTATGGCTCCCCACAGCAATCGCAAATCGTGATGCACAACTCGACTATATTTCTCAAGATAGCCCTCAGGCAGCCATTGAGCAAGGCGACCAAATCGAGCGTCAAATAAACCAGTTAATCAAGCACCCGGAAATAGGCCGACCAGGGCGAAAATTAGGCACTTATGAGTTAGTCATTAGCCGCACACCGTTTATCATGGTCTATCGTATAAAACATAAATCTAAACGCATTGAACTTATACGGATACTGCACGGCGCGCAGCAATGACCCAAAAATTAAACCGCTCTCTTTTATGACCCGCAGCACCTCACGCACAAGAGGCTTCAAGCCAACATTTATTAGGGATTAGAAACCTCACCGTAAGAAAGTCCCATGCCCAAAGTTCTTGTTTTGCGTACTAAAACCAAATGAGGGCCGAGTGGTAATAATTCGGCGCACCCCTACCCCTGCTGGGCGCGGTAATAAATCATAGTGATCGAGTACGAATGTCAGCCCCGGGCTAGGTTGATACGTGAATACATAAATCACGTAGCTCATATCATGCGTATCCAGCACATAGACCGGCCCTTGATCACCCAATAGCGCTTTCATAAACTGGTTAATTTCAGGGATCGTACCGCGTGAGACGAGTTGAAAGTAGCGCAACCGTAATACGGTACGTTTTTGTTCTAGTGTCAGTTTGACCGTTGAGGAAGATTTACTTCCAAAACTGCCATGCCCGAAATTTTTATTGGCTGCGCCAAACCCAAATACGGGTGTGCCTGACTTGGTCGGGTCTACAGTGACGCTCAACGGTACGCCAAGTAAAGCAGACCAAACCGAAAGCCCAAAATCGTTTGCGGTACGTAAATCAAAAATATATCGTATCCAATTTTCCCAAAATTCCGTATGGTTTTGCGCGTACCACGCTTGTTTATGCTCAAGCAGGCCACGCAAATGATCCGCGTCGTTGTACTGCCAAAGCAGCGCCTGCAATAGATCGATGGAAAAATCGAATGATTGGATTTTCATAGCACGACCACTTGAATAGAAGAAGACGTGATAGATGCCTTTTCCCAGATTTTTAGAGCAATTTCGGTAGTCACGTATTCAAGCGGCTTAAGGTTAGAGATCTCTAGGCGCTGTACATATATATCTGGCACATCACGATTCACCGCGGCGGCAAGCTCAAACGGCGACACACTGGTGCCTACTCTAAAACCCGTGCTATTTTCAAGCTGGTTTTCCGCATAGGCAAGGATCGCTTTGCGCACCACTTCTTGAGGATTCGTCACGGACGAACCCGCACGCACCGTTACACGCACCAAAAAATGACGGAGTGTGGGTCGATCAAATAATACGCTGTACTTTTGCTTTGAAACGGGATCGATAGCCGCAATGGCTACTTTGCCATTCCAGCCCGCGCCGGCGCTCTTATTCTTTAACAGGGCTTGCGCAATACCCGTATCCGTTCCTCCATCGACACATACCCATATCGAATGCGGTCTCATAAATCCGCCGTCGATGATCTGCGCCACGTTATCGATATTTTCTCTAAAGTGCAGACTTTGTACACCCTCTATCGCATACAGAGCGGACGTGATGGCTTCAGAAAGCGAAATACCTTGCAAAGCAAGCGTGCGCTTACGCAGCGCATGTAAGCTTTCATCCGATTGCTCAGCTTGAGCAGGCGTTACGCTCTCGTCATTATGGACGGTCTCCCAACCGAGTACGTTATCGACAATATGCACAAGCGTACCTGCGGGCGCTTCGATAGGGCCATATTCAACGGCTTGAAAATTTACTCTGCCTGCTCCACCTTGAGATAATGTCGTGTCACTCGTGGTTTCAAATATAGCTCCAGCTTGCGTGCGCGCTCGCGCACCTTTGCGAATCAAGGTATGCGGGATACCCGTAACGTCTACGTTTGCAATGGTCGCACGGGTTTTTTTAGCGCGTTCTAGTCCGGTTAATGCGCATATGGCATCTAGAAATAGTCCCCCTGCCTGGTTTGGGTTGATCTGGTTAGCGAGCACCGCATTATTCCGAATAACGGCGTTGCGGCCCAACGTATCTGCGGTTATCAATACTCCTTGTGGGGTTTCAGGATCCACAGATAGATCATTGCCGAATACCTCCCGCCATTCGTTTTGCACCGTTTCAAGTACCGCAGAGGTATCCGGCACAATCACGCCGGTAGGTGCTACATAATCATAGGTCTTAGCCATCATTTGCTAGTTTTTGACTACTTAAGTTGATCATTTATCCAGTTGTTCCTTCATAGCTCATTAATCCTACTTGCTTTGACAGGTATGAATTGCTACAACAAACGTATATACGTTTATCCGCTTAGTCGGGTAACAGCGGCGCATTGCTGAGCCGCCGTCCCCTAAGAACCGTGCGGGC
>JASSUF010000190.1:0-3498 GCA_031963365.1 Mycoavidus cysteinexigens
TTTATCGCCTTTCTTCTTCTTTCATGGCGTCCACCAAATCGAGTCTACCTCAATACTAGGATAAAGCTTTTGCAGTGTCAACACTTCAGGGTATTTTGCACAATCTGGAGATTATATGACTCTCGCCATTGATAGTGGAGAAGCCGGGATTTATCCTGTTTCACCACAAGGGCTGCACTCGCCCTTATACAGCAATAAGCGATTTCCGCACAAAATTGCACTAGCTATTACAGCTATTACTACTAGCCCTGCACTTTCTTCGCTTTCTCGCACAGCCAAACATATTTTGGCGTTTATTGTGCGGTTAGCAGAATGTACTGATCCAACAAGATCATCTTGGGCTTTCAAAACCACCATTGCTAGAGAGATCGGGGTTAGTGAATCCACCGTGTACCGTGGGCTGCGCGAGTTAACTCAAGCAGAGTTAATAGAACGATTGGCACAAGAACGCCATGCAGGTAATGGGCATCTATCTGTTGCCAAAATAAAACTGACTCAAAAATTATGCATTTATCTTGGCTTGATAAATGATAAGAGCTGCTCTTCAATATCAAAATATGATGATAAAAATATTGCGCAAAAATCTACTTTTAAATATCCGTCTATCAATTTAAAAGGCGGCCATAATAATACCTTGCTTTTAGCAAACCAAAAGAAACAGTTTTTAAAAAAACAGCCCGGCCAGCCTGAGAAATTTTTTATAGAAATCGCAAACCGAAAAATTCCACATGAACTTGCTTGGCTGGTACAAAAAAATGATTTATCGCTCTCAGGGCTTTTAAGCTTAATGAGCCTTGCTCGCCAAGCGGGCCATTTCCTTTCTGATATCGTGGCACGATGTAAGGCTGCTCTCAAAGTCCATACGGGACGAGCACTTTATGCTTATCTAAGAGCGCTGATTACCAAGCCTATTGACTACCGCTATCTCCAAGCACAAAAAGAAAAAGAACAAGTTCTTTTAGAACAAAAAAATGCAGAAAAAGCGCATCGTGAAAAAACCATACAGAGCGGTGTGAAGGAATTTCAGGGACGAACTTTTTTATCTACTGAAGGCGCTATTTATTCTTTCGAGGATGAGTCTGCTATTAAAGTAGAGTATCAAGAGAATGGCAGGTTGTGTACGAGCTATATGCCTGTTCATCGGGCCTACAGCCTGATTGACGGCATCATGTCGAGCAAATTACAAGAGATCTTGGAAACAAGAAAACCGCAAGTAAGTGCATCTGCATTTATAAATAAGCGCGAAACTAAATTACAAGCATTTGAGCACATCAAAAAGTGCAGGGATTTTTTTAGAAAGGATAGTTGATCTATTTTTTGGAAAACAGATGAATGTTATATAAACTTTTTACAATACATTAATTTTTCTTAAAAATTCAATCTACCTGCCTAAATTGGACAACTACACAAACTTTAATTTTTGATCTTTCAAATATATTGATAAAAAAGGGCGTTTCATGGTTCAACCAATCAAAAAGCTTTTCAAACATTGAGCGAGTCTAGTCCCTTGATAGATAACCATTTGTTCGAATTCCTGGAAAAGCTGGCCGAGGCAAGCATACGTTTTTTTGATTACCTGTGCCAAAGCTTTCAGCCATTATTGAAAGACTTTGAGGAGATAGAAATTTCTTTGGTGCGACCTGATGCAGGCACTCTTTTGGCTGAGTTAGCTAAGACAGGAGATTGGATACAAACACAAATTGCCGCTATGCGGCAGAGAATCGCAGAGACAAACTGTAGGTAAAATAGTACTGTAATAGGTATATTTATATCCTGGCAATCTCACATTCGCGTTTAATTAATTCGCTTATCCATGCATTAAGGCTCCCACTTTCCTGCTTAGCAGTAATAACAGCATCTTTATGAAGTTTTGGAGAGATACGCACTTCAAACTTTCCTGAAAAACCAGGTTTTGGCAGTTCTCCGCGTTCTTTACAAAAAACTAAATAATCTTCTACTGATTCAGTAAATGCTTGCTTAAGCTGTTCAACCGTATTTCCTTGGAAAGTGATGGAATCATCAGTGTTAATGACTTCGCCGTGAAAGAGATTAGCTTGGTCATCGAATTGCGCATGACCGATATATCCTTTGTGCTCTAACATGGCTTTACTCCTGTTCTTCTAGAAGATGTCTGATTGCAGCAAGTGTTCCTTGTTCTACTTTATTTTCAGAGAACGGTCTATGTAATATAGCTTTACGGCCATGTAGCGCTATTCTCACTCTAAAATCCTGTCCTTGCGAAATTTCAGCCCCTTCTTCCTTCAATAATGCTTCTATATCTTTCCATGAAACACCGGGAGAACGCTTTCCCATCGGGAAAATCGCCTCCCAGGTACGTTGATGTTTTTGATTAAACATAGGAATACTCACTCCCCCTGCAAGAGCGTATTAAATAAAAAATATACTTATTTTTAGTACATCGGTCTTATCTTAAAAACAAGAGCAGATATTAATTTTTTGACAGAAAAATCAAATTACACCATTCTTTCTCTTCAATTCTCTAGAAAATATCTTTGATTTTCTCAGACCACTTAAATATATCATTAAGCATCCTGCCTGCGACCCCACCACAGACCTCATTTAAAAAGTAGAAAAATGCTGTAATTGCCCAAATGAGCAAGGCAACCCACTTTTACACCCAGAAGGTTTTTGTCAGTATTGGATGTTAAAAGGATCGTCATCGCATGCTCTCGATTTTCAATCATTTCTTCAGATAGGGCATGGCGCTACAAGGGGTTACCTCGTCGGTAGCTTCCTCGTTATCCACCGTTTACGCAGGACCTGCCTATAGCATCTAGCGAGCAACACAAAGTGAGTTGATCGAATGTATTAAAGGAACACTCGGTTATCCATCTGCGGAGTTTGAAGCATTAGCTATGCCTGTACTGTGGCGATACGCGGCTTTTGTGCATCTGCTTCCAGCATCAGAAACCCATCACCATCGAGGCGCAGGTGGATTGTTACGTCATGGATTAGAAGTGGCTTTTTGGGCAGCGCAGGCATCAGATGCCCTTATTTTTTCTATGGAAGGCACGCCCAATGAGCGGTGAGAGAGTGAGCCACGTTGGTGACTCGCTACCTGCTTGGCAGGACTGGATACTTTTTTCATGGCCTTGGTAGGCTATGCGCAGTGCGTGCGTACCGTGACCAAAAGTGCGTTCAGTCAAGCACGCAAAAAGCTGCAGGCTTCAGCGTTTGTGGCGTTGAACCGAATGTTGATGCAGGGATGGCATGAGTCAGCCCAATTCGCGCGCTGGCACGATCATCGTGTGGTTGCGGCCGATGGGACGTGCCTGCGCTTGCCGTCTTTGAGGAAAAATTTTGACAAATATGGGATCGAGCCCTGCACGGATAGATCGGTGGCAATGGCGCGCTGCGTGGCGCTGTTCTCGGTGGCAAGTCAACAATGGCTGGAGATAACAGTGTGGCGATATGACGAAGGTGAACAGGGCCACCTCATTATAAAACCGTAGATTAGCTTATGATTCAAGTTTTATG
>JASSUF010000191.1:0-3327 GCA_031963365.1 Mycoavidus cysteinexigens
GCGGTACGCATGTTGGGGTTCCGTATTTTATTCAATTCGTCACCACCAACCTACCACACCCAACGGCTACCAATATAGGTTAATAGCAACACCCCAAAAGCTGCCAACACCCACCTCAGCGCAGTGCGCCCACGCCAACCATACAACCTTCGGCCCACCAAAATAGCGCCAAACATAACCCAAGATACTAGAGAAAAAAATGTTTTTTGATCCAGAAATACAGCACGTTCAGGCAACTGCTCACTAAACAAAAACCCTGAAACCAAGGTCAAACTCAATAATATCCAGCCAAAACCAGTTAGACGAAAGAGGAGTTTTTCAAGGGTCAGTAAAGCAGGCAGGCTATCTAACCAGGTGTCGATCCATGCAGGCCCTTTTTGCGTGCGTATAGGGGTGGGATGCATAGACCCATGCAAACGATGCTCGACAAAAAGCATAAGCACCGCATGCAAAGCCAGCAATACAAACAGCCCACTAGCCATATTTGCAATAATAAAATGGGCCTTAAAAAGCGAAGCAGCAGCATAAGGCAAAATTTGCACCCCTTCAAATGCTAGAGGCAGCAAAGAAGCCAAACCCGCAAGCGGAAAAATAAAACGCCTGAACCCTTCCAATGGAAAGAAAAAACTCTCAATCCAATACATCCCCATGCACAGCCACAGCATCGCAGACACCCCTAACGCCACCCCAAAAAACATCGCATCAGGACGAAAAATAGCTGCATACAATAGAGCACCGTGTCCAAACAGGGCCGCAGCTGGCAAAATGGTTTTAAACAAAGCGTGCATAGAACGGCCTTGCACACCCCTACTAAGTGGCCGAGCAATAGCTGCCGGCATCCATTCAAATAGCGACAAACTGCCATACAACACAGCGGTAAAAACGTAGAGAAGCATCATTTTTAAAAGAATCCTAGGCTTGGCTCAGAACCATTAGACTTCTTTCGAAAGGTAGGTTGGTGGTGACGAAGGAACCCCAACATGCACGCCATAGCGTCCTTGATGACCAGCTTACGATTATCTAATAAGCAAAAATTAAAAGTCAGCGGTACGCATGTTGGGGTTCGTACCTCACCACCAACCTACCTTTCGAAAGAAGTCTATTCAATAAAGAGCAGACTCGAAAGAAAAAGACAACAAGATATTTTTATGGACTAGTTTCCCATACTATCGTTGGACTCTATTATTCTCTATTTTTTTTCTTTAAACGGGCTCCCGCCTTTTTAGATTTGCGAGTTTTCTTTGTCCTCCCCTCCCTCCCCCGTACCGCCTACAAAATTTCCAGATAATCCGCGTTTGATTCTGGCATCCAGCTCCCCCTATCGGAGGGAGTTGTTACAGCGATTGCACTTGCCATTTGAAATTATGGTTCCTGACATCGATGAAAGCAGCCTAAAAGACGAGCTGCCACAGGCAACCGCCATGCGTTTATCTGAAGCAAAAGCACGCAAGGTCGCTCAAAGTGTTGAGCACGCTTTAATTATTGGGTCCGATCAAGTGGCCAGTTGCAATCAAAAACCATTTGGCAAACCAGGAAATCACGCCGCAGCGTTTGAGCAACTTTGTTATATGCGCAAACAATTAGTCGAATTTCACACGGGTATCTGTTTGTATGACACGCGCTTGCAATCGTGCAAAACGGCCTGTGTGGTGACACACGTGCGTTTTAGGGATTTAGAAGAAGCGGAAATACACGCTTACCTAGAGATAGAACGCCCTTATGATGTGGCAGGCAGTGCACGGGTGGAAGGTTTGGGTATTACGCTGCTTGATGCGGTAAAAAGTGAGGATCCAACCGCATTAATTGGCCTTCCATTAATTACACTCACTCGCTTTTTGCGTGAAGCGGGTGTTTCAATTTTTACAAGAGGGAAGTAAATGGCAAACTTGTGTTTTTTCCACAAGCATCAGGCAGCGAGGAGCCATTTTGTATGAAAACAGGCACGCTTTATTTGATTCCTAATACGTTGGGCAGCCATGCCGCGGAAACCTACATTAGCGTTCTTCCCCATAGCGTACAAGAGCAAGCCGCTCAGCTCACTTATTACATTGCAGAGAATGCAAAGTCAGCACGGGCTTTTTTACAGGGTCTAAACGCGGTAGCAAAACTGCCTCACCCGATCCAGCATATCGATATACGCGAATTAAATAATCAGACTCCCAGTGCACAGATCCAGGCATTACTCAAGCCTCTACAAGCAGGTAAAGATGCTGGGCTGTTATCTGAAGCAGGCTGCCCTGCCGTGGCAGATCCAGGCGCGAGTGTAGTGCGCCAAGCCCATGCACAGGGCATTAAAGTGGTGCCTCTAGTGGGCCCTAGTTCTATTTTATTGGCACTCATGGCTTCTGGGCTAGACGGGCAGCGCTTTGCTTTTCAAGGCTATATACCTATTGCAGAAAATGAGCGCGCAGCCCGGCTGCGTACACTAGAACAGCAATCTCGCCGCGAGAAGCAAACTCAAATTTTTATTGAAACGCCCTATCGCAACCAATCGATGCTGCAGACTGTATGCAATACGTGCGCGCCATCGACGCTATTGTGTATAGCCGTTGATTTAACCTTACCCAGCGAGCGCATCATGACGCGCTCGATTGCAACATGGAAAAAAGAAGTGCTATCAGGTGTGGTAGAAAATGTTTTGGATTTGCATAAACGTCCTGCGATTTTTTTGTTTTTGGCGCAGTAATATGCTTTTGCGCAATGGTTAATGGATAGATGTCGATGGTGTGCATGTTGGGGTTCGCGCCTCAACCAACCTACGGCTTGATCATTAGATTAAAGGTATCTAAGTCTTCTACTGCGCCTTCCAAATCATCGCCTGGCTCAGCCATTCCAACGCCTTGGGGTGTGCCGGTAAAAATAAGGTCTCCTGGGAGCAGGTGAAAATGGCGGGATACCATAGATATAATTTCTGGAATCTTCCAGATCATTTGCCCCAAGTGCCCCTCTTGCACTTTTTCGCCATTACGTTTGAGCCAAATTTGCTGATTGTCTGGCTGAAATTTTTCTTTGGGAATAATGGCTGTGCATGGAGCACATCCGGGGAAGGATTTACTTTTATCCCAAGGGTGCCCTGCTTTTTTAGCATATTCTTGAACATCGTATTTAGTGAAGTCAATGCCTATGGCATAGCCAAAAATATGCGCTGAGGCTGCCTCGGGCTTAATGTCTATCCCCCCTTTTCCAATAGCAACGATCAATTCAAGTTCATAACGCAGCTTTTTGGTTCCGCTTGGATAAAGCAATGTTCCCTGTGCTGGTGAAACCATGAAAGGGTCTTTCATAAATAACACCGCATCCTGCTCATTTTTTGTCGCAGCGCTGGGG
>JASSUF010000192.1:0-3276 GCA_031963365.1 Mycoavidus cysteinexigens
GTAATCGTAGACGCTTCGATACAGACATGCTGTAAACCGGTTGCGGATAATGTGCCCGTACCGCTGTGATAACTCAGGCACGCCCCATCGGGATAGCAGATCGTGTGCAGTGCAGGATCTGTGCTTGGTGCAGGATGGGTTTTGGAATAGAGGCCGCATAAAACGATGCCTGCCGTCAATTCGCCTTCTGGGCACAATAGCAAAACCGGTTCGCCGACAGTAGGCGCATGCCACGCGCGCGTGCTCCCTGCAAAGGGGGTGAGCCAAGCTAACCAGTCCGTTATGAGTTCACCGGTTTGAACACGACATTGCGCTTTGGCATGATCGATCTCTGCAATCGTGCCAAAGCGAACAAGGTTCAATACAAGGCGGTAGAGGTGAGCGGTATACATGCGCTGCATGGTGCAGTAGGCCCGCACAGAATGCACACACTTGTATTTTTAAATTGCCCAATCAAAAAAATACACGCTAGAGATGCAATAATCTGAGCCTCTAGCGTGGGAATGTCTATGTAGAAGCCTTTGGAAAACACCTGGTGGGAAGATAGATAGCATTTCCTTATTTAGAACTGTAAGAGGATTCTCAACAAAAACGTCATTGGCAGGCTCAAACGGTTCCAAATTATTTCTAACAAATATCGAAATAGACATAGACGTTTTGGGCTGAGGTTCAACTTGATCACCGGCATCTACAAGCGTTGAGTTATAAAAATAAGGTTTCAAAAGAGCGTTAATACGAAGCCGCTTTGCTTTACAACCCATCTTGCATTAAAATCAGTTATGGGTGCATAAACACCTATGCACTAAAACGCCGAGGTAATTATGTCTTCAGTTCGCTGGAATATCGCTGTGTCGCCGGATACGGACCAGTCCGTGCGTATGTTCATCGCTGCGCAGGGTGGTGGTGGTCGTAAAGGCGAGCTGTCACGCTTCATTGAGGAGGCGGTACGCTCTCACCTCCTAGAGCGCGCTGTCGAACAAGCTAAAGCGGCCACCTCCAGCATGAGCGAGATAGAGGTATCTGATTTGATTGATGAGGCGGTGCAATGGGCGCGTGAGCACTGATGCGAGTTGTCCTGGACACCAATGTTCTACTCAGTGCGCTCATTTCTTCGCACGGTGCGCCTGACACTATCTATAACGCCTGGCGTGCAGGCCGATTCGATCTGGTCACTTCATTAATTCAACTCGACGAACTGCGACGAGTGAGTCGTTACCCTAAACTTAAATCTATCCTCCCACCACACCGTGTCGGCGCGATGGTGAACAACATGCAGCGTGCCATTGTGCTGGAACACCTACCGAATCTGCCACAAGGCGTCGAGGTGCATGACTCCAATGATGCTTTTCTTTTCACCATGGCTTTAGTCAGTAAAGCGAACTGCCTTGTAACTGGGGATCGCCGTGCTGGACTATTGCAACTGGGCAGTGCAGGTCAGGCACGTATCGTTACTCCAATAACTTTCTGTAACGAAGTGCTTTTATGCAATGCCGAATAAATCCTCTGTATTTTGAAGCGAGGTGTTGTGAGATATGCTTGAACTTTCCTGGACCTTGTGTTGAAGGGTGGGAGCACAAAATTCTAGAGGAATTTTATGTTCCTAACTACTTACTAGATTTTATGCAATAAACGTTGGTATTTATCTCTCTCACCCATAAAAAAGCCCTTTTTATTTAAAGGGCAATTTTTATGGATCAGGTTAACCTGAATGTAGATTTACTGCTTAGCGCAGCAAATTACTTTTATCCGATCTTATTTATATTTTTACTCGCTTCCAGCATCTCAAGTCTTACTTCTAATTTTGCGTTTTCTCTTTCAAGCTTAATCCTGGCAGCCCGTTCTGCTGCAATTTCAGCATCCTTTTGAGCAAGTTGTCTATCTTTCTCAGCAATTCTATCTTTTGCTGCTCTTAAATCAGAATCAGGGCTAGCTGACTCGGAACGGGAAGCTAATAACTGGTCAAGCTTTTCACTCGTTGCCGCGTAAGCGATAGATGTAGCACGAAGTGCGTTTTCTATACCTTTGTCCAATTTGTCCAGTTTTACAGAATCCATTTTCTTTTTAAAATCCTTATGAGCGGTACGTATTGTCTCGTGGCACTGTATTAATTGCCGTGTACTGGAAGAAGCTTTTTCTGCACACGCATTTTTGTAATCAGGCCACTTTATTATGATGCCGAAAATAACACCCACTACCCAGGCAGAGGTTGCAAGAGCCTGTGGTAGCACAGCAGTCATAGAAAACAATCCTAGAGTTCCCAGAATATACCAAATTAAGCCCATTAAAGGGGCGACTAGCCCTGCAACAAATAACACGCCTAAAAACGCTTTCGCAGGACTGGGTAAGCTTTTTTGAAGCTTGACTATCTCAACTACAATGTTCTCTATCAATGGCTCTAGAGAACTAATATCTTGGGCGCTAATCGATTCTGTTGGATGCGCCACCAGCGTTTCAATAATTTGACACAAATTACCTACAATACGCAGTGCCTCGTTAACCCGTTCCTGCAAAAATGCACTATGTGTTTCTTTTGCAGTCTCGAGGCCGATATTGGTAACGGGGTCAATCGGACCCTTTACTTCTAAAGAAGCTATCGTCTTGCGCTCATTCTCGCAGATCTCTTTGAGCTTGTTTAACCCGCCTTTGGGATCCGCTATCTTCGTGTAGTGCTTATTTGTGGCGCAGATTACGCCCTCACACACCCTCAAAATTTTATCGGTGCTCTGATTTTCTGTAAATACGAAGTTCGTGCCAATAGAGTAATCTGATGCGCTCGGATTGCCCAAGTCATAACAATCATTGTTGGCTATGGATAAGCCACTCTCATCCGTCATTCTCTGTTCGTAGCTAGGCTCAGCACGCTGTTTGCCTTTGCCAGGGTAAAGCGCAATAGTAGTTACCCCAATAGAGGTGCTTGAACTTGAAGAGGAAGCTGCACTAACGGATGGATTCAAAGCTTCTTCCTTTTTGCCTATTCTATTGGGCAATAAACTACCGGTCTTGGATAGTTGGTATTTATGAACATTCGCTACATTTACCAATAAATATCAATCTCACATATACAGAAAAAACCTTATAAAAGGCATCAGATAGGTCATGTAAGTTAAATGATGGAAAATCTAAAGGGCAAAAAAAGCCCCGCATAGCGGGGCAAATACCATAAGGAATTGCTAGAAAATAACTACGCAGGATTTTCGACTCGTGTGTGCTGATTTGTTGAAGGCTGTGCATGGGATTGCTTTTGCACCAGACTAATCAGCAATTCCATGCTCTCTT
>JASSUF010000193.1:0-3167 GCA_031963365.1 Mycoavidus cysteinexigens
TGCCGGGTGGTGTGGCAGGGGTGCAGCCTCAGAAGGCTGCCCCCTATGCCGATTGGGGTTGCTGCGGTTAAATTACGTCATAATTTTTAAGGATGAGTGGTGTTTAATAGCGTGATTAGTTCATATTCTTCTTGTAATCAGGCTGCGCAGTCTCTTTATGCCATGGAGACGCTAAAAGGTAAGATGCCTGCTGATCAAGATGATATAGAGGAGCTTGAGAATATTTTGTGTACTTTTAAGCGCATCGAGCTAAAGGTGGATCGCTTTCCATTTGACTTTGCTTACTGTTATGTAGCAAAAGTCGGAAAAGAACCCTCATGCATAAACGACAACCGCTCACTCGAAGAGCGAAAGGAATTAAAAACACTAGGCGAACAACTTCTAGCGCTACAAGATCGTAAGGATAGCTGGCCCACTATACGTAATAGTTTAATATTCACTACTTTAGTAGCGAGTCTAGTATGTGGGGTTGTCACACATCCCTATCTGGCACTGCAGATAAGCGTTTCTACTGGAGTATGGGCGCTAGCAATACAAATGGCTTGCGGCATGGTCGTGGCACTAGCTATAGTGAGTGGAATCCGCGAAGGCTTATACTGCAAGCGGCTAACGGCAGAGCTTCCAGGAAGAATAAGAAACTGGGCAGATACTGTAGCGATTAATAACCTTGATATACCTAACAAAATTGCATTGCATAAAATCGAAGTGGAAAAGGTAGTTTCTCGTATAGACAATGCGCTTTCATGTCAGGCTGCATACATCGATTCACTTAAAAACAGTAAAGAATCTTTCAAAAACTATATTGACTATTTGAATCAATTAGATCCATCTAAATTATTACAAGGGTGCGCACGAATTTTGCCTAATAGCGGGTATGGTCTTTCAAGATTAACTGCCTAGTTACCCTCCTCATCGTTAATACTTTATTTCCCTGTTATGACTATTTCTATCGCTATTGTGAATTATGGAATGGGTAATTTGCATTCTGTAGCGCAAGCATTCACCCGCGCGGTTCCTGAGGCGCGTGTAGAGCTTGCGGCGCAAAAAGAGGCATTGCATGCTGCAACGCATGTGGTGCTGCCTGGCCAAGGTTCTATGCAAACTTGCATGCATGCGCTTAAAAAGTCAGGATTGTATGAGACGGTAATGGATGTGGCGCGTACTAAGCCAATACTTGGTATTTGCGTAGGCCAGCAGCTGCTTTTTGAGCATAGTGAGGAAGGGAATACTACGGGGCTTGGTTTGTTGCCTGGTCGTAGCATGCTATTTGAGTTGGAGGGCCGCACACAGGAAGATGGGTCGCCCTTTAAAGTGCCGCATATGGGGTGGAATCGGGTTTGCCAGACTCCATGGGATCAGACCGCATCCGGCGTTGATTCCGCCACATCTACACATGCCCTCTGGAATAATATTCCTCAGAATAGTTTTTTTTATTTTGTGCATAGTTTTTATGTATGCCCTGATGATCCAAACTGTATTGCAGGGGAGACGGAGTACGGGGTGCGCTTTGCTTGTGCAGTTGCGCGAGATAATCTCTTTGCTACGCAGTTTCACCCAGAAAAAAGTGGCCAGGCAGGGTTACAGCTGTGCCGTAATTTTGCGCATTGGGCGCCTTAGATTCATTGACTAGCTATTTTTTATTTTTTCACTGTTTACTTTTATTTTTCCCATGCTTCTTATTCCTGCAATCGATTTAAAAGAGGGTCAGTGCGTACGCTTAAAACAAGGCGATATGGAACGTGCTACGGTATTTTCGGAAGATCCTGGTGCCATGGCATTGCATTGGATTTCCTGTGGTGCACGGCGTTTGCATATTGTGGATTTGAATGGTGCTTTTGCTGGAGTGCCTAAAAATAAAGACGCTATTCGCTCGATTGTACAGGCTGCAGCTAACCGTATTCCTATACAGATTGGAGGCGGGATACGCGATTTACAAACCATTGAGGCTTATCTCAATGCAGGAATGTCTTATGTCATTTTGGGCACGGCTGCGGTCAATAATCCTGAATTTTTTGCGGCTGCCTGTCGGACATTTAGTGGGCATATTATTCTTGGGGTAGATGCCAAGGAAGGCCGAGTGGCGACCGCAGGATGGAGCCATGTAACCGAACATGACGCCATTGATTTAATTCGCCAGCTAGAAAATGATGGATGTGCAGCGGTCATTTATACCGATATTAGCCGCGATGGCATGCTGCAGGGCTTAAATTTAGAAATGACTGGGCAGTTAGCGCTTGCTACCACATTACCCGTGATTGCCAGCGGAGGGCTTGCAGGATTATCAGATATTCAGGGTTTATGTACGTTACAAAAAGCGTTGAACCAGGCTCAGGAAATGCAGGCTGTTGAAGCGGTCCATTCCAACCATGCACTCAATACACACAGGCCTCATTTGCAAGGTGTAATTTGTGGCCAAGCTATTTATTCTGGCGCGCTTGATCTCAGTGCTGCTCAGCATTATGCGGACACGTTTTAAGAAATGCGTTTTGGTAATGGCAGATACTCCCTGCGCATTTTTTAGCACGGCCTATTTTCAAACTTCAAATCCGTTCACCTCGAATTAAGCTCGGTTTTCAAGGTGAATGGCATAGGCTTCAATATCTCTTAAATGCCTTGCCCTTTCTACGCGTATGAGTGCTATTTCATCATCTAGCGATGGCATTTGTATACTGATGCGAAATTTTATACACGTTGTCCATATACTCACTATTCCAAGCGCTAAAGAAGCATAGACAGCGGATGGAGAGGCTTCTTCCTCTAGACAATGTTTAATGCAAACGACAGCTGACACTAAGAGCCAACTAGCAAGTAAAGTGATACATATAGGAAGCGTTACGAGTTCATCTATGGCTTTTTCTAGAGCTACATAGCGTGAATGGTATGACTGCGTATGTGCAGATTGTGAAGGTTCCGGTATGTGCCTTAGGCTAAGAAGAGGGGTGCATTCTTCTGCCTCGTAGGAACCGGTTTCGCTAGAAATGGAGTGGTTGCAAGGTCGCGTATTCAATGATGGAATAAAAGAATGCGCAGGAATAGAAGAAAAATTCAAAGTCACACCTAAGTTAATAATTATTAGCTGATGTTACGCAGGTATTCAAAAAGACTGTGGTATGCATGTTGGGGTTCGTACCTCACCACCAACCTACCGAGATGCCCATGTAAAAGGG
>JASSUF010000194.1:0-3162 GCA_031963365.1 Mycoavidus cysteinexigens
GAATCGTATCGCCCCCCATAGAAAATGCAGGCGCGGTACGTGCAGCACGTACAGGAATAGTATTGGCTTCAAAGCGAGCAGGGGTAGCTGCAGCAGTTTCTTTAAAACGTTCTAATCCAGGGTTACTAGGCCAGCGCGGCATATGCGATTGGACCGCCTTGAATATACGCGGTAGCAGACCAAATACGGTAGAAAATCCCTCTAATAGCCCCTGCATCCATTGCGCGCCCACTTCCACGAAGTGCGCGCGCATCGTGGCACATCCTGCTTTAATACGCTCCCATAGGGCAGCAAATTTTGGTACGAGCGTGGCCCAGTTTTTCCAGATCAAGAAAGCGCCACCGGCTAATACTGCTATCGCGATGCCGAGTGGGTTAGCAATGGCAAGACGGCCTAACCACAGCAATGCTTGACCGATGCCCGTCACTACGCTGAGGAGTCTGGCACCTTGTAACCCTGCGGCCATAAAGGAAAAGCGCATAATCGCTAATGGCCCAAGCACCGCAGCAGTGCCAATAGCGGCTACCCCTAAGCCTGTCACCACGGTGGTAAGTACGGTCAACGCAACCATGATGCCTTTAACGGCTTGGGTATGAGATTGGACCCACTGCGTTACCTTTTCAGTGAGGAGAATCGTGCGCTGAAGTCCTCGGTGATACAGTGGTAAAACCTGCTCTCCCAGTTCAAGCTTGAGGTTGCGCAAAGCGGCGAGTGCTTCAATTTCTTGGCCAGTAGTGCTGTCTTGGGCTTTACTAGTAAGCGTGTCTATATCATCGGATCGGCTATTCTGACGCGCGCGTGTATGCATCTGCGCGATCTGCATCGCCATCGTCGTCATCAGATTTGAAGCAGTGGACTTGCTAAAAAGTGTCGCGATTTTGTCGTTGATATCACTTTGGCGGGTAATGCCCTGTTTCGCGAGCGCAGGAAGGAGATACTGCTCCAGCCATTCAAGCGGTGAGGCTTTAAATAACTCACCTCCTTTGAGTGCGCCCGCACCAAATGTGTTACGCATCACTTTTTTAGGGTCTAGCAGGCCCAAATTCGCTAACTCTTTGGCTGCCCGTACCGTGGTTTTACCTTGATAGATATTGCTATATGCAGACATCAACGCAGTACCCACCGTATGGCCGCTCATTTCCTGAATCAAGGGTTCCAACTGGTAATAAAACGCATCGGGACGCATCAATTTAGCGGCAACCCCGCCGGTTTGAATTACGTCACGCCATTCGTCGGGGCCTACCTTTGTGCTGGTTGCAGAGAGTACTTTCTGCACCTGATCCGCTTCTTGTTTGAAGCGCTGCGCATTAGCCAGTCCTCCGCGCAATTCAATGACTTTCATCATGCTCATCAAATATGCGTCATTGGCTGCCCCTTCTTCACTTCCAAAGAGCGCTTCATTCGCGAATTTCATTTTTGCTATGGTGGGCACAACGAGCTTGGCATGGTGTAGATCAGCAAATATGCTCATAGCATCGCGCATAAGTGCCAAATTTTCAACGATGCTGGTGCCGGTCGTATGCAGATTACGTGCAAAAGCCTGTGCTTCAGACGCAATATCTTTGCCAAAGCCTAGTGCTTCGATGCGGGTATTTTCTAATTCAGCCTGCTTGCCTTCGTGCAGGGGAGCACGGAGTACATGTAGTCCGTGCTTACCTACTTGTTGTGCGGCATAGCCTGCAACGGATAAAGAGGTGGCTCTGCCCTGTGCCGTGTGAAGTTGAGTACGTAATGCTGCTCTGCGCTGTTCTTTAGCCGCAAGCGTAGCAAGTTGTCCTTGCTGGGCTGAGAGAGCGTGGGTGGTTGCTGTGATGGCTTCGCGTAGCTGTTTTTCGTGTTGAGTGAGTCTGCCTGTTTGTATGCCTGCACGCGCAAGCTGGCTGTGCATTCCACTTAAGCGAGCACTTTGCTGTTGATAGTCTGCACTGAGCTGATGTACAGTGGTACTGGCCTGCGCAAATTTGCGAACCAGCGCGGCAGTTGGAACCTGGCTGGCTTCGATACGGGATTTGAGCGCATCTACGCGTTGTCGTGCTGCTCCAAGCGCCGTAGCCGCGTCGCGTAGACTGCTCTGGAGTTGGCGAAAGACCGCTATTTCTTTCTGGACCTTACCTAATTCCTTTAACCGTGCTTGCATAGCTTTAAAAGACTGCATCAATGCCGTATTGCCCCGCAGCATTACTTTTAAAGGCTGTGTGACCCGTTCTACCAGATCTAACACCACACGAAGTTTGAGGTCGGAAGCAGCCATCGCTTATTGCACCCATTTATATGTGTCAAATTAGTTAATATTTGCTAGACTCAATAAAAAATAAGGAGAAATTATGGATACCGCTGCATTGAATTCACTAGATTTATATAAACAATTTGAAGAGATAAACATACCTGAGAAGCAAGCGCGCCTATTCGCAAATCTGTTTGCTCGAGCACAAAAAACGGAAGATCTCGCTACGAAATCGGATGTGGAAAAAGACTTCAAAACGCTCGAAGTCAGCCAAGATCGAAAATTTGACCAGGTCCGCCATGAGATAAGCGAGGTCCGTCACGAACTTAGAGAAGAATCTGAAAAAATTCGCCATGAAATAGATAGCAAGATTAATAGTCTCAGGGTTGATATGACTCGATGGATGGTCGGTATCTTTTTTGCGCAAGCTAGTCTCGTTATTGGGTTAAAAATATTTGGTCATTAACCACCTACTACCCCTCGCTTCGCTCCTTCGCCCGGTCACGCCATTCCATCAATTCCTCCAAACTCAACGCCTCCATATCCCGCAGTGACCAATGAAACACCGCAGCAATATCGGCCATCGCTTCCTCTACGCACCGAGGTAGTCTGTAGCGACCGGCTGGGCCTTGACTAAAAAACCCACTACGATCCCTCCTAATGCCACAAAATCCGCAGGATCGAGGTGCCCCACCTCGCTGTCGGTCAGGGTTGGCGTACTAATGCGCGGTAAGGTGCGCACCATTGCATCGACTTCTAGATTGGCCAGCGCGACAAGCGATATGCCGCTGAGTTCTCGTACTGTTGGTTTGCGTAACGTAATCGTGTCAATCGTCTGTTCTCCCCGTTTTAATGGAGTTTCAAGCTGCACGGTATAGTCAGCGGTGGAAGCGGTCATGCTGATGTTCCTTTAAAAATAGCGAGAGGGCTTATAAACC
>JASSUF010000195.1:0-3031 GCA_031963365.1 Mycoavidus cysteinexigens
CTCAAAAGTTGCAGCAACATCGCAGAGATTGCGAACTGCGCGCCTATTCCACTGTATTACCAAGCCCATGCCGCTACAGATGAAGCGTGGTACTACTTTCGTATCGATTTTCCTAACGCCAACTCTATCAAAAGCACGTTTACAGGTACGCAAATTGCCTGTGCCAGTGAGTTTAGAAAACGCCTACTCACCATCGCTCCCGGGGCTTTTTATTCCGGGAATAGCACCCAGCTCGACCGCTATCTACGAAACAGTATGGCGCATATTCGATCCATCCAAACGATTGATTTTATTGGCTATAGCAGCGAGCACGCTTGCTACGTCTTTAAAGACATCGCTATTCGTAAAGGGCAAGTGGTCACGCTTAACGAAGAAGATTTTTTTGAGCTGGGGTCCATCAGCCTTAAAACGCTCAGCCAGCTATCACCGCTTTCTATCCCGCGCGAGAAAAGTAGCAAGGATCTAGATTGGTTGGCTCCATTCTGGGAATGCTTTGGAGCGAAAGGAATCATTGCGTTAGCGTTTTGGCTGGGTTCTTTATTTGCTGAGCAAATCCGAGCTGAGCACAAAAGCTTTCCGTTTCTGGAGATTGTAGGAGAGCCCGGAGCAGGTAAATCTACATTGATTGAATTTTTATGGAAGTTGCTAGGTCGGCGGGATTATGAAGGTTTCGATCCATCTAAATCCTCGCTTGCCGCCCGTGCGCGCAATTTTGCCCAAGTTTCTGGTTTACCGGTGGTACTGATTGAAGGCGAGCGTCGAGAAGAAAGCAGCAAGTACGCGTCTTTCGATTGGGATGAATTGAAGACCGCCTATAACGGGCGCTGTGTGCGGGCAACTGGTATTAAGAATAGTGGCAATGAAACGCGCGAGCCGCCATTTCGTGGCAGTGTGGTCATTAGTCAGAATACCCCAGTATGTGCCAGTGAGGCCATTTTACAAAGGCTGATTCATCTTCATTTCGATTGCAGTTTGCATACGTCGGACACCAGAGCCTACGCAGAGGCTCTAGAGCGGATGCCAGTCGAAGCACTCAGCCCCTTTATTTTGCATGCACTCACCCAAGAAGCCGCCATGATGCAACGCATGCTGGAACGCACGCCTTATTACGAGCAGCAACTGCATACCCAGCCTGATATTTCACATGTGCGTATTGCCAAAAATCATGCGCAGCTGATGGCGCTGGTGGAGGCGTTAGCGCTGATTGTTCCTCTTCCCGATGCACAGCAAAAGGAAGTGCAAGTGCAATTAATAGAAATGGCAAAACAGCGCCAGCACATGATCAATACCGATCATCCGATCGTACAGGAATTCTGGGATACGTTTGATTATCTCGAGGGTAGTGGGGAACCGAAGCTCAATCATACGCGTGAGCCTGGGCTGATTGCGGTCAATCTCAATGATTTCGTCAAGTTAGCCGCAGAGCAGCAGCAAAAAGTACCGCCGCAGATTGATCTCAAGCGCTATTTACGGAGCAGTAGAGAACGCAAATTTATAGGGATAAAGCTCATTCGCTCTGTAATTCGATCAACCAAGTTATCGCAAGAGATAGAACCTAAAGTTCTCAAATGTTGGTTTTTTAAACGAGGCGAGCATGTCGGAATATAAGCCATTGGAGCATGAAGACGAACCGTCTTTAGGACTGCTTCGCATATTAGATGTGTTTGAAGTCGCCACACTATTACATGCCCATCCAGAAACTATTCGTGTGAAAGCGAGGACAGGAGAAATCCCCGCGCGCAAAGTGGGGAAAGGGTGGGTTTTTTCGATACTTGCATTGCAACAGTATCTTCAAGGAGAATACGCCCCGCGAGTTGTGCAGGGCGACACCAAAACAGGAGGCAAAGTATGTCGCTCTATAAACGCAGTAATAGTCCAAACTGGTATTTCAAACTATATTCACCAGAAACGGGAAGCCCTTTACAAGGCAGCACTGGCACCACGGACAAAGTCAAAGCGCAGGAATTCCACGACCGATTAAAAGCGGATTTATGGAATCAAGCGAAGCTAGGCCACAAGCCGCGCTATCTTTGGGAGGATGCTGTTATACGATATGTGGCGCAACGGCAGGAGCTTGCTAGTTTAGGAGAGATAAAAGGTCGCTTACGCTGGCTGAATAAATGGCTTAAAGGAAAAGAACTCAGCAGTATCAACGCTGAGTTGATCAATAAAATGATCGATGCCAAATTGACGGAACCGGTAGGATGCCGATTAAAGCAAGATGGCACGCTGACCAAAGGTCGTTCAGTTCGCCTAGCAACAGTTAATCGTCTATTCCAGGTATTGGCTGGCATTTTACATTTGGCTGTTGATCTCGAATGGTTAGATCGTATGCCAAAAATTCAAGTCTTCTCCGAGCCTAAGCAACGCATTTGTTTTCTTACTCGGGATGAATCAAAACGATTACTGTTTAATTTGCCTTCCCATTTAGAAGACATGGCGCAATTTACGCTTGAAACCGGTTTGCGGCGCGCCAATGTAACCGGGCTTGAATGGTCGCAAATCGATCTTGAAAGGCGTATAGCCTGGATTCATACAGATCAAGCTAAAGCTTCTAAAGCAATCCCCGTGCCTCTTTCTGATACTGCTATTGCAGTTCTAGAACGTCGGCTTGCCATAAAGCAAGCGCTCGAAGAAAAAGGGTGTCAGGAAAGCGGGTACAAGACATTTGCTTTTGTCTATAGGGGAAAGCGTATTAAGCATACATCTACCAAAGCCTGGTACAAAGCCGTAGCAGCTTCTGGGCTAAAAGACTTCCGCTGGCATGATTTACGGCATACCTGGGCCAGTTGGCATAGTCAGGGCGGTACGCCTGACCGAGTGCTTAAAGAACTTGGAGGATGGGCAAGCATCCAGATGGTGCATCGTTATGCACATCTGAATGCTGAGCATTTAGTAGGGTGGGTACGATCCCATACTTAGGTGTAATTTAGCTGAAGTCGTCTAACTGTGAAAACCCATTTCGGGCTGAAACCCTTATGAAATGGGGTGGCCGATGGGACTTGAACCCACGACGACTGGAATCACAATC
>JASSUF010000196.1:0-3011 GCA_031963365.1 Mycoavidus cysteinexigens
TACGGTGTGCAGGCCCCCCTCTCCTGTTTCATTTTCTCCCCCTCCCAAAGACATAATTGGCTTGAGTAAATTGGGCCGTCTTGGGGAGTGGGTGCGTCGCCATGGCAGTGCTATTCGGCTGATTCAATGGGCTATTGTATTGGCCTATGCCATTTTGCTGATTATTCCGGCTATTCGACCTTTGCCTAGTGGCATTGCCCATGTATGGACTAATCTAACCTTATTCGCCCAGTTCGCCTTCTGGGGTATATGGTGGCCCTTTGTGCTGCTCTCGATGGTGGTAATAGGCCGGACCTGGTGTGGAGTGCTTTGCCCAGAAGGCACACTGACAGAACTTGCAAGCCGTTATGGCCTAGGGCGTGCCATCCCGCATTGGTTACGCTGGGGAGGTTGGCCTTTTGTGGCGTTTGGCCTGACTACACTCTATGGCCAGATGGTCAGCGTATACCAATACCCCAAAGCCGTCTTAGTCGTACTAGGCGGTTCTACCGTTGCCGCCATGATCATTGGTTTTATTTATGGTCGTGAAAAGCGCGTATGGTGTAAATATCTTTGCCCCGTTAACGGGGTTTTTGGGCTGCTCTCACGCCTGGCTCCGCTGCATTTCAAAGTGGATGAAGAGGCATGGCGACGCTCTTATAAAACGCATGTTGCTGAGCATCCCGGCGGCCTTCCTGTCAATTGCGCTCCTCTTGTGCCATTGCGCCATATGAAAGGAGGGGCGCAATGTCATATGTGTGGCCGTTGTAGTGGTTATCGAGGAGCAATTGCACTCTCTTCTCGATCCCCTTCCTCTGAAATAGTAGATTGGGGTGGCAAGCAAGCTAGCACTTGGGATAGCGCGCTCATTTTGTATGGTTTGATGGGTATTGCCATTGGCGCCTTTCACTGGACAATGAGCCCTTGGTTTATTGCTCTAAAACAAATGGCAGCAGGCTGGCTCGTTGAACACGACATATTGTGGCCGTTAGCGACCAATGCACCCTGGTTTATATTGACCCATTACCCAGATCAAAATGACATCTTCAGCTGGCTCGATGGCGGGATATTTCTAGTCTATGCGTTAACCACCGCTCTAGTATACGGAACCTTCCTTTCACTCTTATTAGCCGCTGCAACACGTTCCGTAGGTGCTTGGTCACTGCAACGATTTAACCATATTACACAGGCACTGATTCCTCTGGCGGGATGTGGTGTATTTATTGGACTCTCTGCCACCACCGTAACGATATTGCGTGCTGAGCACATCAATGTAAGTTGGGTTCCTGCACTGCGCTTTGCTTTGTTATTAGGCTCTACGTTATGGAGTGCTTGGCTAGCTTGGCGGGTATTGGGGCGTTATACCGCTTCTTGGAAACAGCGCGTGTTAGGGCTTGGCTGGGTCACTCTAGCGCTGGCTTGGGCCAATAGCGCTTGGGTGCTTATGTTTTATCTTTGGTAACACGTATTTAAAAAACCACATGAGTCACACATTAAATACCACCAAACTAGAAGAAGGAAGTCACCGTATCTGTGTGGCACCCATGTTGGATTGGACAGACCGGCACTGCCGGTTTTTTCACCGCTTGCTTACGCATAAAGCACGCTTGTATACCGAGATGGTTACTAGCGGAGCACTGTTGCATGGAGATATTGCTCGCCACCTTGCATGCAATCCACAAGAACATCCTTTGGCGCTACAACTCGGTGGAAGTGATCCAAAAGACCTAGCACACTGCGCGCGATTAGCCCGAGAGTGGCAATATGATGAAATCAACCTGAATTGCGGTTGCCCGTCTGAGCGCGTGCAACGCGGCTCGTTTGGTGCGTGTTTAATGGACGAGCCAAAGCTTGTTGCGCAGTGCGTTCAAGCTATGCGCGAAGCATCGGATTTGCCTATTACCGTTAAGCATCGCATCGGCATTGCGCAGCGCGATACCCTATTGGATAAAACCGTTGCCCAACAAGCGCAGCCTAGTGAATCGGACTATGGCTTTTTGCGAGATTTTATTGGGACCGTAGCAGAGGCAGGGTGCGATACTTTTATCGTTCACGCGCGCAAAGCCGTTTTAAAAGGGCTTAACCCCAAGCAAAATCGCGAAATTCCGCCGCTGAAGTATGAATATGCGTATCGGGTAAAACGCGATTTCCCCCATCTCACTATTATTTTAAATGGCGGCGTTACTACGCTAGAAGAGGCGAAAACCCATCTGCGCCATGTGGATGGCGTGATGCTAGGGCGGCAGGCTTACCATACTCCGTGGATATTGTCGCAAGTAGATTCCTTGTTTTACCCGGAGCACTTGGATGCGCCCCCCCATGCAGATCTAGCTAACACTATACCGTCTGTAAGCCAAAACAATAGCGTGCCTAACACACGTGCAGAGATTGTTGAACAACTCAAAGCATATGCCAATCAGGAACTCCAACGCGGGACCTATTTGGGCGCTATTACACGCCATGTATTGGGTCTGTACCATGGTTGTTCAGGCGCTCGCCATTGGCGGCGCACGCTGTCAGAACATACGGGGTTAGCACAAGCCGACGTCAGTCTTTTCGATGTTGCCCTGGCCAATATGCAGGCCGACCTTCTTTTGTGAAAATTATGCGCTGCTCACCCCATACTTTGATCCGTACAGATATTCTCGAAGCTTCAAGTTACGCTGTACCTTCTGCCGAAGGCTTTATTAAGCTCGATGCAATGGAAAATCCATTCACGCTACCCACTACGCTAGCGCAGGAGTTGGGTCAGCGTTTAGGGGAAGCTGCATTGAATCGTTACCCGGCTCCTCGTCCGCTGGAACTTATCGAAAAAATAAAACGGACCATGCATATAGCACCGGGGTGTGACGTGTTGCTAGGCAATGGTTCGGATGAAATTATTAGTCTTTTAATGGTGGCGTGTGCGAAACCGGGTGCAAAGGTTATAGCCCCTGTGCCTGGTTTTGTGATGTTTGAACTGCTCGCGCGTCAAGCGCAGATAGAGTTTATTGGGTGCGCCCAGCATGGGCGCAATCTTGGAGGTGCAAGTC
>JASSUF010000009.1:0-29624 GCA_031963365.1 Mycoavidus cysteinexigens
GTTAGCGCAATAGTTCAGACCAATACCAAATACCCGCGCTATATCGAAATAGCTATGGCTGTCTTTAATAGGAAGCGTTGGGCGGTTAACGTGCAGGTTTGCATGCATAGTGGTGGGCGTATTTGTAAAAAGGCGGGCCTATGCCCGCCTTATTCTTTCGATATATTTTTAGCAGCAGCTCAAGCAGGTTGCAGGAGCCTGAAATTGTGCAAATTGGCTTTAATGCACTGCCACTGCCTCTTCTGTGCTTAGCGAAGTTAAACCCAAAGCGCGAACCGCACCTGCACCCAACGCTAGGCCAAATTTACGCGCAAAACGGTCTGAAAACCCTTCTTTTACGCTGTAATCAACCACTGTTTCTACTTTTAATACATCGCGTGCTACCCCATTTACATCGCCTAACGCATCTGCCAAACCAAGTTCAACACTTTGTTGACCCGTCCAAAATAAACCAGAAAACATCTCTGGAGTTTCTTTCAAACGCTCACCACGACCTTGTTTAACTGCATCAATAAATTGCTGATGGATTTGATTGACCATCTTTTGTGCATATATTTTTTGTGAAGGCACCTCAGGGAGGAAAGGATCGTAAAATCCTTTATTAATACCTGCAGTAACCAAGCGCCGCTCGACACCAAGCTTAGACATTAAGCCTGTCACGCCAAAGTTATCCATACGCACGCCGATTGAGCCCACCAAACTAGCTTTATCTACAAAAATCTTATCTGCTGCTACGGCGATGTAATACCCCCCTGAAGCACACAAATCATTGACCACTACATACAGTGGCTTATTTTTATATTGCTTGCGTAAGCGTTGTATTTCTTGATTAACCAAACCTGATTGCACAGGACTCCCACCTGGACTATTGATTTGTAAAATCACACCCACTGCATTTTGGTTTGCAAAAGCGGCTTGCAACGAAGCATTAATATTGTCTGCACTGGCCTGGGAATTTGGCGCGATCTCACCCTCTATAGTGACTAGCGCGGTATGTTTGATATTGGTTGCAGATTTATCACTTGAAAAAGTCATGACCCGCCAAGTGATCAATGCTAGTAAAAACAGGAAGGAGAGCCGGAAAAAAATCTTCCAGCGCCTTGAAGCACGCTGTTCATTAATGGCCGCGAAGGACAATTTTTCAAGCACAGAACGCTCCCAACCAGTCTCAAGAGGCTTAGGCTGATTAGAGGCAGACGCATTAGAGGTTGAATCCGGAGAATGTTCAGACATGGGTCGTTCAGGGCCAGAGAAATAGAAGTAAAAAAAGAAGGATACAAAAAAAGCATCAAAGAAAGCGAGCTTCTGCGCCTATTAGCATTAATGTAATGTGTTTTTGTGTTTTAAGGAAACGGGGTAACTGAATACCTGCGTAACATCAATGGGTAATATTAAAATTAAAGCTGTTAAGAAACTTCAAGAGTGGTTTCGCGCGGGCATTGCTGTAAAAAGCGCTCACAGTCTTTTGGTAACGGTGCTTCAAATTTCAGTGCCACTCCTGTGACGGGGTGACGCAAACTCAATTTGTACGCATGTAAAAACATACGCTTTAAACCAGGTTGTGCGCCAGGGCGCGCCCACTCTCGATTTAATGAGAAATCGCCGTATTTTTCATCGCCAATAATAGGCGTGCGTATTTCAGCCAGATGTACGCGAATTTGATGAGTGCGACCGGTTTTAAGCTGCGCTTCAAGTAGTGCATAGCCTGCAAAGCGCTGTATCAGCCGAAAAATAGTCTTCGACGGCTTGCCTTCTTCCTGCACCCTAACCCGCCGCTCCCCCTCTGCGGTCACATATTTATAGAGAGGCAATTCTACTACCCGCGTAGGCAAGGACCATGCTCCCCAAACGCAAGCAAGATAGCGTTTATCAATGTGATTATTGCGAAACTGTTCATGCAGCGTGACTAAGGCCTGGCGTTTTTTAGCAATTAACAAAATACCAGAGGTCTCTCGATCTAAACGGTGAACCAACTCCAAAAAACGGGCGTCTGGACGCGCTTGACGCAGCTTCTCAATTACGCCAAAGCGTATCCCACTCCCTCCATGCACTGCCATCCCTGAGGGTTTATCCACGACCAAAAGACTCTCGTCCTCGTATAGGATGGGCAAATCCAAAGGAGGGAAATGCGATGTCGCTGGCGCTCTGACTTGATCACGCTGTGAGGCTGGGCCTTCGCGCATAGGAGGAACGCGCACGATATCGGCTTCAAGCAGTCGGTAAGCGCCGTCTTTACGCCCCTTATTTACGCGTACTTCACCGCTGCGCAGCAGCCGATAAATATGGCTTTTCGGCACCCCCACATAGAGACGACATAAAAAACCATCTAGGCGCTGGCCAGCACTATCTTCGTCAATAGTTATAAAAGATACCGCTTCTTTATAGAAGCCGCTGGCACTTGTTGTGTGCTTATTTTTGCTTACTGTACTCATTGTGAATATAATCTGCGCTCAAGAAACCGCCCAAAGACCATGAAGGTCGCGTTAAATCGGCAATGTACTCCGATAAAAGAGCAAAAGAAGGATTCTGAAGCTGAAAAATACCAGCTCTTAAACAGATTCTTAAAGCTTAAGCGGGCTAGGGTGTGTTCTCAAATATGAACCCTTTGGGGTAATTGAGGACATGCTCTAGGAAAAAGAAAAGGCCGAGCATATCGCCCACTCGCTAAAATTCCAAGCTAATAGATGAACCTTTCAGATGAACTTTTCATGCTAACGCCGCGTGGTTTCCCAAAAGAACTCTCGGAGGATCCATCCATGATGGGTTCTCCCTCACCCAAGTAGCGCTCACCATACGCGTTGCGCCCATTTATTTACTGGCCATTTTGACTCTCTTCAGAGCCTGTTGAGGTTCCAAGAATTATTCCATCCCCTAAATGCCTTTATTGGACAGAGCAGGCGCTCTTATTTCGAGCACCGCATGATCACAAAAAACGCTTTTTGAAGATTTGGAATAGGTTCTAAGAGTCTGTTCAAAGTCTTCCAAAAGGGTCCATATTTTGGGGAGCAGGAGCGCAGAGACCGGAACTGTACTTAAGTACAGTGAGGATCTCGAGCACCGCACGACCTCAAAGATGGGCTCTTTTGGGAGACTTTGGACAGACTCTAAAGGAATTTCCAGCCATCTCAGTTGATTTCAAACTGGATTCACAGCATTTTTGAGCACTTCTCATTGGATGCCCTGTATGGGCACCCAAGCTGTAGGCCTTCTCACTTTAATAGGCTTAGCTTCATTCAATGAATCGTGCTCTGGCGCCGCATTTGGTTGAGTCGCACCGGAGCCTTATAAATGAAACGAATGTTATTTAACGCAACGCAGCAAGAAGAATTGCGCGTTGCGATTGTCGATGGGCAAAAACTCATCGATATTGATATTGAAACCGCTGGTCGCGAACAGCGTAAAGGCAATATTTACAAAGGCATTATCACGCGCATCGAGCCCTCTCTAGATGCGTGCTTCGTAAATTACAGCGAAGAACGTCATGGATTTTTGCCTTTTAAAGAAGTCGCTCGCCAGTACTACAAAGCAGGTTTTGATGCACGCTCCATGCGCATTCAAGATGCGCTGACAGAAGGGCAAGAGATTATTGTTCAGGTCGACAAAGAAGAGCGGAGCAATAAAGGCGCTGCACTTACGACTTTTATCTCGCTTGCAGGCCGTTATTTGGTCTTAATGCCCAATAATCCACGTGGCGGTGGCGTATCTCGACGTATTGAAGGCGAAGATCGCCAGGAACTGCGTGAAGTCATGTCGCAGCTCCATATCCCTGAAGGGATGAGCATTATTGCTCGTACAGCCGGTATTGGCCGTAACTTGGAAGAATTACAATGGGATCTGAATTATCTCGCTCAACTCTGGCAAGCCATTGAAGGCGCTGCGCATATGCGTGGCCCTCTTTTGATCTATCTCGAATCGAGCTTGATTATTCGAGCGATCCGGGATTATTTCCATCCTGATATCGGCGAAATTCTCATCGATACGCCAGATATTTATGACCAAGCCTGTGCATTTATGGGCATGGTCATGCCAGACAATCTACCCAAGCTCAAGCGCTATCACGACGATGTGCCGCTGTTTTCACGCTTTCAAATTGAACATCAAATTGAAACAGCGTATTCCCGGATGGTGTCCTTGCCTTCAGGCGGCGCTATTGTCATCGACCACACAGAGGCACTCGTCTCCATCGATGTGAACTCTGCGCGTTCCACGCGTGGCTCTGACATTGAAGAAACCGCATTACGTACCAATTTAGAAGCAGCCGATGAAGTTGCTAGACAATTACGCTTGCGTGATCTTGGCGGGCTGGTTGTCATCGATTTTATTGATATGGATGCAGCAAAAAGCCAGAGAGAGGTAGAGCAGCGCTTTAAAGAAAGCATTCGCCATGATCGTGCACGCGTACAGATCGGCAAAATTTCACGCTTTGGACTGTTAGAACTCTCTCGTCAACGCATCCGACCTTCTCTATCAGAAGGCAGTCACGTCACTTGTGTGCGGTGCAATGGCACAGGCCATATTCGAGACACCGAATCTTCCGGGCTACAAGTGCTGCGCTTGATCCAAGAAGAAGCTATTAAAGAAGGCACTGCAACGATTCATTGCCAGGTTCCCGTTGAAGTCACGGCCTTTTTGCTCAATGAAAAGCGCCAGGAAATCAATAAAATTGAAGCGCGCTTTAATGTAAGCGTGGTGCTTATTCCTAATAAACATTTGGAAACACCGCATTACAAACTAGAACGCTTAAAGCATGATGATCCTCGCCTTGAGGATCCGCGTGCTAGCTATAAAATGGCAGAGGAAGCAGCACGTGAGCTTGAAACTACTTCGCCCTATAGCAGCCGACGCTCAGAAGAGCGTGCACGCCCAGAGGCTGCAGTAAAGCGTATTACACCTGATCAGCCTGCTCCAGGCCGTTCTAGCCCTCAAAATGCTTCTGACAGATCATCTGTAAGCCGTGTTTTCCAAGAAGAAGGATTAGTCGGATGGGTCAAGCGTTTATTGCGGTTACCCAGTAACACATCGGCTACCGCTTCCTCCACTTCGGAGCCAACTATACCGCCAGCTGTAGCAGCACAACGTCCTGTCTCTTTGCAAGCGCCACAAAACCGGCGCAACCAACCACACGGCGAACGCAGCAATACACAGCGCAGATCTCAGCAATCTGCACAGCAACGCTCCTCTACCGAGATGGATAATCCCGAAGCTCAGGAAGCAGCGCCCAATGATGTGCGACGCCCTCAGCGTACACGCCCTGCTTCCACGGAAGCAGCTGGAGCCACCTTCCCTGCTAGACCTTCACGTGGTCGTCGTCAAAGCCAGAGCGCGCAAGAGCATGAAACGGTTAAAACTGCTCCTGCTCAAAATGCGCCTATAGAAGGTTTGACGCGCAGCACATCGAGATTTGCTTTAGAGCCCACCAATGAAAATGGGCAGCAAGGCGTACAAGATGCAAATACGGCCTATACCTCGCAAGATCAAGATAGTGAAGAACGTCGTCGCCGTCGTCGAGGCCGACGCGGTGGAAGACAACGCAGTGGCCGTGATGGTCAAATGCAGGGTAAATTAGATATATCTTCCACAGAAGAGGACTTCACACCCCCTCCACGTGAAGTACAAGCAGCGCCGCCTATTCAAACCTATGATCAGGCCCCTGCTCCCGTGCGCCCTCGCAATAATTCTGCTACTCGGCGTACCTCTGTCCAAGATCCCTTTGCAGATTTCGGACAAAAGCCAGAACTCACGCTGACTTTTGCTAACAGTACGCCAGTGGCAAAACCCGCACCTATTTTTGAGCAAGCCCCTGCGCGGCAAACTCCGATTGCTAAAGCACCTAGCACCTCGGGTAATACGCCGGTCATAACTGAAGAGGCCACGCCGCCTGCTGCAAATAAACAGCTGCCAAAGCCTAAACCTCAAACGGCTGGGCCTGCACACCCTCCTCTAGAGGCGCTTAAACCCATGCTAGATGCTGCAGGTCTTGTGTGGGTAAATACCGATACTAACAAGGCAAAGGCAGCTCAATCACCGAATCAAAACGCTTCTACGCCTAAGCCACCTCGCGCACCTCGTACACGCAAGCCAAAACCGGCTATGCCTACGATGGAGATTAAACAGGTCGAGACGGCTGCTTCACCAAAATCGGTTACTGGAGAGTAATTGTTCAATATAGAAAAACCCTCTGTAAGACTACAATTCATAGTCTTACAGAGGGTTTTTCTATATCAAGGCCTTTTATGGACGGTAGGTTGGCGGTGAGGCACGAACCCCAACATGCGCGCCACTGGCTTTTGATCTTTGGTTTTGAGAGTTATAAGCTGGTCTTCAAGAACACCGTGGCTTGCATGTTGGGGTTCCTTCGTCACCACCAACCTACCGTCCTTTTGGTTGGTGGAGTTTTTTAAAGCCCTTTTACCATGCATACCGCTTACGTTTTAGGTAGCGTTACGCCAGATTGCCCTTGGTATTTTCCTTTTCTATCCAGATAAGATACTTCACATACCTCATCCCCTTCAAAAAATAGCACCTGGGCCACGCCTTCATTCGCGTAAATTTTGGCGGGCAGTGGAGTGGTATTTGAAAACTCCAATGTCACATGACCCTCCCACTCCGGCTCAAATGGCGTGACGTTCACAATAATGCCGCAGCGTGCATACGTAGATTTCCCTAAACATACGGTCAATACATTGCGCGGGATGCGAAAGTATTCGATTGTGCGAGCAAGTGCGAAAGAATTGGGCGGAATAATGCACACATCCCCCTGAAAATCGACAAAGGATTTTTCATCGAAATTTTTCGGGTCAATCAATGTGGAATTGATATTGGTGAAAATCTTGAATTCGTTGGCGCAGCGAATATCGTAACCATAGCTAGAGGTGCCATAGCTGACAATTTTTTGTCCATTAACTTCAGATACCTGCGCAGGCGCAAAAGGTTCAATCATGCGGTGAGACTGCGCCATCTCACGAATCCAGCGATCGGATTTAATACTCATAAGAAAAAAATTGTCCAGTGCTACGAGCCTGTTTAGGGCGTGCCCTAGGCTCCAAGAAAATAAAAATGACCCAGCTACGAGGCTGCGAAAGAGGTCTATTCTGCCAGCATTCTGAGGATGCAGCAGTAATTTTTCCACACGCCACTTTGCCCAACTATCCGATTCAAATGCCGAGCTTTCGCAGCAGGATATACGAGGGGCAGCAAAAGACTAAAAGTATTCGATTTTCTACCATTGTGGGCAAGTACTAGGGCCTAGGCCCCTATATTCCTTTTTCCTCTTCCTGCCCCTCTCCATTCATGCTGAACCCTACTCATTCTCTTGGCAGATTCCTACCAGGAATACCCTCACTACATTCTGTATCTCACTCTATATCCAAATATCTTTACAGCGATATCGCTATTGATTTAGATTTAAATCATAAGCCAGCGCTCACTCGATCAAACCCACAAAGCACCTTGGCTACTAAGCCTGATCCAACCCCTCAGGTATATGCAACGGAGAATGGGGAAATTTCTCTGGTATTACCAGCTCCAAAAATTAAAAATATAGAATTTCCAGGCGGCGGAGCCTCCGCTATCATCATACCCTTTGCGTTGGCCTCACTCAATGAGGAAGTGCTCGATGGTGTTGAACATTTTGCAGGGTGTTCAGGCGGAGGGCTCGTTGCATCACTGATAGCATCAGGCATGAAGCCTGCAGCTCTAAATGAAAAATTAGAAAAAAATCCCATTGCAAACTACTTAGGCCCCGTACCTTATTTTGAAGAACTCTATCCTTGCATAACTAGCATACCGGCCAAGAGCGATTTGAATCTTTGGCGCCTGACTGCCCATCTTGGTCGCATGATCCTTATGACCCTCTTCCTAGGCAATTGGCAAAGAACGGCTCAAGGTATTATGCAATTGTTGGATAAATGGAGTACGCAGGCCGTATCTATGCATCTACAAGATGCTGCCATTTGGGATACCTGCATTGCCGCACATACTGCTGGCCGTATTACGGACCAGCAGATGGGACGACTCACATTTTTAAAAAATAGCACCTGGTTTTGTGAGCCTAGTGCGTCCCATACTTCCCGCCTCAAGCATATGATCACTTTTGAGGACTTAAAACTGCTTCAGAGCATTGCCCCTTCAAAATTTAAAGAACTCACACTAGTTAGTTCTCATATGACTGCCGCACAAGATGATGCAGCGCACAGCACTACCCATGTGACACCAACCGTCTTCAATGCCGTTAACCATCCCGATATGCCCATTGCGATAGCTGCTCGAGCCTCGATGTCTATTCCGTTTTACTTTGAATTTCTGTCGCAAAGCGGTGCAACCTACTCAGATGGCGCAATGACGAACCGCATTCCTACGGAAAGTTTTCACTCAGCAGACGCTTCTAACGACCCGCTGGTTGCTGCAAATGCCTATGCTCAAACACTCGTGCTAGATTTTAAAAGCCATAGTTTTGGAGATACGCTAAGCCCTGTTTTGTATAAAAAACCTGCAAATGGCCCCGATAAGTCCCTATTGAGCAAGGCTATCGAATGGTTTTTAGGTTACCCCGGGTATGCCGCCGCCGTCGGAGCAGACAACCGAAAATTGTACGCGGCAGGCCCCAATGCTGTGGTAATAGATAACGATCGTATCGGCGTTTTCGATATGAAGCCATCTACTACTAAATTTAAAGCAGCCCAAAAAGCAGCGGTGCAAACGATGCAGCAGCAGGTAGAGTTGCGCAAAAACCAAGCGTATTACTTACCCTTTGACAATGTGGTTTCTGCTTGGAATGCCTTAGATGCCACGCAAAAAGAAGCAGTTAGAGCGGCTGGCAATCCTGCATTACATCCCGATTTCAAGAAACTACCGGCCAATACACAATATGCGCAATCTGCTTTTTATGTACTCGCTACAGCCAATACCTCAGGGGAAATAGAGAGGAAAACAGAAATAGCGTCCGTGTTAGATTCAACAACAAAACGGGTAAATGCACCGACAGAGCTAGTGAATCCCTTACCTGCTCTACAAATGAACATAACCCTGTTATCTAGCCTGACCATCTCATTAAAAGCGCTAGCCTCATCGAATACCGCTGTTATTAAAAACTTCTTCAGTTCTTGGCGCCGCACCACGATTGAATAATCGGTAGGTTGGAGATAGGCAACGTTCCCCAACCTGCAATCATCACCTTTGCCATATATATGAACGGTAGGTTGGTGGTGACGAAGGAACCCCAACATGATGACCATTGTCCTTTTAAAACCTGCATGTACATGCCAAAAGCGATGATTAAAGGTCGGTGGTATGCATGTTGGGGTTCGTTCCTCACCACCAACCTACCGTTCTGTCACGACTGCCGGGAAAGCGGCGCGCATATCGCGTGGTTTTTGGGCAACCTGGCGTGCTAGTTCGCGTGCAATAGCATGGTATTTTTGTGCGGAAGTGCTATCCGGTTCAGCAACTACAGTAGGGCAACCTATGTCACTGTGCATGCGGATCGGTGCATCTAGAGGCAATTGACCTAATAACGGCACGTTATATTGCTGTGCCATTTTTTCTCCTCCCCCTACGCCAAAAATAGACTCTGTATGCCCACACTGCGTGCATATATGCATGCTCATGTTTTCAATGATCCCAAGCACAGACACGCCCACTTTCTCAAACATTCTGAGCCCTTTTTGTGCATCTAGTAAGGCAATGTCTTGAGGAGTGGTAACAATCACGGCCCCGGTAACCGGTACGCGCTGCGCAAGTGTAAGTTGCACATCACCTGTGCCTGGCGGCAGATCCACTAAAAGATAATCAAGATCTTTCCATGCACTTTGCTGCAGAAGTTGCATCAGTGCAGAGGTGACCATAGGGCCACGCCAAATGGCGGGGCTATCGGGTTCAATTAAAAACCCAATGGAATTGACCTGTATGCCATATTTTTCGAGGGGTATCATTTTTTGATCAGGCTGCAATGCAGGCCGTCCACTCAAGCCCAACATGGTCGGTTGCGACGGGCCGTAAATATCGGCATCTAAAAGCCCAACACGTGCGCCTTCTTTAGCTAGTGCCAGCGCAAGATTCACAGCCACCGTGCTCTTACCGACCCCGCCCTTACCGGATGCCACTGCCAAAATATTTTTTACTCCCGGCAAACGTGCTGCGTTATTTTGTACGGTATGCGCAACTATTTTCTGCTCAAACACACACTCCACGTGTTCGACTTGAGGAATCGCTTGGAGCGCCTGAACAATCTGCGCACTCCATTGTGGCCACTGACTACGTGCTGCATAACCCAGAAGTACTTCAACTTTTACGTTGCCGCCCTCGATATGCACTGCTTTGATCTCACTATTATTCAAAATAGGAACACCCGTATCCGCATCCATAATCGACGTTAACGTATCACAGAGGGCGTTAGGGTCTAGGCTCATCAGAGGTCCTTATACAAAAAAAGAGGAAAGGAAAAACTAGGGGCAAGCCCTAGAAATTAGTAGACAGGCGTTAAAAAAACAACATGCGGTGCATCCAATGCTATGCTCATAGGGCCCTGCATTCTATTAGATGCGCATACGGTTATTATTTTTCACTGAAAACCTGTTCTTATACACTGCAATTTGCATTTATTTTTCTCTCATGCCTTTTACTCTTACTCTCCATGCCAGCGGCACTGTCCTTGAAGTCAACGAGCACGAAACCCTATTAGAAGCAGCACACCGCCAGGGCGTAGCACTACCCTATAGTTGCAAAAACGGTGCCTGTGGCTCTTGCAAAGGACGTATATTGCAAGGACAAGTGGCGCAAGGTCCGCATGCCGCTTCTGCATTGTCACGCGATGAAAAAGAACAAGGCCTAGCCCTTTTTTGCTGCGCAAAAGCGCAATCGGATCTGATAGTGGATATTGCGGAACTCGACCCCAATACACCGCGCGTACAGCGCTTTCCTTGCCGTGTTATCGAACTCGAGCCTACCAGTGCGCCAGATGTACGGATTGTCAAATTACAGCGCCCTGTCCAGGACCCCATCAAAGACCGTTTGGTCTATCGAGCTGGACAATATATTGAATTCTTGCTCAAAGACGGTAAGCGTCGCGGGTATTCCATCGCTACGCCCCCCCATCACACAGGGCCCATGGAATTACATATTCGCCATATGCCCGGAGGCACCTTTACCGATCATGTCTTCTCCACCATGCAAACCCGTGAGTTGCTGCGTTGCGAAGGGCCATTAGGCACTTTTTATCTTAGGGAAGACAATGACTGTCCACTGCTTTTTTTAGCATCGGGCACCGGCTTTGCACCTATTAAAGCGATCGTTGAGCACGCTATTTTAATGAAAGATCCGCGGCCTATGACCCTGTATTGGGGGGCGCGTAAGAAAGAAGATTTGTATTTGCTCGATTTAGCGCTTGCATGGGCGGAACAACTCCCCAATTTCACTTTCATCCCAGTGCTCTCAGAACCCGAGCCAAATACCTGGTCAGGACGTATAGGGTTTGTGCACCGGGCATTGGCAGAGGATTATCCGGACTTATCTGCCCATCACGTTTACGCGTGTGGGGCACCGGTTATGGTTGAAGCCGCATTGCGCGACTTCGTAGCGCATCACCAACTCCCGCGCACTTCATTTTTTGCTGATGCCTTTATCACTGCAGCAGAGTTGGCGCATCCTGAACCGTAAAAAACCACTTTTAATGCAAGATCTTTGCTAAAAAGTCTTTTGCAAGTTCAGATTGAGGATTCTCAAAAAATTCCTCTTTAGGAACATCTTCAATGATGCGGCCTTCATCCATAAACAAGACGCGGTCCGCCACTTTTTTAGCAAACATCCTTTCATGGGTGACACAAATCATCGTCATCCCTTCATGCGCGAGCTCTACCATCACATCGAGTACCTCATTGATCATCGCTGGATCTAGTGCAGAGGTCGGCTCATCGAACAGCATGATGATCGGGTCCATGGAAAGCGCACGAGCAATAGCCACACGTTGCTGCTGACCTCCTGAGAGTTGGGCAGGGAATTTCTGCGCATGGGCTTGCAGCCCAACGCGCTCGAGTAAATGTAGACCTTTTTCTGTTGCTACCGATTTAGATCGTCCCAACACTTTGATTTGCGCCAGTGTGAGATTTTCAATAATCGACAGATGGGGAAACAGCTCAAAGTGCTGAAAGACCATCCCCACTTTGGCACGTAATGCGGGGAGATTGGTTTTGCGACCCCGTAGTGCAATGCCATCTACCACCATTTCGCCTGCCTGAAAAGGCTCAAGGCCATTGATGGTTTTGATGAGGGTTGATTTTCCAGAACCAGATGGCCCGCACACCACGACTACCTCACCAGATTGCACGGTAGTACTGCACTGATTGAGTACTTGGAATTTCTGATACCACTTGGACACTTTTTTTAAAGAAACTACCGTACCGTCTTGCTGGGTGCTCATTTCACTTTCCTAACCATGTTCCAAATTATTCTAATAACCTATTCAAGAGCCCATTCTGGCTTTTATAGATTTTGCAGCTGCTGACGCTAGCAAACAGACGACCAGGTAACAGACTCCGGCAAACAGCACCATTTCAACCATCCTGCCATCGCGTTCGCTCACAATCATTGCGCTACGGAAAAAATCTGCAAGCCCAATCACATATACGAGTGAAGAGTCCTGTAACAACACGATGCCTTGCGTGAGCAATAAAGGGGTCATTACTCGGAAAGCCTGCGGCAGCACTACCATGCGCATAGACTGCATATACGTCATACCTAATGCCTGAGCTGCCATCATTTGCCCACGTGGCACGCTTTGGATACCTGCACGAATGATCTCGGAGTAATACGCTGCTTCAAAGAGAGAAAATGCGACCACAGCAGAGGCCAAACGCATATCTAAACTGGGAGGTAAATTCAAAAGACCATGCAGTAATTGAGGGACTATCAGGAAAAACCATAGCAGCACCATCACCAATGGAATGGATCGAAATAGCGTCACATAACTATTTGCAAACCAAGACAGCGGTTTAATAGAAGACAAGCGAAAAAGCGCAAGTACAGTGCCCCAAAGAATCCCAAAAATCACTGCAATAACGGTAATTTCTGCAGTAATCAACACTCCATGCCCAAGTAATGGCAAAGCAGAAGGCAAATTGCTCCAATCTAGCGTGTACATTCATCTTCTCCCGTATAGCCCGGCAAGCGCGTTTTGCGCTCTAACCATTGCATGCCCAGCATCACACTCATATTGATTAAAAAATAGGCCAGTGTGACCGAGATAAAAGACTCATAGGCTTGTGCGGTGTAATCCACTAACTGCCGTGCCTGGGCTGAAAGCTCTAGCAAGCCAATTGTCGAAGCTACTGCAGAGTTTTTAAAAATATTCAAAAACTCTGAGGTCAGCGGCGGCACGATCATGCGATAGGCGGTAGGTAATAAAACCCAGCGATACGTTTGTGGCATGGTCAACCCCAATGCCAATGCAGCGTTTGTTTGACCATGAGGCAAAGCTTGTATGCCAGAGCGCACTTGTTCACACACGCGTGCTGCTGTGAAGAGTCCCAAACAGAGCACTGAAGTCGAAAAAAATTGAATATTTGGAGGCAGCTGCTTAAAGCTACTTCCCCATGACACTGGGAGCAGCTCGGGCACTACGAAATACCAAAGGAAAAACTGCACAAGTAGTGGAATATTCCGAAAAATGGCTACAAACAGTCCCCCTATGGTGGGGAAAAAACGGCCTGGCATGGTGCGGAACACACCAAACAAAGAACCTATAGCCAACGCCACCACCCAGGCGGATAAAGAAAGTATCAGCGTAGTTTGTAAACCTGAAAACAGCCACCCTAGATAGGTAGTCGGCTCACCGGTCGAAACCGGGCTTAGCAAAATGCCCCAGTTCCAAACATAAGACATAGCAGCTCCATAGAACAAATTAAGAGCCTGTTCGAAATTGTTCTATGTGCGAACAGGCTCCGAAATGCGTTTCAGAACCCGATAATGGAATTACTTCAAAACGGTGTCATTGGGATTTTTATAGAGCTCTGACATCATTTCTTTACTTTCAGGGAAATTGATATTCAGGTTACCTGGAGCGATAGGACTCATAAACCAAGTTTTGTACAGCTGGTCCCCTCCGCCATTGCTCATTTTCTGAGTAATAGATTCATCGACCAAGGTTTTAAAAGCAGGGTCACCCTTGCGAATCATGCAGGCATAAGCTTCTTTAGTTTGAGGGGTGCCTACAATTTCATACTCTGCAGATTTTTTCGATTTAGCGCGCTCACCGGCTAGCAGAGCATCATCCATCATGAAAGCCGCTGCACGACCTGATTCCAGGGTTAGGAAAGCTTCACCATGGTCTTTCGCACTGATAATATTTTTAGGATAGCCTTTGCTCTGTTTCATTTCGCGTAACAGACGCTCAGAGGTCGTGCCTGCGGTGGTCACCACTGTTTTACCCGCTAAATCAGTAAATTCTTTAATCCCAGAATCTTTCTTGACCAGTAAGCGGGTTTGCACGATAAAAAGCGTGTCTGAAAAAGTAACTTGTTTTTGACGCTCAACCGTATTACTCGTTGATCCGCACTCTAGATCGATTAGACCATTGCCTAACACGGAGATACGGTTTTGGGACGTGATTGGTGTGAGGGTCACTTGCAAATCAGAACGCCCTAGTCTTTGTTTGATCGACTCTACAATAGCGTTTGAAAATTCTTGGGAATAACCCACTACTTTTTGCTTGTCCCCGTAATAGGAAAAGGGAATCGAAGCCTCACGATGTCCAAGCGAAATAACGCCACTTTTTTGTATTTTTTCAAGCGTACCGGTTAACTTTTGATTGTCTGCACTTTGCGCTATAGGCTGTTCGGGCGCAGCACATACAGACCCTATAAAAGCGGTTGACAGGAGTGCTGATAGAGCAACAGGAAGCAGTGCCTTGGCGCGCTTCGCGGTAAATTTTGTCACTAAGGACGGGCTTTTTTGGCTGACCTTCAATGTATTGTCCTCGTATAAAAATAGCTTTCAAACGGCCAGAAATGGCAAACACATAGTCTGTTGAAAACGAGGCACTAATTGAACGTGTAAGAAACTTAAAAATGGGCTCCAAGCTCTGAAAAAACCTTAAATTTTGCGCGCAAAAAAGCCCGTGGATTGGGGTGAGGAGGGAATGGCAACGTCTTGACCACACTCTTCCCCTTGCCTTTGGAATTTTATAAGCAGGTTTTAAAGAGGACTGTGGTTAGGTGTTGGGGTTCCTTCGTCACCCCAACCTACGGGCTTTATAAGCAGGTTTAGGTGCTTGTGGTTGGGTGTTGGGGTTCCTTTGTCACCCCAACCTACGGGAACCGTATTACTGCTTCTTAGGGGTATAGGCCGCGCATTTCACGGGCCATTAGAATCCGCGTGCAGGCAACGATATATGCAGCGGTTCTCATTGAAACATTGCGTTCACGCGCAATTTGCCATATCGAGGCAAAGGCTTCGCGCGTTGCATATTCGAGGCGCTGTTGGATTTCAGACTCATTCCAGAAAAAGCTTGAGAAATCCTGCACCCATTCGAAATACGATACCGTCACACCCCCTGCATTCGCAATCACATCAGGAATGATCAGAACACCGCGGGAAGTAAGCTCGTCATCCGCTTCTGGAGTGGTAGGTCCATTTGCACCTTCAACAATCACTCTCGTATGAATATGCGAGGCATTTTTTTCGTTGATTACCCCTTCCAATGCAGCAGGAATAAGAATCTCGGTTTCAATTTTCCAGAACTGATCGTTGTCTATCTTCTCTGCGCCTTCAAACCCTGCGATACCGCCTGTTTTGGCAATATATTCGAGTAACTTAGGTGTATCGATACCAGCAGGCTGATATATCGTGCCAGTATGATCTTGCACCGTTATAACCTTGGCACCTGCTTCTTGGAATAAGCGTGCTGCAATTCCACCCACATTACCAAAACCCTGTACGCCGACACGCGCACCAGCAATATCAAAACCTAACTGACGTGCAGCTTCACAACCCACAACGAAAACACCACGACCCGTTGCTTCCTTACGCCCTAAACTACCACCTAATGAAATAGGTTTACCTGTTACCACGCCGGTTGTAGTGCGGCCGTGGTTCATGGAATAGGTGTCCATCATCCAGGCCATGACCTGCTCATTAGTATTCACATCGGGAGCAGGAATATCGGTATGCGGTCCAATGATGACGTTAATTTCACTGGTATAACGCCGTGTAAGCCGTTCAACTTCGCCTTTGGATAGTTTGTGCGGATCGACACGCACCCCGCCCTTAGCACCACCATAGGGCACGTTTACAGCGGCAGTTTTGATCGACATCCATCCCGCTAAGGCCATGACCTCAGATAATGTAACGTCTTGGTGATAGCGCACACCCCCTTTACCTGGACCACGCGACATATTGTGTTGTACTCGGTACCCTTCAAAGTGCGATACAGTACCGTTGTCTAATTCAATGGGTATATCTACGATCATGATGCGCTTAGGACGCTTCAAGGTCTCGATCCAGCGAGATAAAGAGCCTAAATATGGCGTCACGCGGTCGATTTGTTGAAGATACATGCCCCAAGGGCCGAGCTCGTCAGAATGGAGATAGGAAGGCAAAGCGCTGTGCGGTGACATAAATTTCCCGAACTGAAATGAAAAAAGTGCTTAGTATAAAAGATGGTGCCTGCACCATTAAAATTCATACCCGTTTTTTTTGTCCGTCTATGAATGTTTTCAATAGATTTTCTGATGTATCTTTCAGAGTATAAAAGATACATTCAATGGCAGGCCCCACACTATACAAGCATCTGCAACGATAGTCGCTACCAGATTAAATAAGGCGTGTCTCTACGCTAATTCCCGTTTATTTTTGTACTAGCTTTGCACACCTGGCTAGCTTTATTCATTTTTCTTATTTTGCCTTAGGATTTTCCATGACCAATCTCGTCGCTGAGCTACCTAAACACACCTGCCCTACCGTGCGCGTAGTCCCACAGCCTTCTGATGTGAACCTCCATGGCGATATTTTTGGCGGCTGGATCATGTCCCAGGTCGATATCGCAGGTTCTGTTCCCGCTACGCTGCGCGCTGAAGGTCCTGTTGCAACGGTTGCGGTTAACTCATTTGTTTTCAAGCAACCTGTCTTGGTAGGCGATTTGGTGAGTTTTTACGCAGATATCATCAAAACGGGCCGCACTTCTATTACCGTACACGTTGAAGTCTATGCACAACGTTTTCGCTCAACCAAAGAAACGCTCAAAGTGACAGAAGCCACACTCACCTACGTAGCAATTGGCACCAATCGCCGCCCTCGCCACTTACCATCTACGCCCGAAGAATCCAACACGTAAAAAACAGAACGGTAGGTTGGTGGTGACGAAGGAACCCCAACATGCGCGCCACCGACTTTTAATCATTGCTTTGGTTTATACATGCAGGTCTTAAAAGGACAGCGGTCATCATGTTGGGGTTCCTTCGTCACCACCAACCTACCAACCTGCATAATTACGCGGCCATTAAAATACCGGCGGCGCCCATACCTGTGCCTACGCACATACTGATCATTCCAGCCTTTAACTTTTCGCGGCGCAGTGCATGCACAACCGTACATGCACGAATCGCACCAGTTGCTCCCAAAGGATGCCCCAACGCAATAGCACCACCGAGCGGATTGACTTTTTGCGGGTTCAGGCCCAGCTCTTGTATGACGGCTAAAGCTTGTGCAGCAAACGCTTCGTTGAGCTCTATCCAATCCAGATCATCTTGTGCGAGCCCTGCTGATTTCAGTGCAATAGGTATCGCTTCTTTAGGTCCTATCCCCATAACTTCGGGAGCTACTCCACGAACGGCAAAACTAGCAAAACGTGCCAGAGGGGTCAGATTAAATTGCTTTAAATATTTGTCAGAAACCACAAGCAGTGCCGCTGCGCCATCCGACATTTGAGAGCTATTTCCTGCAGTTACTGAGCCTGCATGCGCAAAGACCGGGCGCAGCCCTGCTAGCGCTTCCAATGAAGTATTGGCTCTTGGACCTTCATCAAAACGGGCCATAAAATTATCGGTACGCACTTCATTTCTAAGCAGATCAGGTAGGCGGCGTACTGTATTAAATGGAGCAATTTCATCGGAAAAAGCGCCATTAGTTTGTGCCTTTAATGCTTTTTGATGAGACTCAAAAGCAAATTGATCTTGAGCTTGCCTAGAAATGGCCCAGCGCCTAGCCACTTGCTCAGCAGTCAGACCCATACCGTATGCAATACCAATATTTTCAGAGCGCTCGAAAATCTTCGGAGAAAGGGAAGGTTCATGTCCCGTCATAGGCACTGCACTCATCGATTCAACACCACCAGCAATTAAAGCATCCGCCTCTCCTACTCGAATACGATCTGCTGCCATAGCCAAGGCGGTCAAACCAGAGGCACAAAAACGATTAACGGTTACCCCACCTATGGTCTGAGGCAGACCGGCGAGCAGAACACTTACTCTCGCTATATTGAGCCCCTGCATACCCTCTGGCATCGCACACCCAATAATGGCATCTTCAATACAAGCAGGATCCAAAGTGGGAACTTGCGTGAGCGCTGAGCGCATGGTGTGAGCCAAGAGCTCATCAGGGCGTGTGGTATTGAAATATCCCTTTGGCGCTTTACCAACGGGGGTCCGGCTAGCGGCAACAATCCATGCTTCTTGTTTTTGAGTGGTCATGTTTATTTCTCTTAATTGCTCTTAATTGTATTTAATTACTGTCAATTACGAAGAGGTTTGCCTGTTTGTAATGTATTCACGATTCTTTCTTGCGTTTTTTGCATTCCTAAAAGCGCAATGAAGGCTTGACGCTCACGATCAAGGAACCAGCTTTCATCCACCACACTCCCCTCGTCCAAATCTCCTGCGCACAGTACTTCTGCAATACTCGAGGCAATCAGAAAGTCATGGTCGGAAATAAAACGCCCATCGCGCATATTCACAAGCTGCCCTTTGAGGGTAGCCAAAGCGGAGCGGCCTGCTACAGAAATCGCCTTTTCACGCAAAGGAGGGCGCCAACCTTGTGTGGATAGAAAACGCACTTGGTGTTTAGCGGTCTCAAGCAACTCATATACATTGAACACAATTGGATCAGAAGACCGGAGATACCCCATCTCTACCGCTTCTTTAGCAGAACTAGACACCTTCGCCATAGCGATGTTGTGTAGCGAACGCGCTATATAAGGAAGGAGTTTTAGATGGGCATCGGATTGACCAGGAACCAATTGCGCGCGTGCGGACTGCATTGCGTGAATCGCAGCTTCTTTTAAACCACCGCCTGCTGGCAAAAGCCCTATGCCTGACTCAACCAGACCCATATAGCTTTCAAAATGTGCCACGCGCGCTGCGCTGTGCAGCGCAAGCTCACATCCACCACCTAGTGCCAACCCTGAAATAGCGCTGACCACTGGCACTTGAGCATGTTTAATACGCACCATTGCATGCTGGAAATGCGCAATAAAAGGTTCTAGTTGCTTGGCACCTCCCGCTAAAAATAGCGGCATAACGGATTTCAAATCGGCACCGGCTGAGAATGGTCCACCTGGATTGCCTAAGCGCAAAGAGTCTGGTTGCCAAATAACCAAGCCTTTATGCGCATTTTCAGCACGCTCAACCGCGGTTTCTAAGCCTTCGAGTACGGATTCACTAATGGTATTTAGGCGTGTTTTAAAAGATATGCCAAGTACATCGTCTTCACCCAAGCGGGAGTCGACCCAAATCCGCACACTATCCGTCTCTATAACCGTACGTAAAGACTGCATTGGATCAATCGGTACGCCATATCCATTAGGACCCGGTGCGCTTTTATCTGTATTTTTATCATTTGCGGCTTCATGACTGCCTTCGCCACGCAGCGGAGCAAGAAAGCGCTGTTTTGCATAAACAGGCAACTTGCTTCTTGGCACCCAGGCAGGTGCACTGTGTTTTTCTGCAAAACCGTTATGACTATACGTAAAAGCAGGAACGCCATTAGCTACTTGTGCTTCTTGAGCTAGATTTCCTTGACTGTAGGCAGAAGCAGACAAAGATCCATGCGCACTATGCACACCTGCACATTCCATCACTTCTGGTGAAAAAACCCACTCAGGCAGTGGTGCGCGGCATGCAGCACGACCTTGATCAATATCCTCTTTGATCCACTTTGCTATTTGTTCCCAACCTGCAGACTGCCATATTTCAAAGGGCCCTTCCTGCCAACCAAAACCCCAGCGCACCGCCAAATCTAGATCCCTAGCACTAGAAGCAATACTATGTAGATGTATGGCGATATAGTGAAACATATCTCTAAACATAGACCATAAAAACTGCGCTTGCGGATGCACCGACTCCCTAAGAAGCTTAAAACGCTCACTAGGTTTTTGTGCCAAGATTCGCCCGATCAATGGATCGGCTTTAGCACCGCTGGGTATATAGGTGCCTAATTTCGGATTAAAAACCTGTATTTGTTTCCCATTAGGCGTGCTCACTTTCTTATAAAACCCTGCCCCCTTTTTTTGCCCTAAAGCCCCTTTTTCAATAAGATGGGTCAGCACAGCAGGTTGGTAGTAGATCGCAGAAAATGGATCCTCTTCCAAGCGGGTGCGAAATGTCTCAATAACAGCAGCTATCGTATCGAGCCCAGCTAAATCAGCTGTGCGATACGTTGCCGAGCTCGAGCGTTGCAAGCGCACACCCGTTAAATCATCGACCAAATCAAAAGACAGCCCATATTTTTCAGCCGCAGCCATAGTGGCGAGTGTGCAAAATACCCCCACCCGATTCGCAATAAAATTAGGCGTATCTTTTGCCCGCACTACCCCTTTTCCCAAGGTAGTGGTCAAAAAGACTTCCAGCTCATCCAGCAGATTAGGTTGCGTATCGAGTGAGGGGATCAACTCTACCAAGTGCATATAGCGCGGCGGATTAAAAAAATGCACACCACAAAACCGGGCACGACGCTCAGGCGACATATCCGCAGATAATTCGGCGATAGACAGACCCGAGGTATTGGAGAGAAGGAGGGTATCCTCTCGCAGAGCAGGCATAATTTGACGGTACAACGCCTGCTTGTAGTCCAGACGTTCAGTGATCGCCTCGATCACTACATCACAGGTTTTCAGAACCTCTAGATCGTCCTCGTAATTTGCGATTTCGATATAACGCGCTGCATCAGGCACCCCTAATGGAGAAGGGTTCAGCTTGCTCAGCATCGCAACCCCCTGCGCTGCAATCGCACTTCTACCCCCTACAGGCAAGTTAGAAGGCAGATCAAACAGCACCACCGGCACCTTCGCATTGATTAAATGTGCTGCAATCTGCGCTCCCATTACGCCTGCACCCAACACAGCTACTTTACGAATATTCAACCTGCCCACTCACGATCTCCAAAAACATTTTCTGTTGAGGTTATAAAATCCTCAATATGATTAATTGATGTTATGCAGGTATTCACCAAGACTGTGGTATGCATGTTGGGGTTCGTGCCTCACCACCAACCTACCGTCCTTTTCGTTTTCTTGTGGTTGGTTGAGTTTTGTGAATCCCTTTTACTTAGCCATTTTGGTAGGTTGGTGGTGACGAAGGAACCCCAACATGCATACCACTTACTTTTATGTGAATTTCACCCTAGAAAAGTGAGGCTTCCATTTCCATCAAGCTTTTTGCACCGGCTCGTATCGTTTGCAATGCAGAAGTGGTCTCAGGAAGCAGGCGTTTGAAATAAAAACGCGCTGTAGCGAGTTTGGCTTGATAAAAAGGCTCATTGGCTGGATGATCGAGTGCCACACGTGCCATACGCGCCCAAAAATACGCAAAAATGAGATGGCCTATCACCCGCAAATAAGGTGCTGCTGCAGCCCCCGCTTCTTCTTGATTGCTGAAGGCTTTCATCCCGACTTCAATAGTCAGTCTTTTGACTTCTTTGCCAAGCTCAGCTAGCGGATTGATGAATTCCTGCATCTCCGGTTTCAAGCCTTGCTCTTCAACAAAGCTCTGCGCCATACGGGCAAATTTTTTCAGCTTAGCGCCCATATCTCCAAGTATCTTGCGGCCCAATAAATCTAGAGACTGAATCGCATTGGTGCCTTCATAAATAGTGCTAATACGCACATCACGCACATACTGCTCCATACCCCATTCTTTGATATAGCCATGCCCTCCCAGAATCTGCAGAGCTAAGTTGGCAGATTCCACCGCGTTATCGGTTAAAAAGGCTTTGGCGATAGGAGTTAACAGGGATACGAAGTCTGTAGATTCTGCACGCACTCCCGCATCTTTATGTGTGTGTTCCTTATCGATTTGCAAAGCCATCCAGTAGCTAAACGCACGACCTGCTTCCACATAGGCTTTTTGAGTGAGCAGCATACGGCGCACATCGGGATGCACGATAATAGGATCAGCCGCTTTTTCAGGGGCTTTAGCGCCAGACAGAGAACGCATTTGCAAGCGTTCTTTGGCATACGCCAATGAGTTTTGATACGCCACTTCGGTAATGCCCAAGCCTTGCATGCCAACACCTAAACGAGCGGCATTCATCATCACGAACATGGCGTGCAGCCCTTTGTTCACTTCCCCCACTAACCAGCCCTGCGCGCCATCAAAATTCATCACGCACGTTGCATTGCCATGGATCCCCATTTTTTCTTCAATCGAACCGCAGTGCACTTTATTGCGCTCACCGGGTTCATTTTGGTTATTAGGGATAAACTTAGGGACTACGAAAAGAGAAATACCGTGCGTACCTTTAGGTGCACCTGGCAATCTAGCGAGCACTAGATGAATGATATTTGGTGCTAAATCATGCTCACCGCTGGAGATAAATATTTTGGTGCCATCCAAACGGTATGAACCATCTTCATTTGGAGTGGCTTGAGTTCTAAGTAAACCCAGATCCGTGCCGCAATGCGGCTCTGTCAAGCACATAGTTCCTGTCCATGCACCAGAAACCAATTTAGGAAGATAGGCTTTTTTCTGCTCTGGCGTGCCATAGGCATATAAACACTGGTAAGCACCACAGGACAGGCCGGGATACAAGGTCCACGCTTGATTTGCTGAATTGAGCATTTCATACAGAGCGGTATGCAAAAATAGCGGCAAGCCTTGTCCGCCGTATTCCGGGTCACATGCCAATGAAGGCCAGCCTGCTTCTACATATTGATCGTAAGCGGCTTTAAAGCCTTTAGGCGCACGTACCTGCCCGTTTTCCCAAGTGCACCCTTCTAAATCGCCAGAACGGTTCAATGGAAATAATACTTCGCTGCAAAACTGCCCTGCTGCGCTCAAAGCCTGGTCGATCGTCTCTTTATCCAAATCGGCATGCGCGGGTAAACTTTCAAGCTCTTTTTGCACATTAAGCACTTCATGCAATACAAATTGCATATCGCGCAAAGGCGCGTTGTACTGTCCCATCATCCTCTCCAAAAATATCGCCTTTTGCGATAAGCGCGCTAAGGGCATTGACAGGCTATATACGCCCTCTCTAAAACGTATTTATAGAGAAGCAAATAGGTGCTGTGCCCTGTGGCAATATGGGAAGGATTATTGGCACTACGCTAAAAAGGAACAAGCGGCGGAGTAGTTGACTGAGCCTCGGAAAGCTCTGGGAAGTGGTAGTTAAAGGACTGAGAGGGGTTGGAACAATGTGTATTGGTTATGTAACTGATGTTATGCACGTTATAGAACTGCAAGTTGTTGATAGCACGGTAGGTTGGTGGTGAGGCACGAACCCCAACATGCATACCGCCGTCTTTTTGAATACCTGCGTAACATCAATTACATAATCAGAATTTGAATACATAAAAGGCTGAAACCTGTATGTACAGTGCCCAGCCTTTTATGCATGAAAAATGCAGCCAAAAACCTCTGTTGCAACTCTCACCAGTTTGTTGAAAAATGAAAGAAATACTTTATGCCATGGTTTGAACTTGCTGTTGGGCTTTTATTTTATTAAATTCTTTCAATTCTTCAACTTCTGCTTGAAGTTTTTCAATCGTAGCTGTGTTTTTTTCAGCCATCTTCAAAATAAAGGATTGCATTTCATCAACAATTTTTACAACACGATCAATATCATCAGCAGATTTTTCAAAGCGGCTGACACCTTCTTTTATTTCTTTTCTATTATTTTCATACTCCGCTTCATGATTTAAAACTCGATTTACTCTTTCTGTCAATTCAGACATAGCAGGCTGAAAAACAGCCCCTAAAGATTTCAAAACCACTTTTTCCTCCTTAGCCGGATTATTTTTACTAAGTGCATCCAGATAATCATGGAAACGTATCCAGCGCTTCAAATTCTGCCTATTAAACCAGTCAGGGATTCTGATTGCTCCCCCAATCACTATAGCCGCACCTGAAAGAATAGGAACCATAGCAAAACCATATGTAGCAAACACTACTGTTATGGCCCCTAATATGGTAAGCCCTACATCCAATATAAAACTCTTGGTATCTGAATCTAGATGTTGTCCGCGCGACTTTATAATCCCATCCATATCTTTTAATAGCAAATCTGCCGGGTCCAGCACGGTTTCGATTTCTATAACGCGCTCTAACATTAACTGATCTTTCTCAGATGCACTCAGATTATCTGGATAATTTTCTTCAAAATAATCTTTACATATTTTAGTATCTTGAAGTTTTTTAAGACCCACACTCAAACCTTCCAGATGGCCTTTTAGCGTTTTAATTTCTTTACAAGCTTGGTTAAAACCGGGCAGTTTCTCATATCTGCGCTCAAACATAAAAGAGCACACGGCATCGAAAACCGCTAAAGCTTTCTGTTTGCTCTCTTGGCTGTGTATAGCTGCCAAATCTGCAGGGTTAATGACTTCTTGATCTTTAAGGGAAGTTACTAGAACTGTATCGGCAGCAGTCTTTGAAATATGTTCGCCCGATGCACTTACTAAAGAAGGCAGCGGTGCCAAAGATCTTTGTGCACCCGTGAATCGGGTAAAAAATGAAGGTATGGCGGATGAAGAATTGCTGCTTTTTTTGACTGAATCTGCTTCTGGTAGCGCAGAAGTCCATTCTGTTTTTCCAGAATCTTCTTCTTTTAGTAGGGTGTAGCTTATTGGAGAGCTAACTGAAAATTTTGTGTTTATTGTTTGGCCCATGTATTTCTCCGACCGTTAAACACTTCTTAATAATAATTAACTTTGTAAGTTTATAAGGGAAACCGATTAATAGATGTCATGCAAAGCCCTGAATTAATTGTATATTTTTTCTTTTTTTATGGCGCAGGCGTATTTATATATTCTAATGTAGATTTGTGGAGTTTGATAGAGTCCTTTTACGTAGGCATCTCGGTAGGTTGGCGGTGAGGCACGAACCCCAACATGCATACCGCTGACTTTTATTTTTTGTTTTTGAGATTTTGTAAGCTGGTCTTCAAGAATGCCGTGGCTTGCATGTTGGGGTTCCTTCGTCACCACCAACCTACCATTCTTTGCTTTTCTTGTGGTGGGTGAAGTTTTATAGAACTTTTTTATATATGCATCTCGGTAGGTTGGTGGTGAGGTACGAACCCCAACATGCATACCGCTGACTTTTAATTTTTGCTTTTAGATAACCTGTAAGCAGGTTATCAAGGACACAGTGGTCTGCATGTTGGGGTTCGTGCCCATACGCGCTAACTTAAGCCAAAAGATAGCCTGTTCATGGAAAAAATCCCCTTTTTTCGCTTAACTTTTTGTACAGTTTAGCGACAATATGCTCTGGTCATTGGCTTAGGTTAGCGCGTATGGGGTTCGTGCCTCACCACCAACCTACAATTTATTCGCTAATGCTTTGAGTACTTGGGCTGCGGCTGCGAAGCCGAAGCTAGCAGTTATGCATACAGAAGATCCTAGGCCACCACAATGTAGGCCTGTTGCTAGGGAAGGTGCGGCATTATTCGTATCGCAGGTGTTTTCCGGGTATATCAGAGGTTCATCTGACCATACTGCAGGTACTTTAAATTTGGATTTGGGGCCTCTTGGGAAGCGATGGTGCTTGCGCAGTTGCGTGCGTACTTTGGCTAGCAGTGGATCTTGCTGGGTATGGGCCAAATCGCTAATCTTTATACGGGTAGGATCGATCCGCCCTCCTGCTCCGCCCATGGTTATTAGAGGTTGTGCATGCTCTACACACCAGGCGATGAGCGCTACTTTGGTACGCACACTATCAATGGCATCCACTACATAATCAAAGCCTTTGCCTAAAAGCGCATCCAAATTATCCGCTTCAAGCGCTTCTTCAATACAAGCCACTTTACATCCTGCATAAATAGACTCTATGCGCTGCGCCATAGCGAGCACTTTGGCTTGGCCGTAATTGGTGCGCAAGGTATGGATCTGCCGGTTTAAATTGCCAGGCGTAATATGGTCTGGATCGACCAAAGTCAGGCTTCCTACCCCACTACGCACAAGCGCCTCTACGGCCCACGAGCCTACCCCTCCTACTCCGATTACAGCCACATGCGCCTGCTGAAAATGTTGTAGTGCTGCGGCCCCATATAAACGCTTTACTCCGGCAAAACAGCGCTCTATCTCTGTCGCTTCATGCTGCTGGCTCATTATTGCCTCCTTCATCAAAATATTGCTGAAGGATTAAGCAGGCTGCTTGCGCATCTATTCCTGGTCCTTTTGTACGCAGTTGTGCCTCTGCAACCACAGAGGAATAACGCTCATCTACCTCAATAACAGGCAAATTAAAGCGCTCGCCGAGTTGACGGCCAAAACGCTGCGCTTGCCGTGTCATTGCATGCACATTGCCGTCAGGATAACAAGGTCGACCCACTACTAATACCTGTGGGTGCCAGTTTTCCACAAGCTTTTGAATGGCATCAAATCGGGTGGCTCGGCTTGTGTTTTCAAGAATGGTGAGCGCTTTGGCGCTGCGGGTAATGGTGTTACCTACTGCTACGCCAATGCGTTTTTCACCGTAATCGAAAGCCAAAAATGTGGCCTCTGGCACCGTATTCATTGGGGAGAAAACTTTAGGAGTGATGTTTATATTTAGCCGTGGCCTGCTTCTATAGATAAGGTATCTGCAGAGATACCTAACAAAGCCAGTGCGGCCTTAAAACGTGCTTCGGGTTTCACATCAAAAATGATGTCAGACTGGGCCGGTACAGCGAGCCATTGGTGGTTGGCAATTTCTTCTTCTAGCTGCCCTGCATTCCAACCGGCATGCCCTAATGTGAGTAGGAATTTATCTGGGCCGGTGCCGTGCGCGAGAGATTCCAAAACATCTTTTGATGTAGTCATAGCCAGACCGCCTGGCACCAGCATGGAGGAGAGGTAGGTTTCTGATGTGGGTTCATGCAAAACGAATCCGCGTTCAGCTTGTATGGGCCCACCAAAATATACATAACGCTCGCGCAGTGCTTCGCGTTCAAGATCTACATCAATACGCTCAAATAAAGATTTATAGCTCAGATCAGTTGGGTGATTCACAACCAAACCCAATGCACCGCGTTCACTGTAATCACATACATAAACCAGTGCGCGATTGAAGATCGTGTCGTCAACTTGCGGCATCGCGATTAAAAAGTGATTTGTGAAATCGGTGCGGCCAGTCGGATTGTCAGATGTAGACATAGTTGTCAGGCCAAAATAGGGAGAGAGGTCAAATGCCTCTACCAAAAGCGCTCTAAGAAACGGTTTCCTCGTAACGGCATCCAATCAAGGTAATCAATGCCTGCTGGTGCGCTCTAGTCAGATGCTTAGGGATATCGCCAGCACCTAATACTTTGAGATCTTGCAACAAAATGTGCGTGAGCTCTATGAGCGTGGTTTGTGCAGTATCTATGGCGGACTTTTGTATAGATAAGGCGTCTTGCGTACCCATTTGTTCTGTAAATGTGGAATGCAGTTCCTTTGTACTATCATACGTCTCGACAACCGCTTGTATCAACTTATTCGCGCGGATTTGGAAAAGCCAGAAGGCATGATAACGCCAGGCAGTAGCCAGCTGCTCCGTCAAAAAAGCCAAGTCGCCTAAACCTACCACATAAGCCAAATCAGCCAAACTGCCTATCTCATCACAGACCAGTAGTGCATTTGCTGGTACGTCTTGTGTAGTGCTTATTGTTCGCAGAAGACTGCTTAGCATGGACTCAATATAATGCATCTGCACTTGAAAGTTTTCATATGCATCTTGACTGAGTTCGAGTACGCCTAAGCGTTTTGACTGACTGAGCCCAATATGCTCCCACCAAGCCAGTGCTTCAAAAGGAGTATCTTTGTGAGCGCTTGAATCGGTCTCTTTAAGAGAGATGGGTATTCCATAATCTATAAGCAGCTCTGTAATTGCTTGCACACTTGCTTCTGTAGCCTGCGATTGTGTACGGTATGTCAAAAACATTCCCCACAACGAGATTACCAATGCGCGCACACAGGCAGGCGGCACGACAAAAACGCGCTCATTCTGCTCACCGTTCGTACTATCGCTGCGGGGTGATGGGTTAAGCATTTTCATAATCCATAGTGGATTAAGCAGCGCATAGACACGTCGAGTCTGCGCATTAAACACCTGTCCAAGCAAGTCGGGCAGACCATCACTCATTTCGCATACAGTATGTTGCACTTGTATCCAGGCCTCTATGAGCCTACCTATGTCATAGGTCTGAAGACACTCGCCCTCTGGCGCCAACCACTCGCTGAGGCACGCTTTTAGGTCATCTTGCAAAACGTTATCGCAAGGTGCTTCTTCATTGGAGGTATTTAACAATGCAAGCAAAGCGCGCTCATAGCGCGCGCGCAGCGGCGTCACCTGGGCAATCAACTGTGCATCCGTACGCGATGTACGAAAAACAGCAGGCGGGAATACCCTTCCAGCCCCTGCACATTCTTCTACAAAAATGGCTACCGATTTTGATTTACAAGCGCACAGTGCGCTGTAATGCGCTATTAAATTAGAAGACCATGCCAATTCACGTACAGGAACGTTTTTTATCGCTTCTAAAAAGTCAGAAATGGCTGCTTGAAAAGCTTCTAGGCTAAGCAAAGTGGTTGATTCGTTATGGCTTGGATTGCTTTGCACCTGCGACCATGCCCCTAACAACGCATCATTGAATCGCATCGCACTAACCCAGTGCGCAGCTCGCAAAATCTTGGCCGATTGACGCAGCGCTGCACAGGGGTTTGTACCTTGCTTAGTTGCAAGGAGTGCATGGGTCAATGCGCGCTCAGCTGCAGGGAGACGCCCTCTACAGAGCTGATCTATTACAGATCGCATAGGTGCGCTTTCTGGGTTCAAAATTCTTTTCCTTCAAAGCTATTTTCAGCTTTCACGTTTGCATCTATTGAGTATTAGCCAAAAGCACTCTTATTTTAAAGCCTATTCAGGTTTATATAGTAATCATTTCAAAATCTTCTTTACGTGCGCCACATTCGGGGCATGTCCAATTCTCAGGCACATCAGCCCACCGCGTACCTGGCGCTATGCCTTCATCGGGAAGCCCGGCTTGTTCCTCATATATCCAGCCGCAGATCAAGCACATCCATGTTTTATAGTCGGTTTGCATCTATCCAAATACCTCATAACCAGGCATAAAAACCTGTAAAAATTTTGTACGTTCTATGAACCTGATTAAACAGTAAGGGCATCCCACCGCAATCGGCATAGGGGGCAGCCTTCTGAGGCTGCACCCCTGCCACACCACCCGGCATG
>JASSUF010000197.1:0-2899 GCA_031963365.1 Mycoavidus cysteinexigens
AAGGTCGCTGGTTCGATTCCAGCCGGGCGCGCCAATAAATACAAGGGTTTGCGGCAAAATTGCGATTTAAAACTAAAAGCCAGTACAGCTAAATTACAGCTAAGCCGCAGCGTCTTCAGACAAAACTCTATGTGCTGATAGCGGCGTAAAGGTAGTATGAGGTTGTACCCATTGGATCAGATGATCTGAAGATAAATGTGCATAACGCTGCACCATCGCCATCGTTTCCCATCCCCCCAACTCTTTGAGCACATACAAAGGTGTACCGCGTTGAACATGCCAACTCGCCCACGTATGCCGCAGATCGTGCCACCTAAAATCCTTAATATCAGCGGCTTTTAATGCGTTACGCCAAGCTTTAGTTGCAGTCTGTTTAACCGGCTTACCCTTGTAAACGAAGACGCTTTGCACGTAATTCGGGCACCGCTCTGTCTCTTGTTGACGTTTTAAAATTTCTAGCGCCTTATCAGAGAGAGGAACAGTAATCGGTTTACGTGCTTTGGCCTGATCAGGATGAATCCACGCTGCTTTTCTTTCCAGATCAATTTGTGTCCATTCCAAACCAGTGACATTGGCACGCCGTAGGCCAGTTTCTAGCGCAAATTGCGCCATATCAGCCAAATGAGGGGGCAACAAAGCTAATAACCTTTCCGCCTCGTGCGGAATGAGCCAACGAATGCGTTTTTTAAGCTCAGCAAATAGCTTAATTTTAGGTGCGTGATCTAACCATTCCAACTCAACTGCTAAGTTTAAAATCGTTAGAAGCAGCTTTAATACTCGATTAACCGTAGCCGGTTTAACTTGTCGACCCGTGCTTTTTCTGACACCATGTTTAACCCTAGTGTGCACAATATCTTTTTGCTTGGCGGCTTTGATTTTATAGATTAGCTCTTTATCAATATTTATAAGTGCTATATCTTCTAACCAGGGAGCTAACCAACGTAAACGAGATTTGATACTAGCTATACTGCCGTAACTTTGACGCGATACTAAATACTCTCCCACAGCATGTTGCCAAAGATATCTTGGCTTTTCCCCAAGCTTAGTCTGGTTCCACAAATCCGCCTTTAGGCGGTCGTGGAACTCTTGTGCTTTGACCTTGTCCGTGGTCCCAGTGCTTCCTTGTACAGCCTTTCCAGTTTTTGGACAGTAGAATTTGTAATACCAGGACGGGCTGCTTTTGCGTTTGTAGAGCGACATATTTCACCTCCATTTGTTGTGTCGCCCTGCACAACTCGTGGGCGGTATTCTCCTTGAAGATACTGTTGCAATGCAAGCATCGAAAAAATCCACCCCCTCCCTACTTTGCGCGCGGGGATTTCTCCTGTCCTCGCTTTCACACGAATAGTTTCTGGATGGGCATGTAACAGCCTGGCAACTTCAAACACATCTAATATACGAAGCAACGCTGAAGGGTTTTCCTTTTCGTCTTCGTGCGGTAATGGCTTATATTCCGACATGCTTACCCTGTTTAAAAAACCAGCATTTAATAGTCTCCGCTCCTGCTCCGCGAGAAAATCCCCCTGACCGGATCGCCGAACGTATAGTTTTAATTTCTATAAATTTGCGTTCTCTACTGCTCCGCAAATAGCGCTTGAGATCAATCTGCAGAGGTATTTTTTGCTGGTGCTCTGCAGCTAACTTAGCGAAATCATTGAGATTGACTGCAATCAGCCCAGGCTCACGCGTATGATTGAGCTTCGGTTCGCCACCACCCTCGAGATAATCAAACGTATCCCAAAATTCCTGCACGATCGGATGATCGGTATTGATCATGTGCTGACGCTGTTTCGCCATTTCTATTAATTGCACTTGCACTTCCTTTTGCTGTGTATCAGTAAGAGGAACGATCAGCGCTAACGCCTCTACGAGAGCCATCAGCTGCGCATGATTTTTAGCAATACGCACATGCGAAATATCAGGCTGGGTATGTAGTTGCTGCTCGTAATAAGGCGTGCGCTCCAGCATTCGTTGCATAATGGCGGCTTCTTGGGTAAGTGCATGCAAAATAAAGTGACTGAGTGCCTCAACAGGCATCCGCTCCAAGGCTTCTGCATGGGCTCTGGTGTCCGACGTATGCAAACTGCAATCAAAATGGAGATGAATAAGCCTCTGCAAAATGGCTTCACTGGCACATACCGGCGTATTTTGACTGATGATTACGCTGCCCCGAAATGGCGGCTCACGCGTTTCATTGCCACTATTCTTAATACCGGTTGCCCGCACACAGCGCCCGTTATAAGCCGTCTTCAGTTCATCCCAATCAAAAGATGCATACTTACTGCTCTCCTCTCGACGCTCGCCTTCAATCAGCACCACCGGCAAACCAGAAACTTGAGCAAAGTTACGCGCACGGGCAGCAAGCGAAGATTTAGAGGGATCAAAACCCTCATAATCCCGCCGCCCTAGCAATTTCCATAAAAATTCAATTAATGTCGATTTACCTGCTCCAGGCTCTCCTACAATCTCCAAAAACGGAAAGCTTTTGTGTTCAGCCCGGATTTGCTCTGCAAATAAAGAACCCAGCCAAAACGCTAGCGCAATGATTCCTTTAGCTCCAAAGCATTCCCAGAATGGAGTCAGCCAATCTAGATTCTTGCTGCTTTTCTCGCGCGGGATAGAAAGCGGTGCTAGCTGGCTGAGCGTTTTGAGGCTGATGGATCCCAGTTCAAAAAAGTCTTCTTCATTAAGGGTGACCACTTGCCCTTTGCGAATAGCGATATCTTTAAAGACGTAGCATGCGTGCTCACTGCTATAGCCGATAAAATCAATCGTCTGGATGGACCGAATATGCGCCATACTGTTTCGTAGATAGCGATCGAGTTGGGTGCTATTCCCGGAATAAAAAGCCCCGGGAGCGATGGTGAGCAGGCGTTTTCTAAACTCACTGGCACAAGCA
>JASSUF010000198.1:0-2868 GCA_031963365.1 Mycoavidus cysteinexigens
TCTATGCCGCACTACTCAATAAATGATTGGCTCAGTTGGCTTTTGCGACACCCTCTTTGGAGTGGGTCAACGCCACGAGTTGGCTGGTAATATAAAAAAGAGTGCGCACACAAGTGAAAAAGCGCATGTAGTGCAAGAAGCATTATCTTGTCATGTACTACTTGAGCGACAATATCGCTATGCAGTGCAAGAAAAAGTGTTGGAATTTCCCGCGGGAAAACTAGATCCAAATGAGTCTTCTTTAGCTTGTGCAAAACGCGAATTACGTGAAGAGACCGGTTATACCGCGGCGCGCTGGTATTATTTGGCGCGTATTCATCCGTCTATTTCTTACTCCACCGAATCGATTGACCTTTATCTCGCAGAAGAATTAACGCGGGGCGCCTCTGAGCTAGACGAAGGCGAATGCCTCGAGACCGAAAGCGTAGAGTTTACTCAGTTACTCGAATGGGTAAAGAGCGGTAAAATTAAAGATGTGAAAACACTGATTGGTGTGTTTTGGTTAGAAAAAATATTACTTGGGCAATGGGATAGATTAGCTGTCTAAACGGCGCTTTAAATAGCTGATGTTATGCAGGGTATTCAAAAAGATTGTGGTATGCATGTTGGGGTTCCTTCGTCACCACCAACCTACCGTTCTGCATATGCATGTTAAAGTGATGGTTACTGGCCATGTAAAAGGAATTTACCAAGCCCCACCGATCACAAGAAAAGGCAAAGGACGGTAGGTTGGTGGTGAGGCACGAACCCCAACATGCGCACCAAGGTCTTTTTGAATATCTGCATAACATCAGCAAATATTTTAAAAAATTCCCAAAACACCTAATAAATATGCGCTATAGCGCTTTTGACTTTGATAGCCAAAAATCCTTTTGTAATATAGTATAGAGTTCTTACTTTACTGAAAATTTATTTATGCCACTGAGCCGTTTTTCAACGATTTTTGATGTATTGGCATGCTGCTGTGCGGTGCTGCTATTAGCAGGTTGTGTGTCTTCCGTGGATCCTGCTGCAATTGATTACCGTAGTCAGGAATCACAAACTAGTACTGCGTTATGGATACCTCCAGATATGGCAGGCCCTGTCTCGTCAAGTGATATGGGCAATACGGTTGTAGCACCGTCTTCGGACCAACGCTCAACAACCTGGTCTGCCTATCAGCGTAAAGCGCATGTATCCTCTGGGGCCGCTTTAACCACGCCTAAAAATGACCAAAATGCACAGCCTAGCTCTGCAATTTATTTGAAGCGAAAAGGTGCGCAGTATTGGCTGGTAGTAAAAGGACAAAGCCCAGAAAAATTGCTACCACACATTCAAAAATTCTGGTTAGAACAAGGCTTTGAGCTTGAAAATACTAAACAGAGTCATGCTCTTGATAATATGCCGCGCGCGGAGAGCGAGGTTATCGAGACGCAATGGCGTAATATGCCTGCGTCCGTAAATACGGGATTTATCCGTAGTAATATATCTAAAATTTTTAATACTGCTTACGTAACGCGTCAAAAAAATAAATATCGTACCCGCCTTCAAGCAGATGCCAGCACGCCTAGCGCCAAATATACAGAGCCCACTGCTTTAGGTGCTTCCTCCACTTTAATTTTTATTAGTCAAATTGCTTTGCAAGAAGTACGCACTGGGCCAACCAAAGAGATTAGTCAGTGGAAGCCTGCTCCATCTGATCCGTTTGCGCAATCGCTATATTTACAGCGCTTAATGAAAACATTGCGTGAGCAGGAGTCTCTACCTACACAGACGGTTGCAGAAAAAACCGTAGAAACAGGGACTTTAGTATCTGAAGATAGTGCGTTGAGGGGTGTTAAAAGCGATGACGCTTCGCAAAAAATAGGGCATTCTAAAAAGGCAGTGAAAGCCGCATCCGCCACAGAGCAAGATCCTAGTCTATTTATTTTAGATCAGTCTTTTGATCGGGCTTGGTTTGAAATAGGCATGGCGTTAGAGCAGCTGAACTTTACTGTGGAAGATCTAGATCGCACAAAGGGTCTATATTACGTGCGATATGTAGATCCACATGACCAAAGCATCGCGCATCAGGGTTTTTGGAGTCAGCTATTTCATGGGCGCAAAGAAAAAAAGGCACGCCCTTATGCGCTGAATGTACGGGCTATACAAGATGAGCGCACACAAATTGCTGTACTGACTTCTACAGGCGCTGTGGATCACTCTTTGCAAGCAAAACGCATAATTAGGCTATTGGATAGTGCAGTGCGTTCTCAACCTTGACGGCTTGTTCTTATATTGTTCTTTGTATCGAAATACCTTTGTAGAGTTTTACCAAAAATCAAATATCCTTCTGAGGCCCTCTTCTTAAAAATGTAGTGGCCCCAGACGTCTATATTTATCCGCCTAAATAATGCGCTGCGCCTATCCTATTTTTCTTGGGTTATGCGTTTGTGCATATTGAAGCGCATTCTCATCTATGTACTTGCCCATATTTGCGCGAGCTTCTTGCTTAATACATAGCGTTATACCTACTTAACTGAGGCTGCTTTGAAATCCACGCAACCACACGATCTCGAACTCCAAGCGAGTGAAGACCGAGGCGCTCGCAAAGAGCACCAGCAATTTCCTGAGAGGATCTCCTCCCAGCCTTTTCAGGCTGAAAACGTAGTTCAACCATCGCCTTCTGCCGAACGTGAGCATTATGGCTTGCGGCGGGGGCCGCGTAGTCTCATTGCGCGCCGACGTATGGAACGTGAAAAAATGATGGAAAGCAGGGCGAATGCAGAGCGGCCTTCTTCCCATGCTGCGCGTAAAACGCGAGATACAGCAGACTCTGCTGGGTTTGACGCTGCAACTGCTCGATTCCCAACGGCAAATAGAAGGCCTATAAGATCTGCTGACTCAAGG
>JASSUF010000230.1:0-2828 GCA_031963365.1 Mycoavidus cysteinexigens
TGTAAGACAGAAGTTCAAACGACTTTCAGGTCGCACGAAATCAAACAGATCAATGGCGAATCGCTCGTAGCGCCTGATCAGCTTCGATCCGCTTTGGAAGCATCGTATTCTGCTAAGCGCTTAGCCATTCAACGTCTGTCTTGCTCCCCTTTGCCGATGGAGCATTGCTATATCAATCTGGCCGTCGTGGAAAACGAGAAAGAGAAGGTAAGCAAGGAAGAAGAAAAGCAGCTTCAGGAAAAGGAAGCGAAGCAGTCTAAAGAAGAGGTGCAAAACCACTTTTATCGCTTACCGAGTGTCGAAGCAATCCATTCCAATCCACAGAAATTAATACCTCTGGAAAAGCTGTTTGATCCTCGAGAATTAAGCAAAGATAAGATGGTAACCCCGAAACGGATTTTGATTCGCGGCCGGGCTGGGGTGGGCAAAACGACCTTATCTAAAAAGATTGTCTACGAGTACACCAAGAAAGGGCAATGGCGGGATCACTTTAACTACGTGCTGTGGATTCCGCTGCGTACGTTGAAGGGCAAATCACACTGTGATCTAGCGACACTGTTTCATGAAACCTACTTCCCGAGTCACCCCAAAGGTCAGTCTTTAGCGAAGACGCTCGCCGCGCAAATTAATGGGCCAGCGAAAGATAAAACCCTCTTTGTGCTGGATGGCTGGGATGAAGTGGCGCAGGAATGGGGCGAGCATGAACCGATGTCTGGATTTCTGAAGCAGTTGCTCAATCAGCCTGCCGTACTCATTACCTCGCGGCCTTATGTCGAGTTGAAACAAGCTGACCCGATGGATCTGGAGTTGGAGACGGTGGGCTTTAGTCCAGAGAACGTGATTGAGTATCTTGACAATCCGGCCATGATGTCAGTTTCGCAAGCCCAGGAGATGAAGCAATTCATCCAGGCTACCTCCTTCATCCAAGGACTCATCAACGTGCCTATCCAACTGGACGCGCTTTGTTACAGTTGGGATGAAATCAAGCGCATGCAGAAAGAGGCGCCAGGCGCGATGACCGTCACGGCATTATATCAAGCGATGATGAAAAAATTATGGCGTAAAGATATCTTGCGTCTAGGCAAGTGGGAGGGCGGAAAGTTATTAACCGAAAGCCAAGTGAACGCGCTTGAAAGGTCATCCCGGATCGAGAAATTGGTGAGAGCCGAACAGGATTTTCTGAGCACCTTAGCTTTTCAAGGAATGCAGCGTAATCAAATTGAATTTAGTCATCGTGACCTGCATGCGCTCATTGAGCAGCTTGAGAGCGAAGGGCGGGATCTCCCTATGACGTTGGAAGATAATCTCAAAAAACTCTCGTTTTTGCATACTGATGAGGCGGAGGAGGGCCAGCGCAGCTATCACTTTATGCATTTGACGTTTCAGGAATTCTTTGCGGCCAAGCATTTTGTTTGGCATTGGGAAGCGGGGCGAGAGATCACACTACTGTCTTCTGACACACAGCAGTGGAAGCAAGTATCCACAGAGGCGTTTGTTGGGCAACATAAATACAACCCGCGCTATGAGATTTTTTGGTGGTTTGTGGCAGGGCTGTTGCGGGGAGAGGCGCTGAACCGATTCTTCGATGTACTCGAAACCGAACCGCGTGATTTGTTCGGTGCGCATCATCAGCGCTTGATAATGAATGGTTTGCATGAAGCGCCCCGTGTCTCTGGCGTTGGGCTGCGACCCAATACCCGAAGCAGGTTGGAGCAAGGTTTAAGGCAGTGGTTGCGATTGGAAATCGACCAGACAGGCCATGGCACGCTGGCGTACCCGTCCACGTTTCCCGAGCACGTGTTGCTCCAGGGCCTTCAGGAGGGGGTGCCAAGGAAAATAAAACAAGCGATGGCAAGTGCACTTGGTCGTCGATCTGCCTTATCGACAGCAGCCCTGCAGGCCTTGATCGCGTTGACGAAGGATCCGGACAGGGAAGTGAGGGGCGTCGCGGCTTGGGCGTTAGGCCAGCCGTCCTAGTTGCCGGAGTGGGCTCTGCAGGCCTTGATCGAGTTGACGAAGGATGAGGACAGTGATGTAAGGTGCCACACGGCTTGGGAGTTAGGCCGGCGGTCTTTGTTACCGGAGTCGGCCCTGCAGGCCTTTATCGCGTTGACGAAGGACCCGAACGGTAGCGTGAGGGGCAGCGCGGCTAAGGCGTTAGGTCAGCCGTCCTCGTTACCGGAGTGGGCTCTGCAGGCCTTGATCGCGTTGATGAAGGACCAGGACAGTGAAGTGAGGGGCGTCGCGGCTTTCTCGTTAGGCGAGCGGTCTTCGTTCCCGGAGTCGGCTCTGCAGGCCTTGATCGAGTTGACGAAGGACCCGGACAGTGCAGTGAGGAGCAGCGCGGCTTCTTGGTTAGGCAAGCAGTCTTCGTTATCGAAGCCGGCCCTGCAGGCCTTGATCGCATTGATGAAGGACCCGGACAGAGAAGTGAGGGGCAGCGCGGCTGAGGTGTTAGGCCAGAAGTCTTCGTTCCCGGAGTGGGCCCTGCAGGCCTTGATCGAGTTGATGAAGGACCCGGACAAGGAAGTGAGGAGCAGCGCGATCGAGGCGTTAGGCAAGCAATCTTCGTTCCCGGAGTCGGCCCTGCAGGCCTTGATCACGTTGACGAAGGATCAGGACGATTGGGTGAGACGCTACGTAACTTCTGCGTTAACCAAAAACCGCTGGACGCTCTATCGCTTATTGCCCACGCTTAACAGACAGCAGATAAAACTGATCTACACAGGATACTTACTCAAACAACGCTTTGATCAGGGTGCCCCTTTCTATATCCGAGCCTGTCAGAATTTTTGTGTGCAAGAAGTCATATGATAGAGCAGTAAATA
>JASSUF010000010.1:0-29524 GCA_031963365.1 Mycoavidus cysteinexigens
CTACGATAGCCAGGGTGTGCTCAGAAATGCATCCATGTAATAGGTTTGACTGACGATGTCCGCCAGTCAACTGGCCATAAAAAAAATAGGCTTGGATAGAGCGCAGCCCGAAGTCCAAAGCCTATTCTTTTCTACGGGCTAAAAAGCGGACATTTTAAATGCTATAAAACCGGACAGATCTATTTACTCATGACATTAGGGCGGTGAAAAGATTGGCAAATTTAATCGTAATAGCGTATTATTCTTAGTATAAGTCTACAAAGAAGAACTCCTATCTTCGTACTAGTTTCACCAGGGGGAAGGCCTGATCTATATTGAATCCCTGAGCTTCAGGGCCCCAGATCTAACTACACTCCAAACTGAACTCGATCTATATACCCCACTGCACACTATCAAACCAAACAAAAATAAGAGCCACCAACTTTTTGAGTAACGTATCTACCGATTTCATGCTGAGGGCCGCTGAATGAGGCCGATTTCGCCAAAGCGTTCTTAACATACGTGATACGGGTGGCATCACCAACAAAGATGCATGGTCGCCGCTTCCGCGCCGCATCTCAGCAAATGCGGCCGCCGAATACGACCACACGCAAACCCTACCCCATCGGAGTTATAAACTGCAAATGCCTTATCGGATCACTATCGCCCGAATGTCACAACGCCAACCCCCAAAAACCCCGATCCTCATTAAACTCATACGTCACCTCTAATTTTACGTTACGGTCCAATCCTGGGGTAACGTACGCATCCTTATACCCATTCTGCATCACCGCATACACCTCGTTTAATAAAATACATCCCTGCGACACCGGCCCCGGCACCCCCGTACTCCCCACTGGGCCCGTACGACCCGCTGTGCCCGTACTACCCACGGGGCCCTTACCCCCTACCTTTCCATCTTCTCCCCTTTCGCCCCTATCCCCCTTTATGCCACTGGCTCCGGTGAGCCCTTGTATGCCTCGCGGTCCCGTCGCTCCCAACGAACCAACGGGTCCAGTGGGCCCTAACGCACCCACCGCTCCCGTAGGTCCCATCGGATGCTCTAATATCAAGCTCCCATCCTCAAGATCCGTGACTATCCCGCAACCTTCCTTAATCTTCACCCCCACACGCCCATATTCCTGTAATTCCAAACCAGTGCCCGGTCCACACTTACCCATCTGCCCCTTTGCCAAACCCACCGCTAACCGTCCCACATCCGCCACCTTTATCAAATCAACAAAGGCCGCAGCCGTCGGTATCTTTCCTGCGCCAAACAACCCCTCCAACTCCTCGACCGTAGGGCCCACTGCGCCTGTTGCCCCTGTCCCCATTTGGGCTCTTTCTGATTCTATATTACTCATATATCCCTCTTATTAAATAACCCTGTATTGGCGGTGGTATCCCATTTTTTGCTACAGGTATATGGTTCCATTCCCCTGCCCGACCCACGAATTTATTAACTACGGCGCCTTGCGTTGTGCGCTTTTTGCATGCTCGTCTTTTGAATAGCGTGTCATTTTTTAACTAGGGCATGCCACAGCTTGTACATCATCCGTATTTCCTTTCTTTTACTATCTATCAACCACGAAGGTCAGTGGGTTCTAATTCGGACATATCAATTTGCCCTATACGGATAATCCAATCTGCTATTTCACAAACGGGGGCTTCAGCCTCTTTCCATGCTTTCGCTATCGCCTGTATGCGGAGTCTGACGGCACTACTCTGCGTAACCTCCGACAATTGCATTTCGATACATTGCCCATTACTTGCCGCAACACATCGCCCTCTAAAAAGGCGGCTGCCGCTTTTTAATATAACGTCCTCCGATTGTAAAGAGGCGTTTGCCCTTTTAGGATCGCAAAGCAGGAAAAATAGGGTATTAACCGGTTGCATTTTGATGTTAAAAATATGTAGGAATCATATTCTCAGATATATCTTATTCCAAGATCGAGGCACCGCCCCCTGCAATTAAAAGTAAGCGATCTATTAAACGCACCTTGGGAGCCGTAAATTATTGAGAAGGGGCCATGGAGGCAGGGTGAGGGGAAGTATTGAGTTTGTATAAGTTGAACGGAAGCAGATCAGTGATGTCATTGCCGCTGAGAGCCTGTCAGAATTTTTGCATGTCAGAAGGCATATGATAGAGAAGCAAATAAAAAAGGACGCATAGGGCGGAGATTTCACAACGCATAGCCCAGGAATGACGCGCGGCAGCGCGACGCTTGAACCAATTTTTTAATACCTTGGGTTGGAACAGCACCCCGACAAAACCTTTATCGGGCGCATAGAAAAAGGATTCGATTGGATGGGCTATTGGTATGATGCACAAGGCATTGTAGGAATTAGTCCACGGGCTTGGAAAAACCATCTCGTTAGACTGTCTCAGAGATATGCGCAGGCACATCGGCTGCCAAGTAAGATGCGCTGGCAGAAAGTGGCGGCGTATCGGCGCCGGTGGTGGAGTCATTGGAGTTTTCTACATTCCACCCACCATAGGGTAGAAGCGGGATCCCTTCCTAGTGCGTTAGTACCGTATATGCACACAGAATTTTGGCGGTGAAAAGATTGGCAAATTTAATCGTCATAGCGTATTATTCTTAGTATAAGGCTGCAAAGAAGAACTCCTATCTTCGTACTAGGTTCACCAGGGGGAAGGACTACACTATATACTCCATTGCACAAAAACCAAACCAAAATAAGAGCCACCAACTTTTTGAGTAACGTATCTACCAATTTTATGCTGAGGGCCGCGGAATGAGGCCGATTTCGCCAATGCGCTCTTAACATACGTGATACGGGTGGCATCCCCAGAAAAAGTACTGGGACGCATCACAAAGACTGCGGGCTTCACCGCCCCCGCCCGCAAGCCGGCGCCCCACCTCGCGAACCCGGACAATATACCGCACGTGGAATCGTCACGAGGCTAAGGCGCGTACCATACCGCAGGCCGAGAACTACCCTTCGCTCAACATAAAACACATAAAACGATCTATGTCCGATGTGGCTGGGGCATTAATGTAAAAATACAAACACCCGTCGTTGCGCAGCACAACCCCCACGCTGTACGCTGTATCAACCGCAAAGGTACAATGCGGGAAGTCACTCGGAAATACTCGCCTGAAACCATCCACGGCAGTCTGCCCCAACAAGCCCATACGAAATGTGCCACTTTCTGCGAAACCATGCGGTCCTGTTGCACCACGTATTCCCGTCGCACCAACTGGACCTGTAATACCTCCCTCACCCGTGGCACCGTCCTCCCCTTGTACCCCCCTTAACCCCGTTACGCCATCTAGTCCTCTACTACCGGTATTTCCCTCCTTACCACGGGGTCCCAAAGGCCCCGTCGCCCCTACGCCGCCGGCCGCCCCGGTAGCACCCTGTAAACCCGTAGCCCCGCCAGCACCCGTTGGGCCATACGGGTGTACAAGGACAACAACACCGTCTGCATCACACGTCAATCCGTGTCCAGCCTTTAGTTTTAATCTTAATCTACCACTATTCAGCTCTAACCCGGGTCCCGGCCCTATCGGCCCCGTCTGTCCGCGTGCAAGACCTACTGCCTCCCGCCCCACATCCGCCACCGATATTAAATCAACAAAGTCCTCATGCCTCGGTATAATTCCTGCACCAAACTTCCCCTCCAACTCCTCGACCGTAGGGCCAACCACACCGGTTTCCCCCGTCCCCATTTTGGCTCTTTCTGATTCCATATTACGCATATAACCCTCTCATTAAAGAATTCTTTTTTGCGGTGGTATCCCATTTAGTGCTACTGGGAAATGGTTCCTTTATCCTCCACGCCCCACGTCTTTGTTATCTACGGGGCGCTTGCGTTGTGCGCTTTTTGCATGCTCGTCTTTTGAATAGCCTGTCATTTTTTAACTAGGGCAGGCCACATTTTGTGCATCATCCGTATTTCCTTTCTTTTACTATCTATCAACCACGAAGGTCAGTGGGTTCTAATTCGGACATTTCAATTTGCCCTATACGGATAATCCAACCTTCTATTTCACAAACGGGGGCTTCAGCCTCTTTCCATGCTTTCGCTATCGCCTGTATGCGGAGTCTGACAGCACTATTCTGCGTAACCCCCGACAATTGCATTTCGATACATTGCCCATTTTCTATCTCTGGCAGCATGGGAATGCAGCGTATTCGGACTTTACTCAGCCATAACGCGCTATTTTGCTTGGATTCCCCATCCGCCACTGCTTCATTTTGTAGCTCGGTATAGAGCTTTTGCCATAATATGCCTTCTACTTGCCGCAATACATCGCCTTCTGGCTTGGGTGTGAGGGTCGTTGTTATTTCTTTGGTTGGGGCGAAGCGTTCCTCTTTATCGGTTAAGCGGATGGGTACCGTCACGGCGTAGCTTAAGCTTAAGCGGGGTTTATCGCCCAATGATTGCCAAAAATTTCCTAGGCTGTTGAGCTGCTCAGAGGGGGGGATGACCCTGGTGTAGGAACCGGGTAAATTTGGCAGGGTACGGGTGTTGAGTAACGCATTTAATACTTTGTTCATGCGTATCATGGACTCGCTTCTCGGGCCTGTAGACGGGTCATCGCCTGCCTCTTGTTCTTTTGTCGCCCAGTAGGTAATTAAATAACAGCAGCGGATATGTACGTAGCCCGGCTGGAGCTTGCCCGTGGACGCTGTGTATTGCCGACTTTCGCCGTGGCGTAGTTGTAAATCCTCTTGAATATCATATAAAAATACGCTGACCGCGGGATTGTCTGGCAATTTTTCTGGGTTTGGCAAATCGAAGCGGATCTCTACCTCTCGTTTGTCAAATCCAATGCCATCAAGGTATCGCGACAATACCACTTCAATGCTTTCATTGAGTCTAAGTAATGTGTCATCAGATGGATAGTTGAATTTAATTTCCATAATGCATTCCTTTTGCCGGGCTATTTGCAATCATTTATAAATTAAATATCTATATTTACATACCCTGCTATTTACCGTTTATTGGGCAATGCGCCCTACTTTTCCTAACTCTCGCTGTAGTGCGCGTTCAATATGCGTTAGGCCAATACAGGGCGCCTGTTCGTCGGCTGCTAACCAGGTTGCTAGCAATGCTATGTTTCTGATATTGGCGCCCGTTATTTCGGCTTTATCGGCTAACTCTTGGAAATGAATATCTGCTGACAAAGCTAAGCCTTCTGGCCAGATCGTGCGCCACATCCGTTCGCGTAATTGCTTATCTGGGAACGGGAAACGAGTGATAAATGTTAAACGCCGTGTAAATGCGTTGTCTAGATGGCCGCGGTTATTGGTCGCTAACACCACCAAGCCAGGATAATTTTCTAATCTTTGCAAGAGGTAGGAAACTTCTATATTCGCGTGCCTATCCTGTGCATCTTTCGTTTCGCTACGCTTGCCGAAGAGGGCATCTGCTTCATCAAAAAACAATACTCCTGCATCTGCCGCTGCTAAATCAAAAATGCGCGATAGATTCTTTTCGGTTTCACCAATATATTTGTTGACCACCGTGGATAAATCCACTTTGATTAAATCGACGCCCAAAGCGCCGGCCAGGACTTCTGCCACTAAGGTTTTACCTGTTCCCGAACTGCCATAAAATAAGGCGCTAATCCCTAAGCCGTAGGCTACTTTCCGAGCAAAACCAGATTCTAATGCCTGGTCTCGATAGCGGATGGCGGCCAATATTTCTTGTAATTGCACCATTAATGCATCGCTTACCACCAGATCTTCAAAGGTGCGGATGGGGGTAATCCGTTGCGCCAGTTTGCCGAAATTTTGTTGTGCACGCAGCCCAAATGCCTTGTATAAATCTTGCTGAGAAAGTAAAGCCTGGGGGGCGCGTTGGGTACGATATATATCGGCTTCTTGTAAGATATTTGGTAAGGTGTCGGGCGATATATGAAACCGTTTTACGAGTGATTTCAGGTCTAGATCACTTTCCATGGGCACGGTGTGCAATTGGCTGCGCAATAGCGCTTCATTTGCGGCAAGTGACCGCGGTGGCATATCGAGCATGCACTGCGGCATATTGCCCAACCAGATTAATGGCGTGTGCTCCTCGGTGAGACATACCACGGCTCCTTGGTGGGCGCAGAGGCGCTGCGAGAATTGCGTTAACAACGTTGAGCGTTTTTCTGTCAATGCCGGCAGGGATCTTAGCGTGAGGCATGCGGCCTTCAAACGGGACTCGCGCAATGCGAGTAGCAGTACTTGGTACGCTTCCTCGTCATTTTCTGGAAGTAACTCTAAATCCATGCATAAGGCCTGCCGTTTTGCTTGGTGTGCTGCTAGAGCGACGGTTTGTGCGCGTCCGCTGCCGCGGCCTCCTCTTAATACGAGGAGCGGGACTTTGGCGGCTGGATTGTCAAAGCAATATTGTGCAATGCGTTGGCTGAATGTGAGATGGGCATCAGGCATCTGCTCGGACACAGTGAGCCACTGCGAACACTCTTTCAACGAGGGAGGTAAGGTGTCTTGGCCGATCAGGTAGTGATAGAGCTCTGAATCCACTTGCAATAAGGTGTCTGTCCAGCCGCTGCTGGTGCGCGTATTTTTGGTTTTTAAGCTTAATAAGCCGTTGGATAATAAAGGGGCTTCTGGTAGAAGGCAGGCACGCTGTGCAGGGTGATTGGCGTCGTCTGGGCAGAGCACTTGGAATGCTAGATCTACCGTGGGCCATTTTTTTTGGGTGTCATTTTGCAAAAAAGCGAAGAGCATCGCATAACGCGGATCAAACCAAGGCAATATACTGAATAATAGTAAGTCGCGTTCCAAGGTATTGAGTGCAAAGCGTGCGACGAGCTGGCCTAGGCGACTATCATCAGGAATGTGTACGTTCTGTGCTTGTGTTGCTACATGCAGATGTGACGTTGACTCTGGCTGATCTACGAATTGCTGCTGAGCCCAATGCGGTTTTCCTTGTGGTTGCACTATCAAGGTGTCGATGGTATCTGGTGACAACACCATGCCTTGTATCGTCCGTGTATTGTCTGAGGGGTCGCTGATGCGTTGCATATAACACTGCAACATTAAATCAATGCGTTCTAATTGTGCTAACAAACAATCCTCCTTCGCAACGCTTGGTGCCAATGACTGCGCGCTCTGCAAAAGCAAAGGCGCTGCATCGTCGCAAAGGGCATTGAATGTCGACATCATTTATATCCAAGTAATAGGCACAGGTTGTTCGAGCCAAGGAAGTATGAGTTGGTTAATCGGCCATGGCAGCTGCGTTAGTAGAATATCGCTTGCATCTGGCTCTATGTATAGCGTCCAACGCGATTCTTGTTTTTGCAATTGTCCGGGCCGCTGCAAAAATAATTGGCGTAGGTCTTGTACGGTGCAGCGGTGGAGACTGGGCGATTGCAATGGAATATGTGCTAGCCAAGTATTTAATAGTTCCAGCATCTCTGGTTCTAGAGCGCTCCAGGGCAATAACGGGGCATCCAACGGCAAGCCACATAAAAATTTATTCAATGGAGTACGCCACTCAGCCGTTACTTCATCTCCCCACGCCAACCAATCTAGGCACTGTACGGCTTTGATGCGTGCGGCTTGGTCTATAAAACCTAATTGTTCCTCCGAGCCTGGCACACATGATGTCTCAACTAGCCCAAGCTGCTTCAGTAGATTCAGCAATAAAGGCCATAATGCGACGAGGCCGGCATTGCTGACTAAAAAGGTGTCCAAGGTCTGTATGGAATAGGCTTCTACGCGAGCAGTAGTCTTTGTGTTCCATTTTGATAAGGCTGAGGTAGGCTGTGCACGCGCAAACTTGGACCGGTTTTTTGCATGCGGGCTTGTTTGTTCCTCAGTCGCAGTATCCTTTTTATGCGGAGGCACAGACTCTAACCGATTTTCTGAATACGGGGTTTCTTGTTCCGTAGCAGCATCCTTCTTAAGCTTGGACGCGGTCTCGGATCGACTGTTTGCATACGGGGTTTCTTGTTTTGCAGTGGCATCCTCTTTCAGCTTCGCGTCTCCATTTATCCATAGTGTTATCTTATCCAATAATGCTGGAGCAAGAGATGCACACTGTTCGCGCAAAGACTTTGATTGCCATAATGGCTGTATCAGCGGCAATGCTTTTTGAAATAAAGGGCTAGCCATGGACATTCCCCCTAACATCGGCTCTAACCAGGAAAGTAGCGTCGCGCTGGTATGCTGTGCGGGTAGGTCTATGGCCAAGATAGCCGGCTGGATGACAGGCATGTGCTCATTAGGATGTTGTTGAAACCAACGCCAAGCACTGAGTTGCACATATAGTCCGTCCAAGCGGCTGTTAGAAGTAGCGAAGGCGTGCGTGATAGGCAAAGGCCATGTAGGCCCAACGAGCGATTGCGCAATATGCTGTAGCGTCCCTCGGCTAAAGGTCTGCAGCAGGCGCTGTAATGGGATGTCTTGTAAACAACCATGCGCTAGCGCTGCATACCAGGCTGAGGGTGCTTTTGCCCAGTGCGTTTTAAACCAATTATCCGGCCCGGCATTGGCATTGGCATTGGCATTTAAGCGCGATTTTTCTGGTTGCCCTTGCACTGGTGGCACCAGCCACACTGTGGTAGAGGGCACATAGCCTGTATAAAGATATGCAATCAATAGGGTAAATGGGTCTTCTTTTGCTGCATCGGCACGCAAAGAGGGAGACATAATCGGCGACTGCGTAAGAGGACGCTTTTTTTTCTGCTCTCGTCGTTGGTTATCTTGCGCTACTGCAGAAGACACTATAGAAAAGCGGCCCTCTTGGATAGGTAAGGTCTGGTGCGGTTCTACAGCGGGTGCCGCCCTGCTCCATTTATGCAGTTGCTCTGACAATGCTTGTACCACCCGTTGGCAAAACTGTTCCTCAAAATTAGCTTGAGGAATCTGGCCAAGATCCAATACGAGGCGGTCTATCCATACCGCATGGCGTAAAGCATGCGCTTGCTCAGAGACTACGGTATCCAATTGCGTACGCAAACGGCCATGGAATAGTTGGCTGCAGCGCTGTTGCAGAGGGCGCGCCAAGGAATCCACACTATGCAAGCGGCAGCGGATACGGTCTATGCGATGCACCGTAGCACGATCGATATTTTTAGCTTCCGGCATAGGACTCCCGCGCAGCACCCTGCACAACCCTGGCAGGATGGGTCAGAAAATAGAGGGTAAACATCATTGCATGCCGTTATTTCTGTCTTGGAACATAAAATACTCCGAGGTTTGTAACGCCTGTATCCCAACCTTCTCCATCCACCCCCGGGTCTGGTAACAAGGCAATAGCAGCCTCATCGTCTGGGTGACGGATATGCATCACCCCAATCCCTTCAAATGCCCCTGGTAGCATACCTATGGATAATTGCTTTAATAGCTCATAAGAATCATCCCCCAGCCGAGTTTTATCTTCCTGCCAGCTATTGTAGGTTTTGGCGAAGGCCTCGAATTGATTTTCTCCTTCATCTTTAAACCAATGCACTTGAGCAGAGATGTGTGCGGGGATTTCTTCTTGCACCATGCGTTTGATCCAATCCGCAGTGACAAGGGGTTCTGCTCTAGTTGCGGCCAAGCTGCGTGGGAATACTACGCTAATCTTGAAAGAAAACCGGTCATCGATCTGTGCTTGGTCAATATGCCAAAGGTAGGACTTTGTATCCGCCTCAGGTGGAAAATCTCCACCCTCTTCGCTGGTATACTTCGCTACAAAACAGCCCTCCAAAGGATTTACCTCTGTGACCTCAGCGGTAAAGTTAACCAGAGACGGCGAAATTTTTCTTGCCGCCCCCTTTCTTGCCCCACTATCGACCTGAAATACCAAGCTATCGCCCACACGCAAGGTGACTGGATAAGGCGTCGTACTTATTTTTTTGTGCTTTTCAAGGAGCCCACTTTGATCAGCCGCATAGTGCAGGCCATACTCCATGTCTAATAACCAGATAGCACAGTTTTTCCAGGTTAAAGTCCCTGTTTCCTGCGCGTCCAGAACTTTCTGAATCCTATTCTGCAACAGTGCATGGTCCGCTAATTGAAAAACTAGTCTGTTTCCATTAACCTCCGACACCATGACTGCGCGAATCTCTTCACCTGCCGCTATAACTAAATCAATCAGTTGCCCTTTCTTTAGAGGAATATCGTTAATCAGAGTTATGGTTAGGGTCAAGGTCGTGGGGTGTTCCTCATTATCTACCTCAACCCCGTCGGGTTTCATGCCCTCCCCGTTATATTCTTTAGCAGGAAGCTCGGGCAACAGCTCACGATGCTCCACAATATAAAATGGCAACTCGCCTAGCCTATCGTAGGAAGGATCAAATAACTCTGGCTTCAAACCAAGCCGTGCAGCGATGCGCTGCTGTAAGGAGGATATTTCGTCAATACGGATCGCGGCACGGCTATATGCTAATTCGCTATATCGTCGCAAATATTGTTGCTGTACCTGTAGGAATGTGTCTCTATCAGACAAAATATTGGCGGAGCGTTGGCTTCCAAAATAGGAGAGCACATATTTGATGATTGCGAGTTCTTTTTCAACATCGTTTTGAAATCCTGGATAGTTTTCATCTTCTAAAGCCAGCCTTTCTAGATCTGAGCGATATTCAGTGTGCACTTCATTAGGAATCACCAGCCAATCTGCTTCTACATCATTACTAAATGGCCATTGATAACCCCATACTGGTGCGCCGTTTTTACGATCAAATGACAGCAATGCGGGCAACAAGGCTAATTGGTCGCAACTGTTTGCAAGCTGCTGCTCGAATGGCACCATAAACTGGTGCAGCTGAATGTTAGCTTCCGAATCCTGTACCGGTGCCTGTAAACCATAACAGGGCGGCACACGGCGGCTTGCAGAATAGTATCGGCCGGGTTGACGATAATTGCCATAGGGCAGCATTACAAGGGCTTCGTTAATAAGGGGCGTTTGTAATGTATCTAATTCATCGTAGAAAGCGGTCTTTAATGGATCTCCTTCCCCTGCTCCGATCACGTTGACTTTTATACCCCGCTTGAGCAGAATTACTGTATCGAGAAACGTCTCAATAGGCGTGCCCCCCCACAATTGACAATATGTCCCTTTGTCAAATTGCATCTCCCATATATCGCTGCTACCTGCCACTCCCCACCAGCTCAATGTGGAGATCGATTGAATACCCTCAATGTCCTTTAATGCATTCGCCAACAAGCTAATATTGATGGTGTGAGACACATCATAGTCAAGGTGAGGCGGCAGCTCTGTAATCCACCCATGTTGTAGTTGGGGTCCTTGATACACATTTTCTGCACTTTGCCCTTGCGCTAGCAGATCCTGGGCGCTATTTCGTGTTGCTAAAGGCCGTACATAGTTTTGTGCCGTTACATAGATACGCGCCAAAATGCGTGCTATATTTTGGGCATCGTCCTCCACATTCACTGTTATTTGGATATTTTTTTCGACTGGAGTGACACAAGTGATATTTCTTACTTTTTCGCAGAGATTACGATTGTCCTTCAAAAAGGCGTCTAAGACATCTTTAGTAGCAGACCCCTCCCATTCCTCTCCCTCTTCCGGGTTTTCCTTGGCGAGCTCCACATACAAGTGATACGTTCCAAAGAGCTTCAGTAGAGTGATTTCCTCGGCTAATGGAAATTGAAAACTCCTTGCCGTGCTATCATAGAGATACGCATATTGATCAACACCTCGCTCAGGCACTAACTGTACATTTCTAAAATAAAAAAATTCAGAATCGTTTTTGCTAGCTTCCTGTGGATCACTGCTATGTAAATCCAAAATCGCACGTCGGTAATCGTCTATGGTAATAGGGCTACAGGTCAACGTTTTATTGGGGCCGAATGATAGCGGAAACAGCCCCCCCGGCTCCTTCGCATTTTTGGGCTGGATCAAAGGTTCTGGCGTAAGCAAATCCTGCAACGGTAATGTATGGCGATATGCCAGATCCGAAATGATAAAACTTAACGCTTGTAACAACGTGATACCCGGGTCATGCTCGTCGGTATCCGTCCAGTTTTTGTTTGCCTGAACCTCCAGCATGGCATGTGCCAGCTGTAATAGGGCCTCGAAATCAATACGCTCTTTTACCAATGGATAAAGAGATGGCAGATCCGGCATCTCGATGGACTGTATATTCATTCCGTATATCCTTATTAGCCATTTTATATATTGGACGTATGCTTTAAAGTAACTGACTGCACCACCTACAGATGCTCTGTCTACTCCGCCGGAAATTGTAAAATCAGCACTTCTGTATCAAGGCACTGGGCCGATACTGTTTTGTTATCCAATGTCAGTTCTGTCACCCTATCTACCAAAGCGTGCTGCTGCAAAAACGTGAGTACTTCGTAATAATCTAAGGTGAACCCCAACCGCACGGTGCTTACCTCGTCGTAGCTCCAGGGCATATAGCGCCGCTCTAGGGCCAATTGCAGTTCACGATATCCATAATCCACATTCGTCCCGGGTATAAAAATGACTGTATATTGGACCAGTACATCCTTATATTGCGGATTCTCCAGCTGCAAATCTAACCAAGGTGAAGCGCGGTCTAAAATATAACGCTGCATCCTTTTCAGTCGGGCTGGATTAAATTTGGGCCGCACTGCATCGGTATTGTCTTCATGGCCGTTTGCAGGGACTACCACCAAGGTATGTGTTTGCTTAGTATTGGTGCCCGATAAAGCCTCGGTCGAGGGAATGCGGATGTCATGGAGTTCTGGATACTGATCTTGCAGCAAGATTTGGATATCCTGCAAGCTCGACGCACGATCACGATGGCTTAAGCGCTGTGCCACGCGCTGCAAGAAGGCAGGCTCTTGCTCAGGACCCCGTCCGCCTTCTGAAGGCCAGGGCTGCGCAATCTCCTCTAATCCATCTACCTTCTCCACGGGCTGTGCAATGGTGCCTATTGGTAAAGGCTGATCAAAATGACTAGGATCTAACGTATCGCCATCGACTAAGGTGGCCAACGCGCTGTTGGTATGGATTCCTTGCAACCAAGGGTAGTCTGACGATAGCTCGCCTATTTTTATGCCACGTTTGGGTACAGGTGTCGGTTCTGTGGGCTGCATAAGGCCCCGTATCCAGAAGCGTCCACTGGGCATCGCTTGCACCTCCGTGGAGATTTCCTCTGGTAGAGACGCCAACCACAGTCCTGAATGGAATAAGTTTTCCGTTTGATCGCGAATACGGGCATCCAGTGCCGTCCACTTATTGCCTGGACTCAAATATTCCCATGCAATATTTAGAGCCTGTGGGCTTTGTAGCTGCCAATGTAAGGAGAGGTCTTGCGCTGCTTTTAATGCTTCGAAGCCTAGGTATAATTGATTACTATTACTATTTTCGATATCAAGAGCGTGCCCAAATGGAGTCAGCACATACTGCTGGGTCACCTCTGTGTCTTCACATTGATAATCTACGCACAAAGACTTCCATTGAGGCGTGTATGGAAGGTTAAGACCTGGCACTTCTTCCTTTCCGTTACTCAGCTCGCTCCAATACTCTTTATGCAAGAAATCTTGCCCGGTTAAATCCAGGCGTACATAACGCGCCCAGTCTCTAGGGTCCGTGCTTCCTGTCGCAGTGCTGGAGCTCCATGGAAGGTCGAAAACTAGCTCATTGGATATGGGAAATTTGGCTGTACCGCTATCATCTTTAAATAAAGGTAAAGTTAATGGATTTTTTAATGGATCATCTGGAGCATTTGGATCTTTTAATAAAAGTATATCCCCTGAAACCACCAACGATGGCTTTGCTTTAAAAGTACCGTTGCCCTCAATGAGTGGTTGTGAGGGATAGTTTACATACCAGTCCTTAAAATTCTTATCAGGCAAATCCAACCATTCTGGTTTTAAGGTCAGCTTTATAGAACCTGTTCTATTACACCAGTCTGCCGCAGTGATATTCACGCCTAAACCCGCAATCGGGTTTAGGCCAAACGGGTAAGTGCGACCACTAATCGAACTGACTCCATCATCTGTACTTATAAGAACGTTAGGATCGTTTTGTGCCTTTGCAGTCAGTTTCGTGATAGCCGGAACAGAAAGCCCATTGCGCTTGCGTCGGCTGATTTTTAATAGGGGAAATGGTGTTGGTGTGCTATCCGTTATGGTAATAAAACCCTCTAAGCCCTCTGAGGGAGTGATAGGGCCTGCATCGCCTGGCAGGATAAAATGCAATGCGGTAGTTGGTTCAAGGTTAGAATCATCCTGCAAAGTAAGCCACTTCCCTTCACTACTGACTTCTACAACAATATCTGCTTGTTTCACTACGTCAGCAAACTCCACGGAGATCCTCCGCTCGCCGCCCGACATCGCTAATACTTCAGAGGCCACCACGCGGCCTGTTGCTGCCAATATATCTTGACTCTCGTCATAGGCAAATAATCGACATCCAAGCGGTGGTAAAGCTACTTTATTCTTTTCATCGTAAAGAACACGCGTTACTTGACCTACCACTTCTCCCTCCTTAGGAAGAACTGGCATACACCAACGTATATCCGTTAAACGCCCTTGATTCGCCAATAAAGGCTGGTCCAAACGATAATGCCGCGGTGTGCCTTGGCTATCTTGTCCTGCATTTACTCCTAATCCAGCGGGTAATAATAATTCTGGCGTGCTGTCATTGAGCTTAAAGGACAACATCACTTGATCGGGTGTGATAGCACGCTCTTTTAAACGCAGTAAACCCCGGTAATACAGCTGGCGATGCCGTGCAGGAAAAGTATTGTATAACTCCCGAGGTATTTCCAACATGCGCAGAAATGCGAGCAAAAAAGCTTGATGCGGGAGTAATGAACCGTCTGGCAGCAATGAACTGTATGCCTGTTGACTGCTTTCATACAGCTTGGCTAAGGTTTCCGGCGTCTGATCCGCGTTAAAAATTACCTTATCCCAGAAGCCTTCTCTTGCTATAAACGGGATTTTTTTGCAATATTGCTCAATCGCACGCAAATGCGTCGCTACCGTGCGGTCATCTAGCACGAAGTTATCTTCTGCTGGCAATACCATGCGTTGATCAGACATCCTATTTCCTATCACTATAACTGTGCATAAATATGCGCTTTCAAACTGGTGCTCATGGGTGAAGCGCTTGTCTTGTTGTTATGAATTGCTGCGCATCTTGATGACTTACAATACCTTTGTCGCTTATATAAAAACGCCTCCGCGCCCGTCCCCAATATTGAGGCGCCCCTCTAGCTGCTGCACCGTATCTGCACCACGAATACGGTAATTCACTTGCACATGCAAATGGGTTGGCTCTTCTAAATCAGGCTGCACTACTACGTGCTCCACCTCTACCCGCTGCTCATACCGCAAAATGCTGTCGGTGATTTGAGTGGTAATATCGGCTAGCAAAGTTTGGCTGATGTTTTCAAACACGAATGACTGTAAATCACAACCATAATGGGGCCGCATAATGCGCTCTGCAGGCTGGGTGCTAAAGAGGATTTGTAGACTTTGCTGGATATCCTCATAGTCTTTCACCATAGCCACACCGTCTTTTACATTGAAGCTTGGCGGAAATGCCCACCCGCGTCCGTATATGTCTTTTGTTTCCGCTGTTTTCCGGTCCATCCATTGTCTCTCTTATTAGGTGTGCTGCATTTTTGCAGCACTTAGACTGCGACCTGAGTGATGCGTTATATTCCTGATAAACGCATTTTTAACTATTCATATCTATTTTAGCGCCCTTAATCTTGACTCCGCTCGTTCCTTCCGCCTGCAATTTTGTAGTGGCCTTCAACGTGATATCTTTCTGCGCTTGCGCTTCAATATTCTTTTTGCTATTTATTTGCACACCTTGTTTTAAAACCAATTGATCTTCATCGCTTCCTTTTTTAACTTCCAACGTGGCGGACGCTTCTTTCTTATCAAATAGGAGGCGCTGTTCCACTCCATCCTTGTCAAAAACCAACCCCATTTGCGCATTTTCTGCACTAGGCGGATAAGGAGGTGGATTTTTAGGGTTATGCATGGAACCCAAAATGACGGGATAGCGCGGGTCTTCGTCAAAAAAGCTCAGTACTACCTCGTCGCCTTTTTCCGGGTACATACACAAGCCACTTTTGGCAGTGGCATAAGGTGCGGCAAAACGCGCCCACAGCGGTTTATCTACCATCAACGTGGGTATCTTCACTTTGATGCGATTCCAATTGTCTTTATCTTTTTCATACGCATCCACAATGCCTATATGCACCCCAGGTACGCGCGGCAATAGGCCGGCATCCAGGTTACACATCGAATCTTGCCCCACTACAAGCGTCGTACTCCAGGATCCTTTGAACAGCACGTGCTTTACTTCCGTAATCAAGCCAGAGCCATCGAAAGGGCCTTCGAAACCAGACAACTCCAAGATTTGCCCAATGGTATAAGCAGTACTCCCAAACAGCGTAAAACTGGCCTGAATACCTGCAGCGTGTTTTGCTAAAAGACGTCCTTTGCCCAGTTCGCTTTGTTCTTCTGCGACTAATGGAAGGCTATACGCCAGGGTCGACGGCGTGTCGACGAACGGTTTGAGCTGTTTAGGATCTAGCCCCTTATTGCCTAACGACGGTGCATTCGCCGTCGTTTTACTAGACATCTTTTGCCCAGGCACATCCCAGGCTGCTATCTCGATCTTTTGTGTTTCACAGCTAAATTGCCAACGCGCTTCTTGGATCTTTTTGTCTAAGCCATTGCTAGTTGAAGTATCCGACTGCAATAAAGTGTGATCCGCTTTGCCTGTTAACTTAGGCTCGATAATATCTATCTGCTCAGTTCCTGGCACTAACCACACCCCATTCGCATTTAAGCGACTTTTGACAAACTGCCAATCGGTACAGTTGAATTGAATCAACTGGGCATGTTTGACCTTCAACCCCTCCAATTTGCCTAACTTAACTTTTTGTGCACCAAATATGCCGCGCAGCGTGTCGGCATCACTACTCTCTTGAAATACTTGACTACGATGAACGGTGGTCAAGCCATGCAAAGGATGTTTCAATTTCAGTATGATGACCTTGCCACCCTGTGGATCGACTGTACATTCTTGTTGCAAGATGATGCCAGAGAATAGAACTGGGCCGGATTTAATTTTTATCTCCGCCTTGGTTCCTGGAGTGCACTTTGCGGCTTCTTCGGCATACTTTTTGAAGTTCCAAACCGATGCGCCAGGAGCCGCAAGCGTGATTTTGGCAGTAGGTATGCGGTTCATACTGTAACTGGTCTCTATCCACGTCCATTGCAAATGGGATAGCGCTGTACCGCCAAATGACAGTTCTATTTCGGGTGGGATGGTGCCTGATATAGTCATCATAGTACAGGAGCAAACAGGGCAGCCCCTGGTATAAGAGCAAGAAGGCTGTCTAGGTTATTGTTCATAGCAAGGTCTGTTACAGCCAACGCGCCCCCGGCCAGCAGTAGCGCCGCGAGTGCTATATCACTTAAGTCAGGCAACGTGATTGATGGCAGCTTAGGAGCGGTAATGCCTTGCGACGACTGTTGTAGCTGCAAACTTTCATCAGCCTGCAAGTGGAGCGTTGCAGTTGCACGCAGCGGAGTTCCATCCCGATCAAATAGCGTATACATTACCTCCATTGAGGCTAAACGCCCTGCGAAATACCCTTTTCCATTCCATGCCATTTTGCCCCACGAAACGCGTAAATATGGTGTTTCACCCGTTTCTTTATTTACCGCAAAGCCTAGGGAGCGTAATTTTGCCAACTGATCATCTACAGATTTTGTATTTTTAGGCAATGTGGCATCAAAAATCAAATCAAATTCCAAATCTCCCGGGTGTGTGGCCACATAGCGTTTACATTGAGTAGAATCATTCGCTGCCGCGTTGTTTACGTATTCTGTCCCGTAAGTGAGCTTAATCGAGGCAGGGTTATACATCGCATCGATCGCACCCACTGGCATCTTAGGTGGATTAGCTTCCCTATCTGGCCAAGCTTGAATCGTTAGCTTGACCAAGCTTTGACTGAAAATATCGGCGGCACCGGAAAGGATAGACATTACATTTCCTCCTGTTTTTCTCGCAAGCGCTCCAGCACTCTACGCAGAATGGTATTTATAAAACGCTCTTCCTGCTCCATACGCTTTAGGGGTGACCCGGATAGGAGGGTATTCCCGCTAACCGAATGCGCGGTTTCGGTCACGCGTGCTTCGATGACTAACTCTCTAATTTCTATCATGCGTAAACACCCTAACCTACGGCCATGTCACAATAGGCTAATTCCAGCGTATCAATCAGCACAGCATTCCCATTGGCATCTAGATTACTGGTCTGCCATCCCACGGGAATGGCTTTTGTGATCGTCCACGTTCGCAAAGGAAGCGAAGAAGCATCAACCATCATAATCACGACATCCGCATAGCGATGCTTGAACCTACCCAACGCCTCGCCCATGACAAATTCTAAAGGCGAGGGTACTAAAATAACGCCACGCTCTAAAACCAATGTTTTATAACTCACATGTTTTGGGAAATTAATTGCTCTAATATTGTCACCCCCTTCACGATACGTTTCTATTTCCATGTCCCGACCAAGGCCCGAGACTGTCTGAAAACGCATATCGATGAGGCTAGGAATATTATTAAAGAAAAAGGTGACCAAAAACCGGTGCGAAACACCAGGAGTAAACATGTCTTCAATAATACTGGCTGCACTCATAGTAATAAACTCTTGTGAGAAGTAATCGTATCAGCGGGGTTTTCACTGACATTGAACTGCAATTGCACATAGATAAATTCAGCTGCTCGATGCAGCGCCAGCCCTATGCGCACAATGAGTTTACCGCTTTGAATATCCGCCGCAGTCATGCTCTCATCTTTCCCCACTAAGACTTGAAAAGCCTCTTCCTCGAACTCCCCTAACAACCCCCCATTGCGCCATAATTCACGCAACCACACGCGACATAAACCCTTTAGTTTGCCCCAAGTCATTGCATTATTCGGCTCAAATACTGCAAAGCGGGCTACCTCACGTAGATTGGATTCGACATAAGACACTAAGCGACGCGTCTGTACATAGCGCCAAGGCGACGCCACATCATCACTGAGCGTGCGACAACCCCAAATACGCACCCCGCGCCCTTGAAAACTACGGATCAAATTAAATGACACACTATCTTTATGAAAGAAGGTAGAGAAGCTAGCTGCATCTAAATAGCTGTATTGTGGTTTTATCACACGGTACAAAGGCACATTGGCAGGCGCTTTCCAGACTCCACGTTCATTATCTGTGCGCTGAATAGCTGCAGCCACGGCACCTGAAGGAGGAAGCACCTTCTCTTTTTCGGCGTCAGTATCTCGATACTCTGTGGTCAAATGTGGCCAGTACGCCGCAGCATGCTCTGCTCGGTCAAGCTTTGGCGCATCTTGCAGACTTTCTAGGCACGTATTGGCTGCTTGAGGATCAGCAGGTACATCTAAAAGGCAAAAAATAGGAATTTGGCCAGAGCAAAGTTGCGTTACCATGGCCTGCCATACTTCTTTAAAGAAAGTACGGCCTTTCTCTACATCTAATAGCACCACATCAGGCATGGCAGCCAACGTGATCGTTGACTCTTTTTTTATCGCGACAAATAGTTGTGCATGCGTCAACTCCTCCTTAATCTTCGCTAGATCCTCTAAATCTGTTAGATCCTTGTCCCCTAGCGATTCGTAAGTATTAACTGACAATACAAAACAGGGGTCACCCCCATTATCAAAATAATGTTTGACGGTATGATGTAAAACACAGCGTGCAGCGGCATCAGAAAGGGGAGAAGGCTCCTTGTTCTCCAGTTGCTTTTTATAGTCAGCAAAAGAATCAATAGCATAGAGCGTTTGCGCTTCACCCATTTCTGTATAGCCAATAAACACCGGCACAGCCGTTGGCATGGGCAATGCCTCTGGCTCCACCATCGACTGTGAAAAATGTACTCCTGGCAATAGATTATTCACATGCACTCCTGAAATATAGCGATCTTGTTTTAATCCTACTCATACATTCATACAATCCACAACATGAGAACGAACTGTAGCGCTACACCTTCTGTACTTCCTGTGTAAATTGCAAAATAATAAATTCCGCTGGACGCACTGCTGCCATTCCCACTTTGACACGCAATATGCCTTGTTTAATATCGGTCTCAGTCATCGTAGTGCCAAGACCAACCTGCACAAAATAGGCTTCTTGCGCAGTGTTTCCTTTTAGCGCGCCTTTTTTCCACAGTGCGTGAAGATAAATGTCAATCGCAGAACGCACCGTTTCCCATGTGGGCGCACTATTTAATTCAAATACCGCAATTTTCATTGCTTTTTTGATATCTCTTTCGACGCTATTAAATAAGCGACGCACGGGTATATAACGCCATCTATCCACATCTGCACCGGCAGCTAATGTACGCGCGCCCCAGATTAATGTTCCTTTCCCGGTAAAGGAGCGGATCATATTTACTGCATTATTTCCTTCCCCGGTATACTGACCCTGATCTACATCTGTCACCGTCAATACAGGTTTCACCCCTCCATTTAATGGGACATTCGCCGCCGCTTTCCAGACCCCACGCTCTCGATCTACGCGACACATGGCGCCTGCAACTGCAGCACTTGGGGGGATGGCGTTTGGGATCACCTTGCCATCATCATTCGTGGTTTCGCCAGCCCAGTCTGCTGTCAGCCATGGGTAATAGATAGCAGCATGGGGCGTTACGCCATATTGCGTCCACTTAAATGGATCGCCTTCTGCCGCATCCACAGGTGGAGGTGGAATAGTAAAGTCTGTTATAGATGGATAAGGGCCGTCTAGAACTGCAAAGAGTCCTAATTTTAAGTCCTTTGCCAAGTTTGACATCGGCTCCATCGCTTTTGGATTACCCGCCATCACAAGCAGTGTTACATCATCCAGCGTTGGAACCCATACTCCCAATTTATCGAATGGGACTAAATAACAATAGCCACCCCCATTCTCGAAATAAGTTTTGATCGAGCGATTTAATAGACCAAATAAGTCAACTTTCTTCATATGGGGCGGATTTATACTAAATCCATATTTCAATACAAATAGATCCATATAGTCCAGCCAAGAATTAATTCTTAAAGGCGCTGTCAATGTAGGAATCTCAAATGTAGGAAAAACAGGAACCGCTGTCGCCCCAGCAGAAATAGAAAGAGAAAGACTAGCGTCTTCTTCCAAATACACACCAGGATAGGAAACCGTTACGGGCATAAATTTCTCCGAGAATAAACAGAAAATATAGGCGGAGGGCTCTCAAGCATAGGCAGCAGGAAATACTTCTTAACCCTCGCCACACTATCTCCTGTTTACCCAACTCACACTGGCAATTTAGTGGCATTTCACCGTGACACGTTTGGCCAACAAGCTCAATTCCTCAATAGCGGCTTCATTGCTCGTAGCATCTAAGCTGGGGGCAGTGAGGCCGGTTGGGAAAGCATCTGTCACATTCCAGGTAATTAAAAGTTCGCTACCGGATTCATTGGTTAAGCTGATCGTAAGGTCTTTTTTCTCCACGGTATTTAGAGAGATAGAGCTAATCCAGTCATAAAATTTACATTGTCCCTTAAAAATCCCCTTTCTCAAGGTGATATTTGTGGGATCAGCTTGACCGGGCATTTGATACCAACCGCCTATGCCATCTTTATATTCAATAGTCTGGAACTTTATATCTAGACCGGACACATTACTAAACGCAATCTCCTCCTCACCCACACTTACGCGAAAACGATACGAGGGGATAGGATATTCCACAGCCATTTGTTCAGCAGTTGTTGCCATCACATTTCCTTTTCAGAATACAGCGACGGGTATGAAGACGCCGTCGTGAAAGTTTAAAATACGCAATACCGTTTTCGCGAAATGGGAGTGACTACACTTGTCCCACTTCTTGTGTAAATTGCAAGATAATAAATTCCGCTGGACGCACTGCAGCCATACCGATTTTGACAATCATTCTGCCTTGATTGATATCGGTTTCGTCCATCGTCAGGCCCTGCCCAATTTGCACAAAATAGGCTTCTTTTGGAGTACTCCCCATCAATGCGCCTTGCTGCCAAAGCGCATGGAGATAATTGTCGATCGCAGCACGTACGCGCTCCCAGGTCGGTTGACTATTGGGCTCGAATAAGGCAAACTGCATGGCTTTTTTAATGTCTCTTTCCGCGGTATCAAATAAGCGGCGAACGGGGATATAGCGCCATTTATCGCCCTCGGCAATGGCAAGTGTACGCGCGCCCCAGATGACGGTGCCAACGCCAGAAAATTCACGAATGATGTTCAACGCCATACTGTTGTTATTAGTATAAGTCCCTTGTATGTCGTCAGAGACCTTACTCTTCACCTTCAAACCCCCGTTTAATGGCACATTAGCAGGTGCTTTCCAAACACCGCGTTCCCGATCTACACGGCATATTGCTCCTGCAACTGCACCACTTGGGGGGATGGAGGTTGGTGTAAGTTCACCGGTTGGGCTGCCATTGCCATCTAGTACTTTTGTTTTTGCCCAGTCTGCTTTCAGCCATGGGAAATAGACAGCGGCATGGTTGGTAGGCGCATATGATTTAAATACAGTCTGATCAAATGTGGCTGCTAATTCTTTATCCTCCCCATCCAAAATCGCAAACAACCGCCCACCTGGAATGCACAATGTGCTAACCGCACTATTGATATCTTCGCCTGCTGACACTATTAAAGTCACATCATCTAACCTAGGCACCACATTGACCAGCTCTTCGTTTGGCGCGAGATAACAATATCCGCCGCCATTCTCAAAATACGATTTTAAGGTGATATCCAATTTTCGTTCTGGGTCAAATGCAGGTTTGTCACCGTCCTTCCCTTGGCGAAATTTTGTGAAATCCAACCAGGAATTGACTCTAGCAGGCCATGTCCAATCATCCTCTTCTGAGGCTATGGGGCCAGATGCAAAAATAGGAACCGCCGTCGCTCCAGCGGTAATGGAAAGGGAAAGACTGGCGTCTTCTTCGATATACACACCAGGATACGTTATGTCAGCCATACATTTCTCCGCAATAAAAAAACAATAGCAAGATTGAAACGAAAATTTGGACCATACCAATGTCCTCACGACCTCATACAAGGCATGGTCGCCAAACCGATCCAAATATCTTCTAAGGTTAGCGTCTGGGAAGAAATTTTCTAGTGCAATTTATAATTAGAAAAAGTGCTCTCTCCACCCACAATCCACTCTATGAACGGCGCTTTTGAACAGGCTCATATAAAAAGAAAGTACGAGACATCCCCACAAGACGACAGATTTTGGCCATACTGACCCCAAATGTTTTTCTGAGGGCAATAATTAACTGAGAGCGCTGCTCCGGCCCCAGTGCCTGCATACCCAATGCCTTTTGCAGAATCGAATTTTCCTGTTCCAATACAGCAATACGCCGACCTAATTGGGCCTTATCGCGCATTAATGCATCGAGCTGCGCCACTCTCGCCTCTGACAATCCGGCATAGGATTGCTTCCAACCATATAAAGTAGCAGGGCTAATGTGTAACGTAGCGCAGATGTGTGCAACCGTCTCTCCAGCTTTTAAGGCCTCCAAGGCCTCCACCCTATGACGGGCACTCAGCTTATGGCGTCTCAAATTAACTCCGTACTCTGATGGCTATCCGCTCGACTATCAATACGCAAGCGGATAATGAAATGTGTTCTGTCATTAAGGACTCTGGAATGTCTTCATAGATTCAGGCAAACAATCAACCCCAACGCTCCTACCATAAAATAAGGCAATACCCGGATAGATTCATGCACAAATACGAACTAACCTACGCGGGTAAGATTAGGCAGAAACAAAAATCCTGCTACCTTGTTTCCTGCCCAATAGATACGGCATCGACCGAACCGTTATCTATGCAAAATCGTGCTAAAATAAGATTGAATCTTCCCAACAAATACATTAGCATCCTGCCTGTATATGGGGTGGTCCGGGGGTGGATTATGCCTGCTAACGGCGTATTATCTTTTGCCGCATGGAAGGCCGCAATATGGTATTGCCTGCGCACTACTTAATGGTGCCAGATATAGCAGCCTATACTCCGCCATACAGAGGAGGCAGTGCCGCTATTTCTCTGCGCTATACTGGGTTAAGGGCCAACCTGAAACCCCACTAAACGCGTTACAACTCTTTCCGCTTAGTATCGCCGCATGAAATTTTAAATGAAACTCAGGTTTTTCCCTAATTCTCGAAACAAGCTGTTAAATAACGCACGTGCCTTCCCCTCTCTTTATATCTGTTCCAAGCGTACCTTAACCTCGATCAAACGCATAATTGCCGCCTTATAAAGTCTCAACTTAGTGGGATCTACAGGTTTCGACAATCTAACATTTTTTAAAAGCTCTTCTAAATTTTTTTCTATAGCTTGTAGTGGCTTTGTAAGCTGATAGTCCCCCAGTCGAGCTCTACTTTCTGCCTCAGCTTCCTTACCAACTATATCTTTATATGGCTTCGCATCTTGCTTATTTATTAAGCCTCTTGAATCGCGTAACAGGTAATCTATGTTGAGCTCGGCTTCAAAGGCGTTGCTCCCTCGTATGCCAAGTACGCCTATATCGTTAATTCCTTTATTAGAAAAGAATTCCTCCAAATTTTCTGCATTTATCGCTGAAAATAGCTCTCTAGCATCAGGATTTTTCTTGAGAATATTGCGAAATTCGGCTTCTTTCTCACGGAGCAAATTTGTTGCAAGTTGTATATTTTTTGCTTTTTGTTCAGCAAACTTTATATACCAAGCAGGTTGAGTTAAAAGAGTTTCTCCTCCCCTGGTCTTTATAGAGCTTATCCGCAGTGCAGATGAAAATGCAGTGGTAGATATCGCCTCAGTTTTAGTATCATAATCCTTGTATTTAATGGCTTGTAATGCAAAGGCATCCTGATATTTCTTTGCCCACTCGGGCTCAGTCAAAAATAATGGACCATTACTTTTTAAATTTGCAAATTGGCCCGCAGTAACATCTATTGCATATTGTTGGCCATTTTTAGAGCCCATCACTAAAAAATGATTGCTTGGTAACATATCTTTTTTATTCGCCCATATAAATACTCCTCTCACTTTAAGGTTGGAAAATCCATTATCCTTTGAAAATTCTATTACCTTATTAACCGACGCCTCGCATTTTTCTTTAGGGCTATCAATATATATTTTCAGTACTGAACTAGTATTAATTTTATTATGTATATCATCCAGTATATTTTTTACCTCTAGGGAATCTCCAGAAACAGGTCTATCAATAACACCTCTAAATTCTGCAGCCGGCAAAGGTTGATCTTGATGCTGCCCAACATTATTGGGAGCCCCTGACTCCACATTAGGAGCTCCCGCTTTTCCAGGAATATCTGTATTATATATCCAAAGACCCTTTTCATTCAGTTTAATAGGGGGGGCATACCTATGTGGCGAGGGGTTATCTTGATCAATAGCTCTCCATGTTTTTACATCATCATCCCAGCGAACTTTATAAAACTTCCCACTCAACTTAATATAATCCCCTACTTCTAATGCAGACCCTTCCGGCTTAGATATAACCTGATATATTTTATTATATTTCCCTTCCACTCCAGGAAGGATCGCTTCAGGAAGATCTTCTATTGCCCAATTAGGTTTTATTGTCTTAGCTATGTTTATACGATAATTTTTCTCATCTAACCGGTTTTTAATTTCACTCATCTCTTCATTCAATGATTTTAAACCCCCTGTTTTTCTTGGCGTGACTTCATCCTCCAGGAACAATTTATTCTTGATAACTTTTTTACTAGCATCAGCGCCTATTTTTTCTTTTAGTGCACGAAATTCAGGGAATTTTATTGCATTGAGATACAGCAAGCGGGCCTTGAGTATCGGATCAGCATTATCCCATTTCCCAATCGAAAAGGATAAAAGCATATTTCGGCTGGCATATTTTGCCGTGCGTATAGCTATATGCTCATCGTAGAATTTGGATAATTCTTTGGCATTCGTTCCCAGCGCCTTATTAAGAAACACCTTGGATGCTTTTTGGGCTTTTCGATAATTCTCTAACAATTGAACGACATCACCCGTATCGCCGAGGCTGGATAATATAAGATGTGTCCAAGCCTCTTTAATAAGTTCTTGCGCTTCTATGGGGTCATCTTCTAAGGATGCTTGCAGAGCAATAAGCCCTGTCTCTCCAAGGCTCGTGGCTAAAGATGCTAAAATAAATCCTGCCTTCGACGCAAGTGCTCCTCCCCCTAGACTTCCTAAGCTTAAAGCTGTCGATATACCCTCAAGCGCTGCGCGTCCAAATTCGAAACCATTATCTTTCCATTCGTCCCAACTAGTATGGAGCCTAGTTTCTAAATCTGACACCGCTTTAGAATGCTGTAAATCCGATGTTTTTTGGGCTAAGCTTTGTATATATGTGCTGCCAGAAGTAGATAATACGGGAATAGATGTATAGGGAGAGTAATTATACGTGCGAGTATTGGCAGCGTTTTGTCTACCTATTGCAATACCTTGCTCCGCTTTTGCGTAGGTTCCCGCTTTAATCGGATCATTTTTATATTGTAAATACACCTTCAATGGAAGACTAGGCCGGAGCCATTCTACAAGTTGCGCATCCCCTGTGATGGTTTTAAGGTCTACTATTTTATAATCGCCCTGTTCTATACTGCAGAGCATGGTTTTCCCATCATTTAAAGGAATAGCGAAGATGCCACTGAGTTCAGTCTCTCCAAGTTTTATACGACTAGGAGCAATATGATTCTCCATAACATTTTTTACGGCGTCGTACCTATCTGTAGACGTGGGATTGCTTTCCAAAGAAACTAATATTTTAATAAAAAATTGATTAATCTTCTGCACATTGGCCTTATTCCTCTTCGCCTTTCTTAAGGTATCCGAGTTATAGTCATTTAATTCCTGCTCGATGGTTCTTTTTATGGTATCCGTAATTGGGAAGCTGGTACTATAGATACTGGACTCTACTTTAAAAAAAGTATTAAGTTCTGGTGGTAAATTCTTGATTTCGAAACTATAATTGTGACCGTATGCTTTAAAGAGATTTCCTGTAGCAATATCAATAAGAGACATTTCAATAATGTCAGGTTTATAGTTTACTCCGCCGCCTCCCCCAGCTCCTCCACCACTAAATTTTGTTACTTCAACCCTTACTTTCGTGTCAGCGGTCCAGTTATTAGGATTCCCCGCTGCAGTGAGTGTGGCGTTCACGATTTGTTTAGCGCATGCTGCTATATCAAACTTTGCGTACTCGGTGTTATTGCCAACTTCCTCCGCTATAGAAGGCCTAATATTTGCTTGTATTTTTCTTAATGTAGGCGCGATTGCTTTAAGTTTTTCAGTTTCCTTTTCTATAAAAGATCGCATTCCCTTCGACATTTCAGCCGGCCATTTTATCTCTACCTCTTTACGTGAAGCAATTAGAGTGTTTACTCCTTTCGCCTTACTTGACATGTAATCAAACAAAGTGGTGGTATCATATTTTTTATTCTCTGAGTCATCGGTATAACTATATATTAAATCTAGATCAAGCAGGCTATCTAACTCAATGCCTATACATTTCTTCTGACCCACTGGGAGTGCCTGATCTTTTTCGTATAAATCGTATAATTGCTCTATACTGTAAATATCTATTTTATCTCTTATAACATCATTTTCAAGCATGGCTTCTGTTTCCAGTAATTTTTCTTCCCAGACCCATATAATTTCTTCAGAATGCAATGCATTTTCTTCACTCTCATTTTCTAGTTGACGTTCTCTCTCTGCAATTATTTTTTTATAAAATTTTTCACGAGTAAAATCAAGAGAAGGTGTTTCTTGTGCTAAAAGTCGATTAAATTCTGCGTCCGCTTCATTATCAAAGTGCGCCTCAACTCTTTCCATATCCATTTTAATGAAACGGACCACCTCATTTATTTCTTCAAATAACGGTGCGATATTATCCGGATTAAATGGGGCAATTGAATATAACGCTTCCTTGGCTCTAGAAATAATATGCTTCACATTTAATACTATCTGACCCATTCCAGGAAATATAGCCATCAAATTTGATCGATACAGATACGGCATTATATCTATAAGCTCCTTAGCCTTTAGATGTAGTATTAAGATCGCGTGTCTTCTGTACTTCAGAGCGGTTTTCTTTGTAGACCTCTTGCCTTGTTTATCCAGCTCATCTATTTCAGCATCAAGAGTAATTTGTCTTTTCAGGAGTTCATCATAATCAGATTGCGCACGTATATATCTAGGATCTTCGGATGGATTATTACCACTATTTAGGCTATTTAACATAACATTAAATAATCTATACAAATGAGGGTAGGACGCTTTTTTTTGACCATTTACTACGCCTTCCCCATCAGCAAGATTGCTAGCAGCCACATGGGGAGCAGTTTGAGTCGATGCATTATCATTCGCTATTTTATGTGCGTTTTCATTAGCTGATTTATTAAACGACCGCCCCTCTATCATATCGTCGGCTTCATCGTCGCTGTCACTCTCCTGTGCATTGGCAGCATCGTTTAAAAAACCGTCGTTACCACTGGCAGCAGCGATATGCCTATCGCCTTTACGTATTTTAGAAAATTCCATAGCATTCTGATACGGTGCTGATGAAGATGCGTCATCTGTATCAGACCTTGTAACATAAGCTATAACTGCTGCGCGCAAATCCGCTTTGGCGGTATCCGCTAGCTTAATACCACCAAAATAGACAGATAGCTTTGTCTCTTTATTCCATAAGGAAGGACTATTCTTTATAGTGTATTGAATTTTTGTGCGCTTTTCGTATACTCGGATTTCATTGATTTGTTCGTCTGTCAGACTAAATCTCTTTTTGAGCAAGTCTCCAATTTCTGACTGCTCTGTATTGGTTTCTTCAACTAGCTTGTCAGCCGCATTGTTTTTCTGCACCGTGCTTTCTGCACCTTCTTTTCTCCCCGTTAATTCTGACTTGTTTTTATCGAAATGGAGTATCGTTTTTTCTGGTCGCCAATTCTCTTGCCAGCGTTTAAAATCTTCCCGGTGGATCGCATAAACCGTTGTTTTCGCATCGCGCGCAATGGTATTATTCGTGAGCCTTATCCCGCCAAAAACCGCTTCAAACGCCGCATCCCCCTTGAGTCGAGATTGCAGGCGTTTGACGAAGTTTTCGCGGTAGTCTTTTTGCGCAGCCAGGCCATAGGCTATTGCACCCAGTGCTATGCTATCTTTGGCTACATTGGGTAGGAATACATTGATCAATCTAAAAGTGAGTTTCTGCCGGAATCGCTGCGCATAGGCTTTCTTTATGCTATCGGAGAGATCCTCTCCAGGCATGAGGCTATTGGACAGATTATTCTTTTGCTTCCACTCAGAAAATGATTTTGAAAGGGTTAGCACCAACGTACCCAGTTTTCTTACCGGATCCACTGCTGTGGCACTCAATAGCACAGCCTCTGCATCCGTCATAGCGCTGTACAATATTCCCTGCACCACCCTCCGGCTCAGCCTTTTTTCTCCCCATTTTGTTATATAGTCAGCAAAGCTATCAAATCCTGCCAGTAATTTTTCCGGCGAGTCAGGCAGCACGAGTTGCTCGAGTTCTGCGTCCATCGCAGCCATCTCGATCATTTTGGT
>JASSUF010000199.1:0-2742 GCA_031963365.1 Mycoavidus cysteinexigens
TGTCACCACGCGCGCAGCGGGCATGACACGCCAGCAATTCTGGGGCCTAATCAAACGCTACACCCGTATAGCAGACATCCAAGCCCCCCTCTCCCCTCACACCCTACGCCATGCTTTTGCAACCCACCTACTCAACCATGGAGCAGATCTACGCGTCATTCAACTCCTATTAGGCCACGCAGACATCTCCACCACCCAAATCTACACCCACATAGCCAAAGAACGCCTAAAAACCCTACATAAAACCCACCATCCAAGAGGCTAAAAGCCCTCTCAACCTTGTAGGTTGGCGGTGACGAAGGAACCCCAACATGCACGCCATCGCCCCCTTGAAGACCAGCAAAAAAAACAAGATTCATCTTAAATAATCCAAAATATGCGGTTTATTCCGGATGGGTAAATCTCGCAATCTAGTGAAAGGTATGGACCTTTTTTGCAGGAGATGCATGACTATAGGTGAGCGATTTCCCTAAAAAGGCATATTTCTGAATATATTTTTACTTACTTTAAAGAATTCAGAGAAATGCTGAATTCTCCCTAAGCCGCATGATGCCATCTATAGCTTAATAGCTAAAACGCCTGCAAATCCATAGGTTTCAATATAAAAAAAGCAGCTATACCCATTCCGGACTTAGCACTTTTTTGCAACCTATGGGTCTCTTATTCAAAGCAGATTTATCTTAAATCTTCGTAAAGTATACGGTGCATTACCGATATATACGGTAGCCCATATTGCTAATAGTGCGAGCGATCTTATTTTCGCAAGGATTCTCATGTCAATAACTGCTTATTCCTCCACTAACCACTATCCTTCCGTCGCCCCAGGTTCGCCCGCTCCATCCCAAAAAAGTAGTCGAGTTGATGCACAACCCGAGGGAATAGATGGCTATTTGCAAAGCCTAAAAGATAAAAACCCAGTAGAGCAACTCACACTGCAGCTTTTAACCGGCCTCACACTTCACAGTAAAGTCAGTAAAACAAAAGAAATGTCTACCTGGCTGGAAGACATTAAGTGGGCATACAAACAAATAAAAACACGCAACCCTGTTCTATATGGCAACGATGCCCCACCATACCCAGATGTCGCAGATATAACCGAGCATCATAAAAGAATCAAAACCTGCTTTAAAGACATAGGGCCAGGATCCGACATTGCCGATATCGACCACACTATCCGCAGCGCGATAGAAGAGAAAATTTGCAAAAATGAAGATGGAAATATAGTACTAGCAGAAAATATAAAAAAAGAAATAGAAACCCTGCTTAAAAATATAGAAACCTCTACACAAAAAATCAATGAAATAAATGTAGACGGGCTAGACTTAAACAACCCAGATCATCGTGCGCAGCTAGAAGCGCACCATAGTAATTTAGTAGAGATTATGGCCAAAGTAGGGCTATTTCTCTTCGTCGCCATATTTTATACACACTCTACAGGCGCAATCATTCCAATCCTTGTCTCAAGAGGAGAAAATCGATCTTCTAACCACCCCGCAAATAACAATGAGAAAAACCACTCCACTCAAAATACCCCTACACCAGACATAGAAATAGCACTATCAGAAAAAATAGTGGACCTCTATGCAAAATATAATGAATTTGCAAAAGTACTCAAAGAAAAAGACGAGCAATGGAAAAAACGAGAAGAAATCCGCCGCGGAAAAATGCCAGACCGTGCGCCTTTAGCACAGAAAGAAATAGAACAACAAACCATACCATCCTCTCCGTCTCCTTCTTTACTACCACCAATCAATAAGGAAGAAGGTCCCTTTGGTAGTGTAACGGCAGGGGCTATTTTAGGGGTGATTAAAGACGTATTGCGCGTTATTACAGGTAACTCTCCAAGCAGCCCTACCCAGAATAAGCCTAGAGCAAGCAGCAGCAACTATTTCACACAAGTTATTTCTACTAATTTCAAAGCTCATGATAGCAAGCAGACTGATTCTTCAGATCCAACCTCAAAAAAGGTTAGCGCGTCAGCAACATCCGATCATCAAAACCAAGAAGGCAGCCAATACGATGGTGCAGGCGATATTAATAGCATGCTTCGATTGATTAAGGGCAACTCCAAAGATTTGAGTTTAACTGCCGAATTGGCTACTGAATTCAATCAAAATAATGCTGAAAATACCTATCGAGAAAATAACAATACAGCGCTCTCTGATGCAAAAGCAGCAGATATTTTGCATGGATTAAATATTAGCGTACCGCATTCTATTAGTAGTCAATCTATAATAGATTCTTCATCAAGCAGCCGTCGATCTAGCATATTATCTGAGAATTATTCTCATAGAGATCAGTCTGAATATAAAAAGTTTACTAAGACTACATCGCATAGATGGCCATCGCAAAGAGAACGCTTATACACCCATCCATTTGGCCCAGACAGCACTTATAGTAGTAGCACTGAAGATCTTACCTATCAATCAGAAATAGAGAGGCTGCAAACGCAGTTAGAGGAAAAATCCATACCTTTCAGTAACTTAGAACAACAACTGGTGCAATTACAAATTGAATATCAGCAATTAAAAACGACTGCTGCTGAAGCAATAGCTGCAGCTAAAAAAACAGCTACTGAAATTGAAACACTACAAAAGAATCTGCATGAAGAGGTAGCGCAGCGCAATACAGCGCAAAAAGAGCTTAAGCAATTGCAAACGAAACATCAGCAATTGGAAAAAACTGCAGCTGAAGCAATAGCTACAACTGAAGAACAAGCTACTCAAATTCAAACATTACAAG
>JASSUF010000200.1:0-2713 GCA_031963365.1 Mycoavidus cysteinexigens
AGGAGGATCTTTTAATTACCCCTCTTCGTAAAGGTGGGGGCGTCGCTCGCTTACACTTTGCGTATCCCATAGACGAATCGTCTTATCAGAACTGGAGGCAATTTGTAACCCGTCTGGCGAGTATACTAGTCTGCTACTAACCGGGCCGTTATGCCCCTTTAGGGTATGCACAGCCGCGCCGCTTTGCGCATCCCACAGACGAATTGTCTTATCAGCGCCGCCCGAGGCGATTTGCATTCCACTGGGCGAATACACTACGTTATAAACCTCACGTGTATGCCCTCTTAAGATACGTACAATTGCGCCGCTTTGTGCGTCCCACAAACGGACCGTATGATCAAAGCTGCTTGAGGCAATCTGCTCTCCATTTGGCGCATAACACGCACTTGTAATAGGTTCTGAGTGCCCTTCTAACCGGTGTGTAGCAGATCTTCTTTGCGTGTCCCATAGGCGGACTTTTTTATCATGGCCGCCAGAGGCAAGTTGGGCTCCGCTCGGAGAATACACTACGCTAAAAACAGGGTGTGTATGCCCTTCTAAAGTTTGCAAAGCCGTTCCAGTTTGCGCGTTCCATAGACGGACAGTCGAGTCCTCGCTGCCGGATGCAATCTGCACCCCGTTTGACGAATACGCCAGGCTATGGACCTCACCTCTATGTCCTCTTAAGACGTGTACAAGCGCACCACTTGGCACATCCCAGATACGGATCATGGTATCCACGCCGCCCGAAACAATCTGCATCCCATTTGGTGAATACGCTATGCTATGAGTTCCACCTTTATGTCCCTCAAAAGTGCGTATAAGTGAGCCGTCTTGCGTGTTCCAAATACGGATTGTTTTGTCCAAGCTACCCGAGGCAATTTGCGTCCCGCTTGGTGAATACGCCAAGCTAAGAACAGAGAGGATATGTCCTTTTAAAGTGGACACAGCCATGCCGCTCTGCATATTCCATAGGCGTATCGTGTCATCAACACTGCCCGAGGCAATCTGCGACCCATCTGGCGAGTACGTCACGCTCCATACAGGGTAAGTATGCCCCTCTAAAACATATACAACCGCACCGCTTTGCGCATCGCACACGCGGACCGTTTCATCATCACTGCCAGAGGCAATCTGTGTCCCGCTTGGTGAATAGGCGATACTCCTAACAGATTCTGTATGCCCTTCTAGGGTGCGTACTTTTTCCCAATTCAAAGTTGTATATACGCTGATATTGCCGTTGCCAAGACCTACAGCAAATGTTTTACCATCCGGGGAATAGGCACATGAAGTCACATTGCTTTCTTCTTGCAAATAGGCCAATTCGCCAAACTGCACCCCTGACATCTGCGCTCTGCTTAAATTAGCTTGTCGCAGCCATGTTTGATGAAAATTAACATCTCTTAGATCTGCTCCCTGCAATTGCGCTGAGTCAAATACCCCATAACTTAAATCAGCTCCAGGTACGCGTACTGCTTTTAAATCTTTATTATTAAATTGCACGCCAGCTTTTACTAAAAATGTGAGTGCATTTGCCGCTCTGGTTTGCACCTCTTCTATCTTGGAGCGTTCTACCCAATTCAACAGCTTTTGTTTTAGCTCAGGGTTTTGTTTTATTTTTTCTTGTAAAAATTCTGATATTTCTGGTTTATCAATAAACCACAGCAGCTCACAAAATTCACTCTTTTCTACCACCTCATCGAGTTTCCCCAATGCAAATAATCTTTCTAATTGATTGAATGCAAATGTATGTAATTCCCTATCCGTATTCATCAAGGCCCTTTGATACTCTTCTTTGATCCGGCTTTTGATTAAACGGAGTTTCACAGCTGGCTCTTCTACTGCCTCGCCACCACGAGTCACTGTTGTAAGAGCTCCAAACAATGCCTGGCGACCTGAATAATCTAGAAGACCTTCTATCTCTTGCTGAATTTCTAAAGGTAGCGAGAGAAATGATGGCTGCGCTGATTCTTGTGCTGCAAAACAGGTTGGAATAGCTTTATTCAAAATTGGAGTTAACATTTGCTGCATCCTTAGGGAGAGGCTGATTTATTCAAGGATTTTTTGCGGGAAATGAGGGAACCTTGTATTTTGTTATAAGTGAGTGGTCACAACATATAACAAAATACAAGGGTTTAATAAAGTTTGAAGGAGATTTTTTTAGGACCTAGGGCATGCCCTTACATGGACTAAAACTAACAAAGCCTTACAGATAACGATCAGAAGACTAGTGTGTAAGCGCTGGCAGGGAGGAACGACGCCGTTATAGGGTTTAACCCTATGCCACAAGGCTGACTGTGCCACCTACTTTAGATTTAATACGCTCTCTAATACCGCCCGCGAGTTGTGCAAGACCACACTGACACCGAAGACAAAGCTAAAGTGCAGGAACTTCACGATTGGTAAAAAAAGATTTGTGGGATCAAGCCAAGCTGGGCTATGAAAATTGATGGAACCGGTAGGATGCCGATTGAAGCGAGATGGCGCGCTGGCCAAAGGTTGAGATAGGCGGCGAATGTTTTCTAACTATGAAAACTCATTTATTCAAAGTGGCTAGACGGCGCACAAAACGACCTAGAAATGGCACGGCTTGAATCAAGCTTTGAAGCGAATTTGCCCCAGATTTGTCCCAGAAAAAGCAATTTGGGCTTATGAGCAGTTGCAGTATAAGGGGATTTTTGGGGTGGCCGATGGGACTTGAACCCACGACGACTGGAATCACAATCATATTACT
>JASSUF010000201.1:0-2689 GCA_031963365.1 Mycoavidus cysteinexigens
GCCTGTTGATGATCAGATCATCCAGCTACCAGAGCACCCTACCGTGCAATTACGTGTAGCGCAAGTTGAACGCATTTTAGGTGTTGCGATAAGCGCGGACGAAATTGCCGATATTTTTCACCGTCTAGATTTACCCTTTGAGCGTACTCAAAAAGAAAATCTCACCAATCAAACGCTAGAAGAAGTCTTTAACGTCACGCCTCCTGCCTGGCGATTTGACATCGCGATCGAAGTGGATTTGATCGAAGAGATAGCACGTGTCTATGGCTTTGACGCGTTACCTGTACGCATGCCTCAAGCCTCGCACATTCTGCGTGAAGCGCCGGAAAATCGCCGCCCTATCCATGCGCTTCGGCATCAATTAGCCGCACGCGAATATCATGAAACAATCAATTTTAGCTTTGTCGACCCTAGTTGGGAGCAAGACTTCAGCCCTTATGTCGAACAAACGCCTATTGAAGTGGTAAACCCCTTATCAGGCTTTTTATCTGTGATGCGCACCACGCTCATAGGCAGCTTGGTACAGGTGTTGCGCCACAATCTCAATCGCAAAGCAGAGCGTGTACGCCTTTTTGAAGTAGGTCGACTCTTTTTGAGAGACGCAAGTATCACAGCCAGTGAAGCTTCCGTTATCGGCTTTAATCAACCTCAATATATTGGTGGCTTAGCCTATGGACCCGCTTGGTCTGTGCAGTGGGGAATCAAATCCAGTAAATCGACCTCTTCTCCTGCCAATCAAGTAGATTTTTTTGATGTAAAAGGCGATATTGAAGCGCTTTTTGCACCGCTCCTACCCCGTTTTATAGCTGCTGAGCACCCCGCATTGCATCCCGGGCGAAGCGCACGTATTGAGGTAGAAGGGAAAACAGTGGGGTGGATAGGAGAATTGCACCCCAAACATTTGGCGCGCTACGACTTGCCTCAAGCTCCAATCGTATTTGAAATAGCAATGCAGGCACTTCTAGAGCGCACTGTTCCTCACGCGCCTACCCTTTCTAAATTTCAGCCTGTAGCGCGAGATATTGCCGTTATCGTGAACAAAGCTATATCGTCACAAGCTTTATTCGATACGCTGCATGCAGCCTGGCATGGAACGCACGGGGAAAAACGCCAAACAGAAGCATGTCGCTATATTCAGCACATTCAACTTTTTGACGTATTTCACCCTCCTGCAGAACCTAAAGCAGAGGCACTGCAATCTGGCGAATCGGCCCCTAGCACCTTGCAGCCACAAGAAAAAAGTCTGGCTTTTCGCATCACGCTACAAGCGGATGATGCAACATTGCAAGATGAGATTGTGGAGCTTGCGGTGCACACGCTTTTAGAAGCATTAACGGCGCAACATGGTGCGCGTTTGCGTAGTTAACTATGGACTCAAGTACCCTCACTAAAGCCAAATTAGCTGCCACTTTAGCTGAGCAAACACAGATGAAGAGGCAGGATGCATTGGATTTGGTAGAAAATTTTTTTTCCGCCATCATCGATACGCTATCGCGCAATGAAAACGTCAAATTATCTGGATTTGGGCATTTTCAATTGCGCGATAAATCAGGCCGCCCTGGGCTTAACCTCAAGACAGGTGCTCGGGTTGACATTGCCCCCCGCCGTGTAGTGACTTTTACAGCCAGTCCTAAATTAAAAAAACAGGTCGAATCCGTTGAAGTTGCCTGTAATAGCCAAGCGTAATTTTTGGGATAAATGGGTAAAAATAGTGTTATTTACGCTATGACTATAATTTTTAATCATTTCCGTGCACTTTAAAGCGGTAGATACGCAGCAAAATTATTTTTTTATTGTTACAATCGCGCCCTTTGCGAAGTTCGGCTTTAGCATAGATTTCGGGGCGTAGCGCAGCCTGGTAGCGTACCTGCATGGGGTGCAGGTGGTCGGAGGTTCAAATCCTCTCGCCCCGACCAATCTAATTTACTTCCCATTTGGAATATATTTTCCTTCGACCTCCCGATAGTCGGGAGGTCGATGTTTTTTAGGTATCGAAGGAAGACTTCATGACGCGCGAATGTCAGGTAACGGGAAAACGGCCGATGAGCGGCAACAAAGTTTCCCATGCAAACAATAAATCTAAACGTCGTTTTTTACCCAACTTGCATAGCCGTCGTTTCTGGGTAGAAAGCAAAAAAGCATGGGTACGCCTTCGCGTATCCAATGCAGGCTTGCGTATTATCGATAAATATGGGATCGAGGCAGTGCTAGCCGCCGTGAATGATCCGTATGGCGTGTATTAATACACGTAAGCACTCCTTTTTACGTCACCAAAGTGCGGCATGTAAGCGTCCCACCAGTTGGGTTCAGCACTGTTTTGCTTTGGTTCAATATATCGGCTAATAGTATTAGGAACAGGCTGCTATAGCGCTTTGTGACTACAAGCCTCTCTTTTGCAAGGAAATGGTCTCCATGGCTAAAAGTAATAAACGCCAAAAAACCGTGCTGAAATCCACAGCCGGCACAGGGCACTTCTACACTACGCTCACCTCTACGTTGATCGGGAAAGAAATTACTAAATTTGATCCCGTTGCACGCAAGCACGTGACGTATAAAGGTTCCAAGCTTAAATAAAGCTTGTTTTACCTATTTTTTAAAAAGCGGCCCTCTTTTTGAGTGGGCCGCTTTTTTTGTGTGCGCCCAGCATGGGCGCAATCTTGGAGGTGCAAGTCCTCCCGTAAGTTGATCA
>JASSUF010000202.1:0-2658 GCA_031963365.1 Mycoavidus cysteinexigens
CCACTCTGTCACTTTTTCGGTGAGTAGGATCGTGAACTGGAGTCCTCGGTTATACAACGGCAGAATCTGCTCGCCCAATTCCGATTTCAGATTACTCAATGTGGCGAGGGCTTCAATTTCTCGCCCTCTAGTAATCTGCTGCGCTCTTTGTGTCACGGTATCGACATCATCCGCTTGACTATTCAGGCGCTCGTTCTTATGGATTTGTGCACGCTGCATCACCATCGTTGCCATCAGGTTAGAGGCGGTACGATTGGTAAACAGGGTTGCTATTTTGTCAGTGATATCGCTTTTGCGCGTAATGCCTTGTTTTTGGAGCGCAGACAGCAGGTACTGTTCCAGCCATTCGACCGGTGAGGCTTTGAATAAATCTCCCCCTTTAAGCGCACCGGCTCTAAAGCCGGTCACCATGTCTGTTTTTTTGTTGGTTATCACCTTTTTAGGATCAAGCAGTCCTAAATGCGTAAGCGCTTTAGCGGCCTTTACCGTAGTTTTACCCTGATAAAGGTTGTTATAGGCTGACATGAGCCCAGTACCGACCGCATGCCCACCCATTTCTTGAATAAGTGGTTCTAACTGGTAATAAAACGCATCGGAACGCATCAATTTAGCAGCCACACCCCCAGTTTGAATAACTTGCCGCCATTCTTCTGGGCCTACTCGCGCGCCCGTTGCAGAAAGCACTTTCTGTACGCGATCCGCTTCTTGTTTAAATCGCTGTTCATTAGCCAGTCCTCCACGTAATTCAACGACCTTGAGCATGCTCATCAAATACGCATCATTGGCTGCGCCTTCTTCGCTCCCAAAAAGTGCTTGATTGGCAAATTTCATTTTAGCCATGGTGGGCAAAACGAGCTTGGCATGGGGCAAATCAGCAAATATGCTCATCGCATCGCGCATAAGCTCCAAATTCTCAACGACGCTGGTGCCCGGCGTATGTAAATTACGTGCAAAAGCCTGCGCTTCAGATGCGGTATCTTTGCCAAAGCCTAATGCTTTGATGCGGGTATTTTCTAATTCAGCCTGCTTGCCTGCGCGCAATGGGGCACTGAGTATGTGTAATCCACGCGTACCTACTTGTTGTGCAGCATAGCCTGCAACGCCTAAAGAACTAGCCCTAGTCTGCGCCGTGTGAAGTTGAGTACGTAATGCTGCTCTGCGCTGTTCTTTTGCAGCAAGCGTAGCCAATTGCCCTTGCTGGATTGATAGGGCTTGAGTGGTTGCGGTGACGGCTTCACGTAGCTGTTTTTCATGTTGGGTAAGTCTGCCAGTTTGTATGCCTGCGCGCGCAAGCTGGCTATGCATTCCACTTAAGCGTGTACTTTGCTGTTGATAGTCTGCACTGAGTTGATGGACCGCGGTACTAGCCTGTGCAAATTTGCGAACCAGTGCGGCGGTAGGAACCTGGCTTGCTTCGATACGGGATTTGAGTGCATCTACGCGTTGCCGTGCTGCTCCGAGCGCCGTGGCGGTGTCACGTAGACTGGTCTGGAGTTGGCGAAAGGCCGCTATTTCTTTCTGGACTTTACCTAATTCCTTTAACCGTGCTTGTGTAGCTTTAAAAGAATGCATCAATGCGGTATTGCCGCGTAGCATTGCTTTTAAAGGCTGTGTGACCCGCTCTACCAGGTCTAGTACCACACGCAGTTTGAGATCAGAAGCCGCCATCATAGATACTTATTTCGTTTGTTTAGAGGTAATACACACCTGGTATCTGTTTATATTTGTCAATATTGGTTAATATTTGCTACATTAAATAGAAATAAGGAGAAAAGCATGGGAGCAACATTCAGTACACTTAAGCTGTTTGAACAGCTTGAACAAGCAGGAGTTTCTGCTCCACAGGCGCGCCTATTTGCAGATCTCTTTGCTAAATCACAAAAAACAGAAGATCTCGCTACTAAATCAGATGTGGAAAACGATTTTAAAACGCTTGAATTGCGCATAGATCATAAATTTGAAAAGATCCGCAGCGACCTCAAATCAGACATGCACGATTTGAAAGTAGATTTGATCCGATGGACGATTAGCCTTTTGTTTGGGCAAACTGCCCTATTAGCCACGGTGGTTATCGGCTTAAAAATATTCGGGGGATAAACAGCTAGAACAATTACCCCTCGCTTCGCTCCCTTGCCCGCTCCCGCCATTCCATCAGTTCCTCCAAGCTCAACGCCTCCATATCCCGCAGTGACCAATGAAACACCGCGGCGATATCGGCTATCGCCTCTTCTACGTACCGAGGCAGTCGGTAGTTACCGGCTGGGCTTTGACTAAAAAACCCACTACGATCCCTCCTAGTGCCACAAAGTCTGCAGGATCGAGTTGCCCCACCTCACTGTCGGTCAGGATGGGCGTGCTGATGCGCGATAAGGTGCGCACCATCGCATCGACTTCTAGATTGGCCAGCGCGACAAGCGATATACCGCTCAATTCGCGTACAGAGGGTTTGCGTAGCGTAATCGTGTCGATGGTTTGTTCTCCCCGTTTTAACGGGGTTTCGAGCTGCACGGTATAGTCCGTGGTGGAAGCGGTCATGCTGATGTTCCTTTAAAAATAGCGAGAGGGCTTATAAACCAATGGCTTGACGTAGAGCTTGGAGCCGGTCTTCTCCGTTCACCTTTTCTACCCCGTTGACCAAATCCATTTCAATTTCTTCTT
>JASSUF010000203.1:0-2658 GCA_031963365.1 Mycoavidus cysteinexigens
GGTTGGGGTGACGAAGGAACCCCAACACCTAACCACGGCCTTCTTGAAGACCTGCCTGTAAATTGTCAAAAGCGATGATTACACGTTGGTGGTGCGCATGTTGGGGTTCCTTCGTCACCGCCAACCTACCATTCTAAATTTGCATACGTATATCAAAGGCGATGATTACACGTGTCAAAACAAATTTCTAACGTGCCTTTGTACCAAGACCAAGAGGAAAAGTGGTGGTTTCCTTGACCCCTTCTAAATTTCTGACGCGCAACGCGCCCAGTGCACGTAAACGCGCTATCACCGATTGTACGAGTGCTTCAGGGGCAGAGGCGCCAGCTGTGACGCCAATGCGTTTTTTGCCCACCACCCAAGCTGGATCAATTTGTTCCGGCGCATCTACTTGATAAGCTGTTACCCCACTGTGCACGGCTACTTCGCGAAGACGATTGGAATTCGAGCTATTAGGGCTGCCTACTACGATGACCAAATCGCATTGCGGTGCCATAAAGCGCACCGCATCCTGCCGATTTTGGGTTGCATAGCAAATATCCGGTTTTTTAGGACCGCAAATAGCAGGAAAACGTGCTTTTAGCGCCTCAATAATATGCTGTGTATCGTCAACAGAAAGGGTAGTTTGTGTGACGTAGGCCACTTTCTCCGGTTGCGCCAAATGCAGTTGTGCGACCTCTTCTAGATCTTCGATCAAATGTATACGAGGTAGGGGCGAGGGGGAAGCGGTTTGGGTGTTTGAACCCGTGCTTGCCTCTTCGGAAGCTGCAGAGGCATCATGCACGAGCTGCCCCATCGTGCCCTCTACCTCAGGATGCCCTCGATGCCCAATCATCACGATCTCATAACCTTGCGCATGCATTCTTTTTACTTCGACATGGACTTTAGTTACTAGAGGGCAGGTTGCATCAAATACGCGTAAGCCATAGCGTTTTGCTTGATTACGCACCTCTTGAGATACGCCATGCGCACTAAAGACTACCGTGCTACCCGTTGGAATCTCTTCCAAAGATTCTACAAAAATGGCACCCCTGCTGCGCAGATCGTTGACTACATAGGCGTTGTGCACAATCTCATGACGTACATAAATAGGCGCACCAAATTGCTCTAGCGCATGCTCTACCACCGCAATCGCACGATCTACTCCGGCGCAAAACCCTCGGGGTTGCGCGAGCAAAATCTCAGCCTGATCTTCATTATTAGACACGTTACAAAATTCCAATAATTTGCACTTCAAAAGTGAGTGCTTGGCCTGCAAGCGGGTGATTGAAATCAAAGAGCGCAGCAGTGCCTTCTATCTCTTTTAACACGCCTGCAAAGCGTCCTTCTGTCGCATTGAATTCGACAATATCACCGGGCTGGTAATTGGCTATGTCCACATTATGCGAGCGCAGCAAATTCAGTGAAACTTTCTGAATCAAGTCGGGGTTACGTGCACCAAATGCCTCTTCGGACTGTAGCTGAAAGACAGAGTGACAGCCTGTCTCTAACCCAAGCAAAATAGCTTCTAGGGGTGGAGCGATTTGTTGCGCCCCTATGAGCAAGGTTGCAGGTTTGCTGGTGAACGTGTTCACTACATCCCGGCCATCAGGGAGGGTTAAACGGTAATGCAATGTCACATGAGACTCAAGTTCGACGGTAGTTTTCATTTTTATAGCGCCTACTAGAGGCTTTAATCTAGGAAAGACTATCATTGTAAGGGATCTACCTAAAAGGGCATGGACTATGCTTTTTGAAGATGCTGAAAAAGAAGAAGAGTGCGCACCAGATGGATCGCGTTGCGCCTCTTTTATTTTAGAAGAAGAGGGGGAAGAGGAAGAGATGGATAGCGGTATACAAAGCGCCTCTTTCCCTATTCATGCCTGGCCTAAACTCGAACGTCCCCGGGAAAAATTGCTCGCAGAAGGAGCAGCTACGCTATCTAATGCCGAGTTATTGGCCATTTTTTTACGTACCGGCGTCAAAGGGTGCAGTGCAGTAGATCTGGGGCGTAGTCTTATCAACAGCTTTGGTTCATTACGCGAGCTTTTAAGTGCGCCAGCCGAAGCACTAGAAAAAGTACATGGCCTAGGTGCTGCCAAAATTGCTCAACTGCAAGCTATCAGTGAACTAGTGCACCGCTCTTTAGCGGAAGAGTTAAAAGAGAGCACTTTTTTTGAGTCCCCTGCGGCCGTGCGTAATTACCTTAGGCTATTGATAGGCGCGCGCCAACAAGAAATATTCGTGTGCTTATATTTAGATGCGCGCCATCGCCTAATTTGTGCACGGGAAGTTGCACACGGCACGTTGACGAGAACAGTAGTCTATCCCAGAGAAATCGTGCGCGAGGCGCTGCAACTCCATGCCGCCTCTTTAATCATCGCTCATAACCACCCCTCTGGCGGTGTTACACCTAGTGAAGCAGATAAAGAACTCACGCAGGTGTTGCATATGGTGCTGAAGGTGATGGATATCCGGCTGTTGGATCACTTTATTGTATCCAACAATAAGATTCTCTCGTTCTCCGAAACTTCGATCATGCCTTCTTAAATGCAATCGCAGGTTGGTGGGTACGAATCCCAATATGATAACCGCGGTCCTTTTAAAACCTGCATGTGCAGGCCAAAAGCGATGATTACAAGTTGGTGGTGCGCATGTTGGGGTTCCTTCGTCACCACC
>JASSUF010000204.1:0-2656 GCA_031963365.1 Mycoavidus cysteinexigens
GTGGTATGCATGTTGGGGTTCCTTCGTCACCACCAACCTACCAAGATGCATATGTAAAAAGGTTCTACCGCATTTCACCAACCACAAAAAAGCAAAGGACGGTAGGTTGGTGGTGACGAAGGAACCCCAACATGCATACCACTTGCTTTTAATCTTTGCGCCCTGTTTATCAACAACTCGAAGTTCTACAAGGTGCGTAACATCAGTAAATAAAAAAATAGGGTAGGAGATGACCTAAAGTCTCAATGAATGACTGAGGTATATAGCTTGCCTCAGCCTACGAATATTCGTGTTTTTAATTGGGTTTTCTTTTTTAATTTCAATAACGGGGCTGAATCAGTTTTAATTGGCTTAACTGATGCAGAAAATGAAGTAACTACATGCAATAGACCTCTATCGCTTCCCAGTAGCGGCGCCATTCCTCCTGGTCAGTACTAGTGTACTGGCATCAAAGGAATTCCCGGCTACAGGGCTTCGATAGAGGTCTAGTCTTTTCTGCACCAGAAAATTTGATCTTCAATTTTCGAGTGGGTTATGCCAATTAAAATAGAAAATGCTGCTTCAGCCATCAAAGCAAGATATGGCTCATTCCTTTTAGGTCCAAGCCGTTCAGATTTTTCCCCTGCTAAAGCTAATCCATCACTGTATAAGCGTGAATATTTCCAAAAAAGTCCATTATCATCGGAGATCCATCGAGGCGATAGCCAGAATCCTTACTTTCCTGAGGATACGGAGTCATGGAACCGATGTGCATCACTAAGTGGAGATTTTCACTGGGCATTAACGCCTAAACAAGCAGAATTTATACTTAGGTTATTCCCTAATAATGTTGAAGCCCGCATTGCCACACAAAAAGAAGAAAATCGACAGTGGGTATTAAAACACTATCCTAGAATGCAATTCTAAGAGCGTGTTTAAAGGCTGTTAATGGTTTTGTGGAAGATTACGCTATAGAGGATGGTGTCGAGTTTTCTCTCGCTACCATCTTTCCCTTCCCTATATTCAATAATTCTAGATTTTCTGGTGTTGCAGGCTCCTCTTGGCTTAAATCTGGTCTTCTAGAATTATTATTCGGCGTTATTGGCGTTTGCGCATGTCTTGCAACCGGTTCTTGAGCCTCTTCCCTTGCTTCGGCCGCAATGATCTTGGCAGATGGCAGTATCGTAAACACAATGGTAGCAGCCAGAATAAATGGAGTTACTATAGGAGTATCAGAGGCCAAAAATAATAGACCGGCTAGGCAGCCTGCAACCGTACCCAAACTCAGGCAGGATTTTACAAATACATTATTCGCTTTTGCCTGTGAGTGTGGTTCCATAGGCTGCCAGAGGTTATGCTGTTCAGTTTGCCTTTGGCTAAGCAATGGCGTTTCTTCGGTATCAGAAATAGAAATAACGGTATGCGCGCTCTGAAGAGGGTGTGTGTTAACAGGGGTTGTCTGCATCTTTCTTATCCATGTGAATATTTCTTATCTGTAAGATAAGAAATATTTTATACCAACATTTCTCCATACTGCTAATTATTTTCCCCATTATCCTCTACACTACGCCCTGGCAAAGTAGGTTAGGGCGTCGCTGTAAGGGGTTGTACAGCCCTTGTGGAGGAAAGTCCGGGCTCTTGGGACAGGGTGATGGCTAACGGCCATCCGTGGTGACACGAGGAATAGGGCAACAGAGAATAGACCGCCGATGGCTTATCGCTGCGCTATGTAAGTAATGTGGTGATATAGATCAGGTAAGGGTGAAACGGTGCGGTAAGAGCGCACCGCAGCTGCGGCAACGCATGCTGGCATGGCAACCTCCACCTAGAGCAATTCCAAGTATGCGGATTGTTTTGAGTATGGAAGTTTTGTAAATGTCAAACTTTACGAAGCTTTACATGCTTAAAACGAGGCGAGTCCCGCCATATCCGCGGGTAGGGAGCTTGAGCGTACTAGCAATAGTGCGCCTAGACGAATGACGCTCACGTACAGAGCTGCGCCAGTTTCGCGGCTGTGTATATGCACAAAACCCGGCTTATCGACTTACTTTGCCACTTCTTTTTTCCTCACCATTTAAGCAAGAGTCCATAAAAACTATGACGGCTCAAAGCATGAAAACTTGGTTTGAGGGGCACCCCACCCTCTCTAAACTATACGAAGGTATAGAGCAAACTAAGGCGTTAGAGCGCGATCTAGCTGCGCTGTTGCCGGCGTATCTGATGCCGTATTTAGCGGTCGGATTGATTCGAGAGGGTAAATTGACCATCTTTGTTGCGCATGGAGCACAGGCTGCGCGCTTGCGCCATCTGGCACCTACGGTACTTGAAGCGCTGTATCGACGCGGATGGGCGGTGGATAGCTTAAGAATTCGCGTGCGCTTGCCTACAAACCAAGAGCATTCATCCCTAGGAAGTTTGTTTTACGCCAGTAGTGCATCACGGCCAGCGCATCAAAAAGAAGCCTGTTTAACCCCCACTGCTTGGGAGCATCTGCAAAACTGTAGCGCCCAACTCGATGCCTCCCCTTTAAAGCAAGCTTTGGCCGCTATGGTTGAACGCCATCGTGCTTTGTCCTCTACGGATATCTCTCAAACTCAAAAATAGTGGGTTAATTCGATTTAGCTAGGGCGTGTCCTCAATTGTCCCAAAGGGTTCATATTTGGGGGAGCAGGAGCGC
>JASSUF010000205.1:0-2606 GCA_031963365.1 Mycoavidus cysteinexigens
CCATTTTTTAAATCAGTCAGCTATCCACTAGGTCTGTATGGTTTTATAGCGCTTAGTTATTTTGTGATTGTGGGTTCTAGCAATGCAGTGAATTTGACGGATGGCCTGGATGGCTTAGTCATTATGCCTATTGTGTTAGTAGGTACGGCTCTGGGTGTTTTCGCTTACGTGATGGGCAGTGCCGTATATGCCAAATATTTGCTCTTTCCATTTGTACCCGGTGCGGGCGAGGTATTGGTTTTTTGCGCAGCACTAGGTGGCGCAGGGCTAGGTTTTCTTTGGTACAACACCCATCCTGCTCGCGTATTTATGGGTGACGTTGGCGCGCTCGCGCTTGGCGGCGCACTCGGCACGATCGCCATTATCGTGCGGCAAGAGATCGTATTGTTTGTGATGGGAGGTGTTTTTGTAGCTGAAACCCTTTCTGTGATGTTGCAAGTTACTTGGTTTAAATACACCAAGCTGCGCTATGGCACGGGTCGGCGTATTTTTAGAATGGCTCCCCTACATCACCATTTTGAGCTATGTGGCTGGCCTGAAACGCAGGTTGTAGTGCGTTTTTGGATTGTGACTTTTATTTTGGTGTTGATTGGCTTATCCACGCTGAAATTACGTTAGGTTCTTGTAGGTTAGGGTGAGGTATGAACCCCAACATGCATACCACTAACTTTTAATTATTGCTTTTGCCCATTTATAAGCCGGTTTTCAAGAAGGCGGTGGTCTGCATGTTGGGGTTCGTACCTCACCACCAACCTACTTATTATTTTATTTTTAATTGCTATTTTTTTATGATGCTTGGCTCTTTTTTACATCCCACCGTCCTTGTTTTAGGACTTGGCGACTCCGGTCTCGCGATGGCGAGCTGGTGCGCACGCCAGGGGTGTGAGCTCTATTTGGCAGATACTCGACAAACGCCTCCTAATATGGAGCGTTTTGATACACGCGGCATCATCTATCATGCGCTGCAATGCGGCCCTTTTACGCCTGATTTGCTTGATTTGCATGAGACCCATACTCAGCAACCTGCACGCTCCATAGAGTTAATTGCATTAAGTCCCGGTCTATCGCCACTAGAGCCGGGTTTAGCTAGTTTGCTTGAAGCCGCGCAAAATCGTGGCATTCCAGTATGGGGCGAACTTGAATTTTTCTCGCAGGCACTCAAAGCCTTACGTCCTCAAGGATATGCCCCCAAAGTCCTAGCTATTACCGGTACAAATGGAAAAACTACGACTACTGCGCTCACAGGTCTACTTTGCAAACAAGCTGGGCTGCGCACTGCCATCGCTGGCAATATAGGCCCAAGCCTACTCGACGAACTTGCTTGCGCACTTAGGGCGTGTCCTCAATTGTCCCAAAGGGTTCATATTTGGGGGAGCAGGAGCGCAGGGACCGGAGCTGTACTTAAGTACAGTGAGGATCCCGAGCACCGCACGACCCCGAAGATGGGCCCTTTGGGGCAATTGAGGACACGCCCTAACCCGAAGGGCGATATAGCCACGCCCAGTAGCAACGGCCTATCTGCTGTAGCGGACATCGCCCCTACTTTGCCTGAAGTATGGGTCTTAGAACTTTCTAGTTTCCAGCTGCAAGCAACCTCTAGCTTCTGTCCAGATGCGGGGGCATTGCTCAATATGTCCGTAGATCACTTAGACTGGCATGAAACCTTTGAAGCCTATGCCCATGCAAAAGCCCGTATATTTGGACCTACTGCCTCTACCTCTGGCGACGACACACCCGGGCCACAAACGATACGCATCTTAAATCGAAATGATCCACATACCTTGCGCTTTGCACAAGAACGTGATGTTGCACGCATGCCCTCTGCTGCTCATCACAGCACGGTGACTTTCGGACTAGATGCTCCTCAATATCCAGGGGACTGGGGCATCATTGAAGCCCCTACTATGACGTGGCTAGTACGCGCTAAACCATCGCAAGAGATGGATGAACCAAAAAAGGCTATCCAGATCGAATACATTATTCCTGCGAATGCCTTACGTATTGCTGGCCGTCATAACTTAGCCAATGCATTGGCTGCACTTGCACTATGCAGCACGCTCGATGTACCGCTTACTTCTTTCTTGCAAGGTCTGCGCGAGTATCCAGGAGAAGCACATCGTTTTGAGCATGTCGCTTCTTTTGATGGGCTGCGCTTTATCGATGACAGCAAAGCTACCAATGTGGGAGCAACGCTTGCAGCCCTAAATGGCCTAGTGAGCGATGGCCATCAACATGTAGTGTTGATTTTGGGCGGACAAGGCAAAGGGCAAGATTTTTCCGGACTGGTGGAACCGGTCGCGCAGACTTGCAAAGCCGTTATGCTCATTGGGCAGGCTGCGTCTGATTTACGTGCGACACTTTTACCGAGCGGCATTCCTCTTTACGACTGCGCAACCCTTGAAGAGGCTACGCGAACAGCGGTTGCTTTGGCAGAACCTGGCAATACTATTTTGCTCTCTCCCTGCTGCGCCAGCCAAGACATGTTTCGCAATTACATCCATCGCGCAGAAGTCTTTCGGCATATGGTCAGCGAACTTGCAGCTGATTCCGGGGTGATGGTATGACACGCATAAAGCACACCACTCCTCCTGCTAGCACGACCCATG
>JASSUF010000206.1:0-2548 GCA_031963365.1 Mycoavidus cysteinexigens
TATCTGGTTATATTTCTCCTGTAAGACAGAAGTTCAAACGACTTTCAGGTCGCACGAAGTCAGTAATGTCAAAGCTTGGGTTACAGCACAGTTCTCTAGCCATAGCGGCGCCGTATTTTCTACGCTATGGAAATCTATCTACACCAGCGGGACCGTAGCCATCGCGTTTATTGGTGCCGTTTTTATGCTGCCTTTAGTCATTTATTACATGCTGCATGACTGGCATTTGCTCAAAAAGCGCGCTCAAAATCTTATCCCACAGCGTTGGTTACATAAAACCAATCAGCTCACAGGCGAAATGGATGCACTGCTTTCGCAATATTTGCGCGGTCAATTACTGGTATTGGTATTACTTGCGATCTATTACGCGGTCAGTCTCTCGTTAAGCGGGTTAGGCACTGCCATACCTATCGGCATTTTTACGGGCTTCGCAATCCTCATACCTTATGTGGGCTATTTTCTAGGCTTTGGTTTAGCTGCATTCGCTGCTTTTTTAGAATTTGGCGGGGGATGGCATGTAGGTGCTGTTGTACTCATTTACGCAATTGGGCAAATTCTTGAAAGCTCCTTCCTCACGCCACGACTAGTAGGAGAACGCCTGGGTCTACACCCTTTGGCAGCTATTTTTTCTTTACTGGTTTTTGGTCAGTTATTAGGCTTTTTAGGAATTATTATCGCGCTCCCAACCACGGCTATGCTCGTTATTGCGCTACGAGAATTTCACATACGCTACCTAAACAGCTCTTTGTATAAAAGGGATTCACAAAACGTCAACAACCACAACAAAAGGCAAAGGACGGTGGGTTGGGGTGACGGAGGAACCCAAACCCACCATTAAACAAATTGCATTAACCAAATGCTATGCAGGTATCTAACATACGGTTAGAAAACCCCCATTCGTTGTCATACCAGCTCGAGACTTTCACCAACCGGCCGCTAACTTTGGTCAATGGCGCATCAAAAATAGAAGAAGCGGGATTATGATTAAAATCGCTCGATACCAATGGCCCATCGCTGTAAGCCAAAATACCTTTGAGAGACCCTTCAGATGCGCTTTTTAGAATGGCGTTCACTTCTTCTACTTGCGTGTCTTTGCTAGCAATAAACGAGAGATCCACGATAGAGACATTGATGGTGGGCACACGAATAGCAAAGCCATCTAAGCGCCCATTTAGCTCAGGAAGCACCAAACCCACTGCGGAAGCAGCACCGGTCTTCGTAGGGATCATATTGTGCGTAGCAGAACGCGCACGGCGCAGATCTTCATGATAGACATCTGTCAGCACTTGATCATTGGTATAAGAGTGGATCGTAGTCATTAATCCATTCACGATACCGAGATGTTCATGCAAAGGCTGTACTAATGGAGCCAAACAATTGGTTGTGCAAGAAGCATTTGAGATGACGGTGTGCTCTTTTTTCAATGTGTGGTGATTCACACCATACACAATCGTTGCATCCACATCTTTCCCGCCTGGTGCAGAAATAATGACTTTTTTAGCACCTGCTTGAATGTGCGCGCTGGCTTTTTCTTTGGTGGTAAAAAAACCGGTGCATTCGAAGACCACATCAATATTGAGCTCACGCCATGGCAATGCAGCAGGATTGCGCTCTGCAAATACTCGAATGGTGTCTGCAGGGCGGCCCGCAGCTTGATCTTGGTCACTGTGAATGACTAGATGGTTATCTTTTACCGATACAGTTCCAGGGAAGCGGCCGTGTGTAGTGTCATATTGCGTTAAATGCGCATTGGTGCTGGCTTGCCCCAAATCATTAATTGCAACGATTTGAAGGTCATGCTTCTTGTTTGCTTCGTAAAAAGCCCTTAATGTGTTTCGACCAATCCGGCCATAGCCATTGATAGCAACGCGAAGAGTCATGACATTCTTTCCTTGTTTTTAGTGCTTGATAGGATGTATCCTCAATTGTTCCAAAGGGTTCATATTTGGGGGAGCAGGAGCGCAGGATCCGGATGTACTTTTGTACAGTGAATGCCTTGCACCGCACGGCCCCAAAGATGGGCCCTTTGGGACAATTGAGGACATACCCTAATAAAAAGTGCCACCGTGTCTGCATGGTGGCGAGAATCTATTGGGAATGTATAGGTTGTTTGCTTAAGAATCTTGTTGCCTATTTTATCAGGCTACGATTAGAGAGACGTGAGATCAACCACTTGTTGTGCAGTTTCTACCACATGCTCTACGGTAAAGTTAAAGTGCTTGAATAGCACGGAGGCCGGGGCGGACTCGCCGAATCGGTCAATCCCTACTACGGCACCTTCTAGACCCACATATTTACGCCAGAAGTCGCTCACGCCTGCTTCGATCGCAACGCGCACAACCCCTTTTGGCAAAACTTGTTCGCGCCATTGAGCAGATTGTCGATCAAATACCGTTGTCGAAGGCATAGAGACCACGCGCGCGGCTATCCCTTTTTGCGCTAGAGGGCCGATAGATGCCAAAGCCAGCTCTACTTCTGAGCCTGTAGCTATCAAAATGACGCGCTTTACATGGGGCTGCGCATGTTCTGCTGCATCCACCCAGTCACG
>JASSUF010000207.1:0-2470 GCA_031963365.1 Mycoavidus cysteinexigens
GGTGCAAGGTATTCGCAGTACTTAAGTACATCCGGATCCTGCGCTCCTGCTCCCCTAAATATGAACCCTTTGGGACAATTGAGGACACGCCATAGAGCATCTGTTCCCGAAATATTGAATATTTTTGGAAATTTTTCAGCAGATTCTCAAGTCTTTTGATACGCTAAGCGGCCTTTTTATAGTATTTCTCGTTTCTTCTTCTTTTTGCTTATGTCGACTTTGTCCATATTGTGGCCTGATGCTTTTCTTTTGCTTGCGACCATCGTTGCTTGGATTAACGATATGGTGTGGAGTGAGAAGAGTGCGAAGGGGCGTCATATAACCTATTCCATTGCTGTATGGGCATCGCTTATTGCAGCAGCGGGGTATGCAAGCCTCCTCGCAGGTGGAAGCGGTAAGCACTATATTTTTGATCATATGATGGTGGTCGACCCCTTCGCTTGCGCAGTAAAAGCGCTCTTAAGCGCAGGGTTCGCAGTGTCTTTGATATACGCTCGAAATTACCTGCAGGCATGCGGCCTATTTCGAGGGTCTTTCTTTTTGCTGGCCTTGTTTTCTTTAATTGGCCAGCTTGTAATGGTTTCAGGTAACCATTTCTTAATGCTGTATTTAGGCTTAGAACTGATGTCACTGTCGCTCTACGCGATGGTCGCGCTGCGCCCGGACCACACTCCAGAAAAGACAAAAACCTCCTCATTTTTTGGCTCCATGGCCTTGCCTAGTGAGGCGGCATTGAAGTACTACGTGCTCGGTGCATTGGCTTCAGGGTTTTTGCTATTTGGGCTGTCGATGGTGTATGGCGCAACAGGATCCTTGGATCTTATCGATATAGCATCCCATCTTAAAGCGCAGCTTCCTTCTTTGATTGCTAGCAGTGGGAGTTTTGATGCCTCTGCTTTCACAGAATTGCCCATGCTTTCTGTGTTGCTGTGCGGCCTGATTTTTATTGTAGTAGGCGTGGCGTTCAAATTAGGGGTGGCTCCTTTTCATATGTGGGTGCCTGATGTCTATCAGGGTGCTCCTACGCCCATAACATTGCTAATTGGTGGTATTCCAAAATTAGCCGCGCTAGCTTGGGGTATACGGCTTTTAGTGGTTGGGCTTACGCCATTGGCCAGCGAATGGTCATTGATGTTAGCGATACCGATCGTGCTGTCTTTATTGATTGGTAATGCTGCAGGTATTGTGCAAACTAATATCAAACGTTTGCTTGCGTATTCTGCCATTTCGCACGCAGGGTTTATTGCGTTTGGTTTGCTCGCAGGTGGGCAAGCAGTAGGTAATGGCTATGAGGCCTATAGCGCTACATTTTTTTATAGCGTAGTGTATTTAATATCGACGCTGGGCACGTTTGGTGTAATGCTCTGTTTGGTGGAGCGCGCAGAGAGCGCTTCCTCCTCAAATGTAGCCACTTATCAAGCTGTAGAAGATTTAGAAGGTATAAAAGGCTTAAGCCAGCGTAACCCTCTGCTTGCTGGTGTGATGCTAGTAATGATGTTTTCTCTAGCCGGTATTCCCCCTACCGCAGGCTTTTACGCAAAGCTCAGTGTGCTGGTACAAGCTATACATGAAGGATGGATTGGCCTTGCAGTATTTTCTGTGGTGGCTTCTTTGTGGGGTGCTTTTTATTACTTGCGCATGGTGAAGCTCATGTATTTTGATGCTCCTCCTAGCACTGAGCCTTTTATTGTTGCGCCTAGCATGCGCTATTTGTTAGTGCTTAATGGCGCAGCCATCTTCTTTTTAGGTATTTTCCCCAGTGCATTATTCGACTGGTGTACCCGTGTGGTACAGCTTACTTTAGGCTAAGGGTTAGGGCGTGTCCTCAATCGCCCAAAAGGGCCCATCTTTGGGGTCGTGCGGTGCAAGGTATTCACTGTACAAAAGTACATCCGGATCCTGCGCTCCTGCTCCCCCAAATATGAACCCTTTTGGACAATTGAGGACACGCCCCAAAAAAGCCTGATATTTTTTTATATAAAGCGATTTCCCGGATGTCCTTGCCAACAGGTTTAACCCTCTTTTTTGCTGGGATAGTAGCTAACCTGCCTTTTTTGAATGCACGTCTTTTTGCGCTTTTTCGTTTGCCTCGCAAGATGGATATAGAAGGTAAAAAACCCTTCTATATGCGTGGATTTGAATGGCTCATTGCTTATTTTTTAGCGGGAAGTGTAGGGTATGCATTAGAAGCCCATGCTGGCCAAATAACGCATCAGAGCTGGGAATTTTATGTAGTAACCCTATGTGTTTTTGGCGTATTGGCTTTTCCTGGTTTTGTATGGTGCTATTTGCTAAAACGTCCTAAATTACGGTAGGTTGGTGGTGACGAAGGAACCCCAACATGCGTACCACCTACTTGTAATTCTGCATATGCAGGTTTTAAAAAGCCTGTGGTCATCATGTTGGGGTTCGTATCTCACCCCAACCTACAATGAACGGTAGGTTGGTGGTGACGAAGGAACCCCAACAT
>JASSUF010000208.1:0-2463 GCA_031963365.1 Mycoavidus cysteinexigens
CTGCCATCTTGTTAATAGGCATTAACCACTCTCATAATTGTGGGTAATTGCAAGTATCGAGATAGCGAAGCGGATCTTGAATAGCCAAGAATTTTTCAAAATTAGGTGTATTGCGCTGCTGATCAATGCCTTCTTTATAGTAGGGTCCGAAGGCAATCGGCCAATTTTTTCCGTATACCCGATAGGTGTGCTCAAGCACCTTACTAAAGTTCAGCATATCAGCCACAAACGGCACAAGCGCCACAATACGCGTATCCGCAAGCGCTACATGCCAAGATACCCAGCCGTGCTTTGATACACCAGTAGCAATAAAATTATGAATCTTCCATGGCTTAAGTTCTTTTTCGGCCAAATCCATTGCCTTTACTGCAGCTTCCATCATCGGAATCTGCAATGCAATAAATGGTCGTTTTTCAGGCGCATCTAGAAATAATTTCCAGCTATGCGCAACGCTATAGTCTTCTCTTTTAGGCGTTGCATCATCCTGATATTGAAGATATTGATTGGGCACATTATTTATCGATACCACAATGGTATGCGTCTGCGCAGCAATGGCGCGTAATGTTTCTTCAGTGAAATCCGTTGCTCCCTTAGCAGGCCGGTTTTCTAATCCATAATTAGTACCGTTGTTAATTACCAGAAGCGCCTGCTCTGAAAGTGCATCAGATGGAATATAAATATCGACCGTATGCGACCATTTTCCTGGAGAGACCAAATGATCAGGGGACCAAAATTGCGAGCTTAGCTGATAACTACGTTTTTGAATGTCGCCTAACTGAATTGCCCCGACCTTTGCATAAGTCAATGGTAAGTTTGCTTGAGAAGCACGATAGCAAGTAAGCGCGTGGCTAAAATCTTGCTCTGCGTTCGCAAAGCACAAGCTAGGATCTGATTTCAACGCAGTACTGCAAGCAACAAATAATAATGTGATCGCCAGCGCCGTAGCGCGTAGCCCAAATATAAGCATTTTCCTCTTATTCCTTTTTTTAATTACATTGGGTGAATCTGCCAGAATTTGCCCTTTTTGGACTATCCATTATTCAATTTAAATTTTCTTTCTGATGCCTTCTATAGGGTTTTCTCTGTATATATAAGATTGGTATTTCTTGGTAAATATAACGGATGTCCATACATACAAACTATCTGACCGATAGTTTTTTGCCCTACAGAAAGGCAAAACGGGAGAAGCTTTGAATCCATCCATTAACGTGGCTTCCTCTTCAAGTTCGAGCATCCCTACTGGGGTGACTACTATTGCGCTCTACACAGGCAAAGGCAAGCAACGTGCTGAGCCGCGCTATCAAGAGGTAATACCTGGTGATGGTGATCTATCAGGGGCGGACTGGAGCATAGGGAATCCTAGTAGCAATATCCCGTCTGATGCATCCATATCTGGCAATGGTTTGTTCAAGAGGTGTGTGGATGCGATACATACAGCCGATGAACGCTTGACAAAGAGGGCAGACCGCGAAGGGGAGTTGCAAAAGCTCGAAAGGATCTGCCAAGCTCAGCACAGTACGATAGGCTCTTTGAAAAACCGTGTTTCGATTGATTCCGTTACCCATATTGGTCTTGAGAAGGGGAAAGCTGCCCACACTGATTTGGTGCAGCAACAAATTACACGGGCGCTCGAGCTTGTTCAGGCCCTCTGTGACAAGATCCAAACGCTACACAGTGATTCTGAAAGGCCCATTGATGAACTCAATCCATGCATAGATGAAATCGCCACGGAGATTGTCACACTCCAGAAAAGCTTGCCCAGCCCTGTAAAAGCATTCTTATTTGTAATACTTTTTGCAGTGGTGTTTGTGCCTGTTGCGACACTAGTTTGGTATAGTCTCACTTCGCTAGGAGTTATCTCTATGACTGCTGCGCTAGCCCAATCTATAACAGGTATTGCTTGGGTAGCGTGTGTGATTGGAGGGATCCTAAAAAGTTGGCCTGAATATAAAAATGCGTGTGCGGAAAGTGCTTCTTCTGGCACACGCACCCTTATTCAGTGTCACGAGACTATACGTTCTGCCCACAAGGATTTTAAAAAGAAAATGGATTCTGCACAAATTAGTCGAGCTGCTGAAAACTCAAAGAATGCAGCACTGGCTTCCACGGCTTCAGTCCAATTAGGGCTCCAAGCTCATGAGAAACTTGATCGATTTAATGGGAAGCTTGACCAGTTGCTAGCCTCTCGTTCTGAGTCGGCTAGCCCTGATTCTGATTTAAGAGCAGCAAAAGAAAGAATTGCTGAACTCGAGCAGCGGTTGGCTGCAAAAGATGAGGTAATAGCGAATTTAGCTGCGGCTATGAATAATATAAATAAAAACGCATAAAAATAATTCGCTATGCTAAGGAGTAAATCTAAATTCAGGTTAACCTGACCCATAAAAATGGCCCTTTTAAATGAAAGGGCTTTTTTATAGGGTGCGCCCAGCATGGGCGCAATCTTGGAGGTGCAAGTCCTCCCGT
>JASSUF010000209.1:0-2432 GCA_031963365.1 Mycoavidus cysteinexigens
GAACCCCAACATGCGGACCACCGGCTTGTAATCTTTGTTTTTGAGCGTTTGTAGGCTGGTCTTCATGGCGGCGGTGGTTTGCGTGTTGGGGTTCGTGCCTCAACCACCAACCTACGTTTTATTGCGGTGAAAGGTGGAGTATGGCCATTCTGAGGGGTGTTTTACGTAGCCGTGTTTTACTGGGTTGAAGTGGCAATAGTTTACGTGGTGTGCGTAGTCTTCTTCGTTTTGGATTTGGTGTTCCCAATAACGTCGTTGCCAGATTCCTCTCTCGCCTTTGATTATGCGACTCTGGCTGCGCAGCTCATCTTTTGGAAGGCAGCGGGAAAATCCTGCTTTGATTAATGCCCACCGTGTGGAGTAATTTCCATCGCCTTCAGGTAGTGTCCATATTGCGTGTAGGTGATCGGGTAAGATCACTAAGGCATCGATATGAAATGGATATCTTGCTTTTACTTTTTGTATTGCTATTTTCAGTAGAGCGATGTGATCCACCAGCAAAGTGCGTGCCCGCTCAGCCAAATTAACCGTAAAGAAATATACGCCTCCCGCGGTACGTGCCCGCCGATAGTACATGCGTATCTCCTTTATGATTTATTGCCAGCCAACTATTAATTTCGGCATTCTGGAGGTGAAAAGTTTGCTGGGAGGGTGGCGGCTACGCTGGGTTGTGGGCCTGGGCCGGGTTCTGGTAGGGCGGATTGTTTTTTGCCTGCGCTAAAGCATTCCCAGGTTACTGAGCCTAGTTGTACTACTTCTGGCTTGATAGAGGTGCGTCCAGTTGGGTTGGCAGGGTCGTCTACTGTAGAGGGTACTAGTACTATGGTATCCGCACCTGGTGGGGCAACGTGAGGGGTATAGGTGATGGTGATTTCACCTGTTTTTGGAAGGATATGGATGGCTTTTACATTGCGGGTAGCAGGTGGAACATCATAGCCACTGTTTAGAGGGGCGCCGCTGGCTACATTTTCCGCAACGGCGAGTCGCGCAGAGGCTGCTAAGACCAAGCCCTCCCCTACTCGGCTGCGTGCCAAATAGTTTTGATAGGCGGGTATAGCGTAGGCAGCAATAACGCCGATGATAGCGAGCACGATCATGAGCTCAATAAGAGTAAAGCCTCTTTCGCGTTGGCGGTGGAGGTGTTTTTTTATATTTTTTTGCATTTCTTGCCTTGAGCCCAGTTAGTTCTATGGTGGTAGCGGCCGGCTCATTATTTTTCGGAAGACTTTGAGCAGGTTTTAAGAGCATACCTTTGTTTGGGCTCTACTGCCAAGTCTGGCATCTGGCTAGTTTGTATGCGTTAGCCCCCTTTTTATACAAAAAGAGGGCTTTATTTAAATACTCAGGTCGCACGCTTTTTGCACACAGCGATAGCAGCTAAAACGAATACCGCTCCTGCTCCTTGTATCACGTGCTCCCACAAAGCGGGGGTGAGTGTGCCAAAGCGTTGGATGAAGGGGTCTTTTATGATGAGGCCTAGTGATATCCATCCTAATAAGGCTGCACCTACTCCAATTAGCCAAGGGAAGCGCTGTAAGGCGCGTAATACGCCTTGGCTGGCAAAAACTATGATGGGCAGGCTTAGTAATAAACCAAAGGCTATGAGGAAGAAGCGCTGGTCTGCGGGAGCCATATTGGCGATTCCAGCCAGGCCTAGTGCGTTATCGATGCTCATTAGCGCGTCTGCTACGATAATAAGGCGTATGGCGTCCCATAGTTTTTTACTGGGGGATGCATCTGGTGGGCTTTGTTTATGCTGATGGGCTGCTTTTTCTTTTTCATGTTCGCTTTTCCCCACACCCAGGCGCACGGCTATCACTAGCAGTAGCAATCCCCCTACTAGAGAGAGTAAGGGTACTTGTAAAAGAAAGCTTGCGATACCAACAAAGAGAAAGCGCAGAATAAGCGCGCCTACGGTGCCCCATAAAATGCCTAAACGTCGTTGTGCTGCAGGCAGATCTTTGCAGGCTAACCCGATGAGGATGGCGTTATCGGCCCCGAGTAAAAGGTCAATGCCTATTATTTGGATAATAGCGCCGCCATGAAGGGAGGCTAGCCACTCTAGCATGATGTTTCTTCTGTTGTTGATAAGGGGAAAATGGCAGGGAAAATCTTGGAGCCCATCTGGCATTTTGCGAAGCGTTTGGTCCGTATTGTACGATCTGTATGGAGGATACGATTGGAAGAGGTAGGGAAAGGATAGGTAAATTCTAAGAGCGCATGTGTATATTCCCTAAAAGGGAATAATGCGCGGAGATTTCAAATCAACGGATAATAAAAATGTAGGTTGGTGGTGACGAAGGAACCCCAACATGCAGACCACTGACTTTTAAGCTTTGCTTTTGCCAGTTTTTAGGCTGGTTTTCAAGAAGTCAGTGGTACGCATGTTGGGGTTCGTGCCTCACCGCCAACCAATGGCATTCGGTTAGCAT
>JASSUF010000210.1:0-2368 GCA_031963365.1 Mycoavidus cysteinexigens
TGCCATCTTGTTAATAGGCATTAACCACTCTCATAATTGTGGGTAATTGCAAGTACACTAGCCGCACATTGACGCGCCTCAATTAATCTGCAGTTTTAGAGGAAGCGCTGAGTTTCTGGAAGTTAAATGGGAGCAAATCGGTGATGTCGTCATGAAGTTGACGCTGTGGCAATTCCGTGAGGAGATGGCATAAATACGTATAGGGCTCCATATTGCATGCACGGCAAGTGAGCATCAGGCTATAAATGATTGCGCTGGCTTGAGCGCCGGCTACGGTGTCGCTAAATATCCAATTTTTGCGACCAATCGTGAAGGGGCGGATATCGCGTTCGAGTAGATTATTATCGATAGGGTAAGCGAGAAATTAACCCCACCTTCACAATGTAAGTCAGAGCTCAGACAATAATGCCTTTCCAGAAGGAAAAAAAGGCCACATCAAATGATGTGGCCTTTTAATATTGGTGGAGGTAAGCGGGATCGAACCGCTGACCTCTTGCATGCCATGCAAGCGCTCTCCCAGCTGAGCTATACCCCCTGAAGAAGGCGCGATTCTAAAGAGATGCGCGCGGTTTGTAAAGCTTGTTCACGCAAAAGTTTTACTGTTAAGGGAGCAGCTATATTCCGAAGTGCCTAGATCTATTTGTAGGGTGGCGTGGTGTATGGCGTGATGGTGCCTAAGGTGTGGGTCACTGTTTCTAAAAAGGCATCGCCTGGGTGGCCAGCTGGCATGACTAAATGGGCGGTTAGAGAATTATCCATTGTGGAGAGGCCCCAGATATGTAAGTGGTGCACCGCCTGCACGCCAGGAAGTTGGGCGAGGTAGGCTTCTACTTTTTTTGCATTCACGTTTGTGGGCACGGCGTGTAAGGCCAAGCGCAATGCATCACGTAATAGCCCCCAGGTGGCGTAAATGATTACGGCTACTACCAGTATAGAAGTGGCAGGATCTAGCCAGTGCAATCCAGTCCACATTACTAGCAAGCCGCTTATTGCTACTGCTGCGGAGACGGCGGCATCTCCTAGTAAATGCAAGAAAGCACTGCGTATGTTGAGGTCGTGTTGGCTGCCTTTTAAGAAAAGCCATGCTGATCCTCCATTAATTAGCATGCTTAGCAGTGCTACATAAAACACGATGCCTCCAGCAACAGGTACGGGATGCTTAAAACGGGTTAAGGCTTCCAAAATAATGGCTCCTGAGGCTAGCAGCAGTAATACCGCATTGAGCAGAGAAGCTAAGATGGAAGAGCTGCGAAAACCGAATGTAAATTGGTTAGAGCTTTTTTTCTGACTAAGCCACACTGCGCCCCATGCAAGGGCAAGCCCCAATACATCGGATAAATTATGGCCTGCATCCGCTAATAACGCGGTGGAATGGGCGAGCCATCCATATACGGTCTGCAGCACAATGATCGCCGTATTTAAGCCAATAGCGAGCATAAAAGCGCGGTGCGAGCGCGCAGCGCTGTGCGCGTGGTTGTGGATATGAGCAGCCTTTGAGCCGTGCGGGCTGTGAGATCCGTGAACGTGAGCGTGCATAAATAAATAGGTAGTCAAATAGGTGTAGGAGGACATCCTAGGGCGTGTCCTCAATTGCAAAAAATACACTTTTAAAAAAAAAGAAAAAGCACACGCTACAATTTCACCTTTTCATCTACAAAGTTCAAATTGCAGAGTCTGAACTTTAATGCATCTAGACTCTGAATACTGCTAGAAGCATTGCTCACAAAAGCGGCTAAAAATGATAGATATACCAGTACGCTCCCAGCGATGGCTATTTGCCAGTCTTTGTATTGGAAGCTTGCTTTCTCTGGCATGTATGCTGATTTTGCAATACATCAAACAAGTTCTGCCCTGCCCTCTGTGCATCGTGCAGCGGTATGCTTATTTACTTCTAGCCTTGTGGGCTATGTTTGGCTGGGTCAGCTTATCTGTGCGGTACACTGGATTGCGCAGGAAACTGGTTACCAGTTTTGAAATACTGTTTTTGATCACGGCACTCGCTGGCATGGTTGCAGCAGGGCGGCAATGGTGGATAGCGAAGGAACACGCTGCCTCGCTACACTGCAGCTTTGATGCGCTACAACCCATCATGAATGATCTTTTGCCCGCCACCCGACTACCCTTTGCATTTAAAGCAATCAGCACTTGCGAGAGCGCTGATTTTCCACTGCTAGGCTTTTCTTTAGCTACCTGGTCATTTTTAACTTTATTCGTCATGCTGGCATGCGTGCTCTGTAAAATAGGCGTTCAGAGAGCCAGCTCTAGGAGCTAAATTGCACGTAGGTTGGTGGTGAGGTACAAACCCCAACATGATGACCGCGGGCTTTTTAAAACCTGCATATGCAGGATTACAAGTAGGTGGTATGCA
>JASSUF010000211.1:0-2306 GCA_031963365.1 Mycoavidus cysteinexigens
CGGAACTGTACTTAAGTACAGTGAATACCCTGCACCGCACGACCGCAAAGATGGGCTCTTTTGGGCCATTGAGGACATACCCTAGAAAGCTTGTGCACTTCTACTAAATAGTGCAGGCCAGCAGTGCGCATGTGTCCAAGCGTTCCATGCTTCTTCTGGCGTATTACTGTTTAATGACCCAGCAAGCACCGCCTGCACAAGAGAGACTGCATGATCGGCTACTTCAGGAGCTAGCATAAAACCATGCCGATATAAGCCATTCACATGCAAAGTGCGTGCGCCATTCCATAAGATGGTGGGATTATGGTCTGGGAATGCTGGGCGGCATTGACTGTTTAATTCCATAATGCGCGCTTCGCCAAATTCTGGATGCACAGCAAATGCAGCACCAAGAAGCTCTAGCGCTGAACGCACGCTCATGGGGGAGAAGTCTTCGCACTCTAGATCGGTCGCGCCAATCACATAGATATCATCAGGTCTAGGCGCGATATAGAGGGGGTAGCGCGGGTGGAGTAAACGAACGGGCCGTGTGAGTTTAATGCCGGGCGCCCATACGCGCGCAACTTCACCTCGCACTCCTCTTAAATTAGGTAATGCTGATTTTGCACCGAGACCGCGGCAATCGATCCACAGTTTAGCAGCTGGCCAAGTTTCGCAATCCGCACCTTGTATTACTGTATCCCAATGCTGCGCTACTTTGCGCTGATCCAGACCTGCTTGTAATGATTGTAGGAGCTGGCGATTATCCAGCTGCCCTTCTTGATCCAATAAAAAAGCCTGAGTGAAACGACCTGCGAGAGCGGGTTCAACCGCACCAATGGCCTGCTTATCCAAAACAGCGAAATGCTCTTTTAAATAGGCTGCCGGCACATTGGCATGTACGCGATTAGAAAATAAGGTGGATTCGGCTCGGTCAGCTGGATGCCAAACCACCAGCGTTCCGGTAGATTGAAAAAAAACAGGCTCTGGCAAGCTCTTCAAAATAGTAGGCCAGAGGCGTAAAGAGCGCCACCCACTTTCAACAATTTGTTTTTCTGCTATTGCCGCTTCCGCCAGAGGAGCCAACATGGCTGCAGCGACCCAAGCAGCAGCACCTGATGCTTGTGCACGTCCTGTGCGCTCATACAGGGCAACTTGCAGCCCCATACCTGCGAGCTGCCAGCTAATAAGACGCCCCATCAAACCAGCGCCCAAGACGGCAACATCAGGAATATCAGCGGGTATAGAAGAACGTATCAATTGACCTGAATATATTTAAATGCATCGATGAGTTGAGCACCGTTACACACTCCCAACTTACGCATAGCGCTTTGTTTTTGAGTATGAATGGTTTTAATACTGCGTTGGGTATGCAGTGCAATCTCGTTGACCGTCATACCCTTTGCGAAAAATTCTACTACTTCCGTCTCACGCGGAGTAAGCATATTACCCGGCATTTGTTGCTTGGGCGAACCTAAAAACATATGTTGGATCAAGCGCTTGGTCGTTGCACTATCAACATAGCGATGGCCTGCCATTCCTTCTTCTATCGCTTGAGGTAAATCACCTAGCGAAGTATGGGTATTAACAAAGCCTACACATCCTGCAGCCAGCAAGCGCGTTACGATAACCGGGTCTGCCTCACGTGCAAGGACAATAATCTTTGTTTGGGGATATGCACGCGCAAGCTGCTCAATAGGCGTTAAGCTTCCATAGCTTAAGGTTTCGCCATGCGTTAACCCGTAAATCAATAAATCGCAAGGCGCGACTTCTAGCTTCTCAAACAAGGCTTCATCGGAATACACCCCTTGTTGAATTTCAACGGCAGATTGATTTCGAAGTGCATCGTCTACCGTAGTTAAAGTAGCAGGATGTTCATCGGCAATAATGATCTGTGTTTTTTGCTGCAACATAGCGAAACCACTCCCATAAGTTATTTGCGTTTGGACTCAGTCCAAGAGTTAAAGTTGGCTTAAGAAAAACCCCAGTCGTCTTTCTATGCCAATCAACTTGCAAACACTATGGGATGCGTCCCGTTCAAGCTAAAGAACTATCTTACAGAATCTGAACATGCTTATATGTATGCCCTCGACCTTTAATGATAATGGTAGGTTGGTGGTGAGCAACGTTCCCCAGCATGCACACCAATGTCTCCTTGAAGAGCAGCCTATAAACTGGCAAAAGCAATATTTAAGAATTCATGGCGCGCAGGTGATCTGCCCCCCCAAAAAGCGATGATTACAGGTCGATGGTGCGCATGTTGGGGTTCGTTCCCATAAGCGCTAACCTAAAATACAAAGCTACGGTCGCGCTGATAAGACCGCTGT
>JASSUF010000212.1:0-2303 GCA_031963365.1 Mycoavidus cysteinexigens
ACGGGAGGACTTGCACCTCCAAGATTGCGCCCATGCTGGGCGCACCCATAAAAAATGGCCTTTTTATGAAGGCCATTTTTTATGGGGCATCTTTGTATACAAAAGTTACTCTACTCTTTGTGCACACCACCGCCAAGCAATACGGCTACTTGGCGTTTCTTTGCCGATCTATGATGCACAGGGTGGTGCATACGATTTTCAACCGCCCCTCCCCTTTGCCTCTCAGCTTCAAGTGCTTTAGGGCTAGGGACATAAGGCTTGGTGAATAAATCATCCTTTTGACGTGCAGGTTGGCGCTTTATCGCCTCCGTTCTTCGCCCTTTTATCGGGTTTGAAGGAATAAACGCTTCGCGCTCAAAAGGTTTTTGAATCAGCTTTTCAATATCGGCCAGGTATTTTTCTTCTTCTGGGCTACACAGAGATAAAGCATCTCCTGACGCCCCTGCCCGGCCAGTGCGGCCAATGCGATGCACATAATCTTCTGCATTAAAAGGCAAATCAAAATTAATCACAGCAGGTAGCTCAGCAATATCAATGCCGCGAGCCGCTACATCGGTCGCTACTAATGCGATGATATCGCCTTGTTTGAAGCGCTCTAAGGCCTCCATACGCTCTTTTTGTGTTTTATCACCATGAATAGAGGCTGCACTTATACCAGCTTGCTCAATTTGGCGAACGAGTCGGCTAGCGCCTAACTTGCTATTACAAAATACAATCACCTGCCCCATAGCGTGGCGGCGTATAAGCTCAATAACTGCGGCAGATTTATCTTTACTCTCTAGCGTATAGACGCGCTGGCGAACGTTTTTTGCCGTGGCATTTTGAGTTGCAACGTTAATAGCCACCGGGCTACGTAGGTAGCTCTTAGTGAGTTTGGTAATTTCTGGTGAGAAAGTAGCAGAGAACAGTAAAGTCTGGCGATTTTTAGGCAGTAAGTTGAGAATGCGCTGCAGATCGGGCAAGAAACCCATGTCTAGCATACGGTCTGCTTCATCTAACACCAAAATCTGCACTTCGCCCAGCTGCGTATTTTTTTGTTGTAAATGGTCTAGCAAACGGCCTGGTGTAGCGATCAGAATTTCTACGCCTCGACGCAATTGAGCCGCCTGCGGATTCATATCTACCCCCCCAAAGATCGGGGTACTGCGCAGTGCAGAGTATTTGCCATACGTTTCTATATTGGCTGCAACTTGATCTGCCAATTCACGCGTGGGAGTGAGCACTAAAGCGCGAACTGGATGGCGTGCAGGAGAGGTACTGGTATTTGCAAAAGGCTGTAAAAGCTGCAGGATGGGGAGAGAAAAACTCGCTGTCTTGCCTGTGCCGGTTTGTGCTGCGCCTAGTAAATCTTTACCCGCTAATGCAACAGGAATAGCGCGCGCTTGAATCGGTGTTGGTGTGGTATAGCCTTGTTCTTGAATGGCCCGTAACAGGACTTCATCTAAACCCAATTCTGAAAAATGGGCAGGGGAAATGGGGGTATCGGTATGTGTAGGTATATCTGCTGAACTGTGCACTAAGCCTCCTCTATCCATGCAGTTTGAATGGCTTCTAGGATTTTTTCACCGGAACGTTTTGGGTCATCGTCAAAACCTGGCAGTGCCAAAACCCAAAGGTGTAAATCAGTAAAGCGAATAAGACGGGGATCTTCGTCAGGGTGTGCTTGCGCTAGCGCCTGAGCAATATCATAGATATCGGTCCATTTCATAAAACTACACACCCTTAATGGTTTTCTTTTGCGTGATTAATAGAATATTTAGGAATTTCCACCGTTACATCCGCCTCTACTGGAATGCGGGCTTGGCAGGATAAGCGGGAGGTGGGCTCTATCCCCCAGGCCATATCTAAGAGGTCATCTTCCATATCCTCAGGCGGAGCTAGCGTTGCATATCCCTGCCTAACAATTACATGGCAAGTAGTACATGCGCAGACTTTTTCGCAGGCATGCTCGATGGGAATACCATTTTCAAGAAGCGTATCGCAGATACTTGCTCCACTCTTGGCATCGATTGTCTTGCCTTCTGGGCACAGTGTAGGGTGCGGCAATACGGTCAGGCGAGGCATTAAAATTTCCGGTAAAAGCGGTGCATTTAATCAAAGTGTCCAATACGTTTTAAGTTTTTAAAATTAAACCAAATAAAAAAAGCACGACCGACTAAATTTCTATCTGGAACAAAACCCCACACTCGGCTATCGGCACTATTGTCACGGTTATCGCCCATCACAAAATAATGGCCAGCTGGCACTTTGCAGACCAGGCCTTGCTCACTATATTGGCAATTTTCCTGAAAACGAAAACGATC
>JASSUF010000213.1:0-2282 GCA_031963365.1 Mycoavidus cysteinexigens
ACCTACAATGAACGGTAGGTTGGTGGTGACGAAGGAACCCCAACATGCACACCACGGCATCCTTGATAACCTGCTTTAAAAATCAGTGGTATATATTGGGGAATATTACCCACCACCAATCAACGATTCATCGCTTTTTTCTTTCTCTTCTTATGCACTTCATCCTTCAATACCCTGCTCTTCCTGCTTTCGAAAACCAACCCATGCAGCAAGACAAGGTACAAGCTTTATGCCCCAGCACACCGATCACACGCATCACCCACTCCAAAGCACCTAGCTTCGCATTACGGGTTGAGCGCGTATCTGCCGCACAAATTGACACCCTATGGACCTACTGCCGTAATGAAAAAATAGATGGTGCAGTGCGCCCACCCATGCAATTAAGCGAATTTGGTGTGCTCGCCATGGATATGGATTCCACCCTCATCGATATGGAATGTATCGATGAAATCGCTGCATTCTGCGGAAAAAAAGAAGCGGTAGCCGCATTGACTGAGCAAGCCATGCAAGGAGAAATAAACTTTGACGAAAGCCTTCGCCAGCGCGTAGCGCTATTAAAAGGAGCCGATGCCGACATACTGGAAAGGGTATGGACCGAGCGTCTACGCTTATCTCCGGGAGCCGAAGATCTACTCGAGGGCGCACGTGCAGCAGGATGGCGCACGCTCTTGGTGTCAGGAGGTTTCACTTTTTTTGCAAAGCGCTTACAAACACAGCTAGGCTTAGATGAAGTACGCGCGAATACGCTGGAGATAGTAGAAGGCAAATTAACAGGCAAAGTACTAGGAGACATCGTCAACGCACAAGTCAAAGCCAACACCCTAAAAGCAGTATGCGCACAATGGAATATCCCCACACAACGCGCCATTGCCATTGGAGACGGTGCCAATGACCTGCTAATGATGGCACAAGCCGGCCTCTCCATCGCCTTTCACGCCAAACCCATAGTGCAAAATACCGCCGATGTAGCGTTAAACACCGTAGGGTTAGAAGGGGTATTGCCACTCTTTACGCCAACCACCAACTAGGAAACACCATGCCCCTATTCACCGTTGGCCTAACCGGTGGCATTGGCAGTGGCAAAACCACCATAGCCAACCGATTTGAAACGCATGGCGTCACCCTAATCGATACCGACATCATTGCCCGGCGCTTAACCGCAGCAGAGGGAAAAGCCATTCCCCCCATCAAAAAATACTTTGGCGACACCTTCATCCTGCCAGACGGCGCCCTAGATCGAAGCAAAATGCGCGCACATATCTTTAGCGACGAATCAGCCAGACAACAATTAGAGACCATCTTACGCCCGCTCATTTTAGCAAGCTGCGACCAAGAAGCCCGCCTAGCACAAGGCAAATACGTGCTATTCGTCGTGCCCCTACTCGTTGAGTCAGGCAACTGGGATACCCGTGTACAACGCGTATTATTAGTAGACTGCGACGAAGAAACCCAAATTGCCCGCGTAATGCAACGTAGCCAACTCTCACGAGAGCAAGTACAAGCCATCATGGCCCGCCAAACCACCCGTCAAGCCCGCCAAAACCGCGCACAAGACATCATAATAAACACCGCCGATACATCACTAGCACAGCTATACCAACAAGTAGATGCCCTACATGCCTATTACCTAAGCAAAACCTAGGGCGTATCCTCAATTACCCGCGCAATACAAAACAAAAAACCTTCATAATGGAGGCCCCACCCTCCTCTTTCCTCTATCTTTTAAGGAAATTTCATGCCTTCTTTCGATATCGTTTCCAAGCCTAATAAAGTCGAAGTCAAAAACGCTATAGACCAGGCCAACAAAGAAATCAGCACCCGCTTTGATTTTAAAAATTCAGACGCACGCGTTGAAAACTCTGAAAAAGAATCCACCCTCACTCTCTTTGCCGATAACGACTTCCAACTCCAACAAGTCAAAGAAGTCTTACTGCTAAAACTAGCCAAACGCCAAGTAGACATCCGCTTTTTAGACTACCAAACCGTAGAAAAAATAAGCGCAGACAAAAGAAAACAAGTCACCAAACTACAAGAAGGCATCAGCACAGAGCTTGGCAAAAAAATTATTAAATGCATCAAAGACAATAAAATAAAAGTACAAGGCAGCATTCAAGGCGACACCGTACGCGTAACCGGCACAAAACGCGACGATCTACAAGCAGCCATTGCCCTACTAAAAAAAGAAATTACTGAAATGCCCTTGGAATTTGATAATTTCCGCGATTAAAACATCGGCATAGGGGGCAGCCTTCTGAGGCTGCACCCCTGCCACACCACCCGGC
>JASSUF010000231.1:0-2280 GCA_031963365.1 Mycoavidus cysteinexigens
TACACAAAACGCCTACGATACTATATCTTTAATATTTTACGTTAGCGCTTATGGGCACGAACCCCAACATGCATACCACTTCCCTTTAATCATGCCTGCCTTTTGGGCTTCTGTATGCCTCTGTAAATGAGGTCTAAGAAAGACAGCGGTACATCACATACTGCCCCTCTAAAAAACTATTCGTAACTTATGTTGAGGCAGGCTAGTTTGTTAATTGAGCTTTGGGATTACGTATTTCTTGCTGTTGCTCAGATGCCATACCTCCCATAAGGCGCTCTACCATTTCAAAGTTGTTGCTCTGAACCAAATAATTCAATGGAGTTTGGCCATCCTTCTCTCTTAGATTTAGTAGCTCCTGTCGCTGCTGGAGTTTCAGTCCTTTGATAAGAGAATCAATAGGTGGCTCGATAGTTTCGATAGCTACGGTAGTTTCGACAGTTTCGATAGTTACAGTAACTTTGGCAGTTTCAATAGTCTCGATATTATTGGTAGCCTCAATAGGAATGCTGGTAGTTTCGATTTCACGAATTTTAGCCGCTGCCTGCACTGGGGTTGATCCATCTGGACCCTGCAGCGTTACTAGTTCGTATAGATCGTCAAGGGGTAATTCTTTGGTAAAATATTCAATGACTTTACTGCTGTTTTCTCTAGCCATGCGGTGCAAAAGGGTATAGCCCTGCTCATCCTTAAATTTTAGTAGACTGCCTAATTGCTCGGGCGTAAAGGTATCCAATAGAGTTTTGCGATATTTTTCTGGCTTTATGAATTCTTCTAGTTGCTGAGGTTTCATTTGTGTCAAAAGGTAACCGACAGTTTCGATGCTACCAATTTTAATCGCCGCCTGCATTAGGGTTGATTCATAGTCATATTTATATTTCTCTGTTGTTAGTAGTTTGTTTTTTTGCTCAGGGGGAAAGTTTTGGGTAATACATTCAATAATTTCAGGGCCATTTTTTTCAGCAGCCGCAATGTGCAAAATAGTTTCGTCGTGTTTTAGATAATCATTCTCGCTGAGTTTCCCTAGATCGTTTACGTGCTGGAACGTTAATCTCTTCGTAAAGTAATCGATCATTCCGACGTCGCCGGTTTTAACTACCTCGTGTATTAGGCGTGGACAGCAGTCATCGTAAATTTTTCCACCAGAAATTTTTGTTAATACTTCATATAGCTGACGGTAAGATAATTTTAATACTTCGTATAGCTGATCAGATGATAATTTTTCGGTAGCAACTTCAATGGTTTGCATAGCCGAGCGGCGTAAATTAATATCGCCCCCCTCTTTTAGTCGGTCTATGCTAAGAGATATTAAAGTGCCTAATTCCTGAGGTAGCAAGTAATCCAATGGAGTTTTGCCGTTCTTATCTTTCAGGCCTAGTATTTTTTTTCCTTGCTCGGGTTCCAGTCTGTTCATAAGAGTAGCGAGAATGCTGCCGGAACTCGTTTTAGCCTCCCTGTGCGCAGGAGTTGATCCATCATCTTTCCTCGTTTCCGTTGCTAGTTCGTATAGATGCTCAGAGGGTAGTGGATTACCCATGTCATCTTTAAGTTTTAGTAATGTGTATAGTTCCCCCCCAGCTTTGTAGTGCATTACAAAATTCCCACCCTTTTTCAGGTTTTGGAATTTTTTTAGTTGCTCGGGTTTCAGATTTTCTTCTAGAGCATTTATTTCAGTTTTAGTTGATAGTGTATTAACTGTGCTGGAGGGGAGTATTGTTTGCACCGACTGATTTTGTGAATTTGTTCTCTGAGCGCTTTGAAGCCCTGGGCTACCTAGGTTTTTGGATGATACAGCTGCTTTTATAGTTGCCTGAGGGGTGCCTAGCGCTAAGTGGATACTTGAATTCCTGTTGCTTGATGCCTCGATGGCCATTTTTAAATTTCCTGTTTAAACTTTCCACAAGAAATTTTTCATAAAAAATTTAGCCTTAGCGATGAATATGGCGTGTCAGGCGTTTTTTACGAATAATCTATTGTAGAAAAAAGAGTGTGGAAAGATTTTCTAAAAAAATGCGTGCAGTTGCTATCAAATATGTCTGAAATCTTATTGGTTTTGCTATGAGCCGCGTTGCACGGATTGCGAAAGGATGTTTTTGTGGGCGCAGGTTAGGGGCTAATTTTTAAAGATTTTTATAGCAGCCCACTGATGTTTCAATTTCTGCGGCGGTAACGACGGTTGGGGTGCGGATTACCCCCGTTTGAAAGTAGGGCATTGTCAGGGCTACCCCCATCGGCATAGGGGGCAGCCTTCTGAGGCTGCACCCCTGCCACACCACCCGGCAT
>JASSUF010000214.1:0-2248 GCA_031963365.1 Mycoavidus cysteinexigens
GCATTCAAGCCAACAGCAATATCTGCAATCGTGACATCCTCTGTTTCACCTGAACGATGCGAAATCACGGCAGTGTAACGTGCACGTTTTGCCATTTCTACAGCAGCAAAGGTCTCGCTAAGCGTACCAATTTGGTTCACTTTGATCAAAGCAGAGTTGGCTATATCGCGCTCAATACCCTGCTTTAAAAAGTGCGTATTGGTCACAAATAAATCATCCCCGACCAACTGAATCTTCCGATTTAACTGTTTACTCAAATACGCCCAGCCTTCCCAGTCATCTTCGGCCATCCCGTCTTCTATCGAAATAATAGGAAATTGATCCGTGAGCTTTGCAAGATAGTGCGTGAAATCTTCAGAACTCAACTGCAGGTCTTCTCCTTTGAGACAGTACTTTCCTTCTTTATAAAACTCGCTCGAGGCACAGTCCAACGCAATCAATACATCTTCACCAGGTAAATACCCAGCCCTTTCAATCGCACTCATGAGCAACGATAAACACGCTTCGTTATTCGCAAGATTAGGTGCAAAGCCGCCTTCATCACCCACCGCAGTACTTAAATGTTTTTCTGCAAGTATTTTTTTAAGGGTGTGAAACACCTCTACACCACAACGCAATGCTTCACGGAAGCTAGCGCTTGCTGAGCCGCCCATCACGGGCACAATCATAAATTCTTGAATGGATAAACCATTATTTGCATGGGCTCCGCCATTGATAATATTCATCATTGGCACGGGCATTTGCGTTGCGTTAGACCCACCAAAATAACGATAAAGTGGCAAATCCATTTCTTTAGCAGCTGCTTTTGCAACCGCCATGGATACGGCTAATAAAGCATTTGCTCCAAGGCGCGATTTATTGTCTGTGCCATCTAGCTCGATCAAGGTCTTATCGATAAACGCTTGCTCGACTACTTCCAGCCCTTTGATCTCCTCAGCGATCTCATTTTGAATATGGCTCACCGCCTGCAAGACACCACGACCCATATAACGCTGTGCATCTCCATCACGCAGCTCAATAGCTTCACGCGAGCCTGTAGAGGCTCCTGATGGCACCGATGCACGGGCTAACACGCCAGATTCTAATAAAACCTCACATTCCACACTGGGGTACCCACGGGAATCAAGAATCTCACGGCCAGTGAGATCAATAATTTGACTCATACTATTTCAGCCTTACAGAAAAAAATGGATGCGCCAAGGGCTTTGTCGCAAGATAGGTCTTAGCAATTTTAGCAGCAGCGCCACTTAAAGCCTAAAGCCTATTCAAAATAGTCAAAAAATCTTTATTTTTGCAATTTTGAACTCAAAGTATCTTCAAGAAATGGGGCTTTTTTCACAACCTGATCTAACTCAACCAGTGTGCTCAACAACGCACGCATCTGCGCCAGAGGTACAGCATTAGGACCATCTGAGAGCGCACGATCTGGGTCAGGATGTGTTTCCATAAAAATTCCTGCAACGCCTGCAGATACCGCTGCACGCGCCAACACAGGAACAAATTCACGTTGCCCACCTGACTTACCGCCCTGACCACCAGGGAGTTGCACCGAGTGCGTCGCGTCAAACACCACAGGCGCTTGCGTGCTTCGCAAAATAGCCAAAGAGCGCATATCGGACACCAAATTATGGTAACCAAAAGAAGCACCGCGCTCACACACCATAAATACATCCTCATCCAACCCTGCTTCTTTAGCAGCGTCACGGGCTTTAGCCACCACGTGCAACATATCTTCAGGCGCTAAAAATTGGCCTTTTTTGATATTTACCGGTTTACCCGAGCGGGCACACGCATAAATAAAATCGGTTTGGCGACATAAAAAAGCAGGCGTTTGCAGAACATCCACCACTGCGGCAGCCAATGGCACGTCTGCTTCCGTATGCACATCGGTCAAAACAGGCACACCAATTTGCGCTTTTACTTCGGCCAGAATCTCTAAACCTTCTTCTTTCCCCAAGCCTCGAAAAGATTGTTTAGACGTGCGATTTGCTTTGTCGTACGACGATTTATAAATAAAAGGCAAATTCAGGCTCGCACATATTTCTTTTAGCGCACCTGCCGTATCTATCGCCATTTGCCTAGATTCGATAACGCAAGGCCCCGCAATAAGAAACAACGGGTGCGAAAGCCCAGCTTCGAAATGACAAAGTTTCATGGAATTTCTTTCCTTCTTTCTAGATGCCTGCCAGCACTTAGGGCATGTCCTCAATTGCCCCAAAGGGCCCATCTTCGGGGTCGTGCGGTGCTC
>JASSUF010000011.1:0-28610 GCA_031963365.1 Mycoavidus cysteinexigens
ATGCGCGATTCCATCCTGGGCCTTATTTGACAAGCCTGTTCATGCGGAAGCCCTGTAATACACCTGCTCATGCATTGAAATACTAGTATGAGTATGCATCTTAGTGGGTTTTCAGAGTAATCCCACTCAACCGCAAGCAAATAACTTATATAGATTGAATAACAGGTAATGCCTCTCATCTGATAATGATGCTTTGAGAGATTACTAGTGGATTCTTAGTGAAAGCAAATTGCCTAAGAAGCTTGCACAGCCTCTATATTGCTATCGGTGCGAGATTTTCTTAAACAGGGACAAGGATTTTATGACCTAGCAGAATAAGGGGCTCTGAAAAAGAAATACAGAGATATGAGACCTTCTTGAGACAATGAACCAGCTATGATTCGCCCTGTGCTGAACTTTTCATAAAGAATCCTCCTGATACTGTAGGTGCATAAATATTTGAGAAATATTTCTTATTTCAGAAAATAATTACATTACAGGTGAATTCAGCTTGAATAAGCTATATATGAATAACTTTATAAAAAATAATTAAATAATTTCCAAAACAGGATGTATATACATGCATCCTGTTGGAGGCAAAAATATGTGTACTATCCAAAGGCCCAATTCAATGACTGCTTCGCCAATGGCTTTGCAACTAGGAAACAGCCATCCAAAGTGTGTAACTGGCTCACAGCTTGCAATGTATGACCATGCTGTACATGCTCAAACCAATGATAATGAATGGATTCCAGAATCTCTAATCAAAAAAAATATAGAGGGATTGCAATTAAAATTGTCCGAGATAAAAAAGTCATACCATACTATTTGCGAAATAATAAAAATATTAGATTCCATACAAGATAAATATAGCGCTACCAGTCATATTGAAGCATCTCCTGTAGGTAAAAATTTAACCTATGAAAAAAACCATACTGAAACATTAAAACAAACAGAAAACAAAACCAGCAAAAAAACAAATTCTGACATTTTTTGCAGCACCGTAGAAGCCCAAAAAATAAATGAAGATTTTATTAAAAAAAACAATGAAAATATAAAAATATTTAATGCAATGAAAGAAAATTTTTGTAATGAGATCATCATACTGGAAGAGCAAATTAGACTAGGGGATCACGCATCTTCTTTAAGCGAAAGCACTACAGAAACTTTCAATATGGATTTGAATGCATGCACTCAAACGATTAATGAAACAATAAAGGACACCACTGCTTTCAAAGAAGAGCTGAATGACGAGCCCAACCTTTTAAAAGAAAAACTAAAGACTCTGGCTATTATTGGATGCATATCGCTCGTAAGCGGCATTATTGATACGCTTTTTACATTTGGCATCATATGCCTCTCTCAACTATGCCTCAGCATTATCACTACTTTCTTAATGGCAGTGGCAGCCATATTAGAGGGGAAATCAAATATAAAAGAATTGATAAACGACCATAAGCAATCTTCATTAATAGATGTACTAGATGAACTCAAGGCAAGTCTAAAAAATCTGAAAAATTCTATAAATGAATTGAATAATTTTGCCAGTAGAGAAGCGTATGCGAACTACCATAGAATGCAAACTATCAATCTTTTTAGAGAAATAAAAACTTTAAGAGACCATGAAATAAACAGGGTGTTTCGCGAGCGTCATCTTGTTATATCTGCGTATGAAGAATTTCAAGTGACTGAAAACAATACTGGCAAAAATCTACCCATCTATTCCAGTGAGAGTTCAAAATCACATTCTTTTTTTGCAAAGCAGGAATATCGTTACGAAAGGACTATGTCGCTCTCATAGCACCCTATCAAGTAGTAGTGAATCTGTGCCGACTAGCTGCAAAAAAAATCCATCCCACCCTGTGTTAGCGTTACTATTCGCCCTCGTGGCAATATTTCAGTTATTAGGTGCTAAGCGGCATGACTTTACCTAGGGCGTGTCCTCAATTGAGGGCATGCCCTACGCTATAGCGCCCTCTTCGTAGCTCAGGGTATGCACCTCCTTCATTTCCTCATTCCATGGGAACCTTCCTTGGGGTGGGGATTATTTTTTGTGATTAGCAGCTTGCTCTATCTGCGAGGAATGAAGATACAGCGGGTAAGCCAAGCTCGTTTGCTTGCTTTTTGGGCAGGATGGGTATTGAGTGTTCTCGCCTTACAAAGCCGGGTAGATTACTACGCAGAGCATGAGTTTTTTGCACACCGCCTCCAGCATCTCGTTTTGCACCACCTAGCGCCTCTTCTTTTAATGGCATCTTATCCGGGTAACGTGTTGCGGGCGGGTTTACCACGTCATAGGCTTTTTGGGCGGCAGATGCTTCGGCGTATAGAGCGCACTAAAAGTATGCAACTATTTCTGCGTGTGCTATTTAATCCTGCTCTTGTCAGCCTTCTTTTTATCGTTTCTGTCTGTATATGGCTTATTCCCTATGTACAGTTTGTATCGATGATCGATGGGCCGCTGTACCATTTTATGAATGCGTCTGTTTTTATTACAGGATTGATGTACTGGAAACTCATACTCGATCATCGGCCCGCACCACGGGCTCGTGTTGGAGCAGGTTTACGCGTACTCTCCCCTGTCTTGACAATGTCTCCTCAGATTTTGGCGGGTGCAATCATTACATTTAGCGAAACTGATCTCTATCCCATTTTTGATTTATGCGGGCGAGCATTTGGCCTACCACCTCTCATAGACCAGAGTCTGGGCGGCTTAATTTTATGGGTTCCAGCAGGCGTTTTAGAAGCAATCGGCTCACTTATTGCGCTAAAACACTGGGCACGACTCTCCGTATCACCTGCTGTAAAATCACCTAGTTAGGTGTATTTTTAATAACTGATGTTATGCAGGTATTCAAAAGACAATGGTATGCATGTTGGGGTTCGTACCTCACCACCAACCTACAATGAACGGTAGGTTGGTGGTGACGAAGGAACCCCAACACGCATACCACCGTCTTTTGAATACCTACGTAACATCAGTTAATAGCTCTTAGCCTGGTTAATTTATTCACTGTAAAAAAAGGGGAATAGCGTGCTTTTAAGGCGCTCATTTTTTTATTGGCTTACCGCATGGGTAAGCAGCGCTGTATTAGCGTCTGTAGCACACAGCACACCATTGGTTGGCGTACCCGATACTATGGCTGAGCGCACTCGCGCCTGTGCTGCTTGCCATGGAGCACAAGGTGAAGGTACGGCTAATGCGTATTTCCCGCGTTTAGCGGGCCAGCCTGCCGATTATTTATTTGAGCAGCTGGTGCAATTCCGTGAAGGTCAACGCACCTATCGTCCAATGAATTATTTGGTGACGTATCTGTCAGACGATTACTTGCGAAAAATGGCCGATTATTTTTCTGCACAGCGCCCACAAAAAGGGTTGGTATATGCAGAAGGCAATACTGCATCCACATCGGATAAATTGGATGCCAAATACGCCGAGCAACTCGTGTTTTTGGGTGATACGAAAAAAAATATTCCAGCCTGTATTGCATGCCATGGCGCAGCACTAACCGGCATGCAAGCCGGTATAGCCCAACCTGCCATTCCAGGTTTGGTAGGGCTTGGCAGTGACTATATCCGTGCTCAGTTAGGCGCTTGGCGTGCAGGACAGCGCCATGGCAATCCCCCCGACTGCATGCACTCCATCACCACCGCATTAAATGAACAGGATATCCAAGCAGTAGCAAGATGGATTGCTCAGCAGCCTGTGCCAGCAAGCTTAACGCCTGCGCCGGCTAGACCGCTGCCTCTACGATGCGGTACTCCTCGCAAATCTACAGAACATTCCACCCACTAGAAGCCAGGGCTAGCTCGCAATGAAAAAATGGTTATTTCGTAAACCCCAATGCATCCTGCTCCCCCTATTAGCCTTAGTGTTACTGGGTAGCATAGCATCCGCACTCTTCTATCGCGCCCTCTGGGCAGGCGACCCTTTAAGCCCTTTTGTGTCGGTTAAAAAACCGCCTTTTGATCCTAGTACTTTATCGGCATCTCAGCGTGCTGAGTTAGTGGTGCGGGGAAAATATCTAGCACAAGCGGGTGACTGTATTGCCTGCCATACTATTCGGGGCAATCCCTCTTTTAGTGGAGGCCTGCCCATACCTACTCCGTTTGGCACGCTCTATACGCCCAATATCACTCCGGATAAAGAAACGGGGATTGGGTCTTGGTCTTCGGATGACTTTTATCGGGCCATGCATGCAGGCCGCTCTAAAGATGGTAGCTTGCTCTATCCTGCTTTCCCGTTCACCAGTTATACGCGTGTGACACGTGAAGACTCTGATGCAATGTTTACCTATATACGGTCTATACCCGCCGTGCATCAAGCTAATCGTGAAAATGAGATGCGTTTCCCATTTAACCAACGTTTTATGTTGTTGGGATGGCGACTCTTATTCTTCTCTCCTGGAAACCAAAAAACGGACACCAAGCAATCCGCAGAATGGAATCGGGGAGCGTATTTAGTGGAAGGTCTAGGACACTGCGCAATGTGCCACACCTCCATCAATCCCTTGGGTGGCCCCAATCAAAGTGCAGCATTTGCTGGCGGCCTTATTCCGCTACAAAATTGGTATGCGCCTTCTCTCACCTCTGATGCTTCAGGTTTAGGCAACTGGAATATCGAGCATTTAGACGCATTACTGAAAACAGGGGTCTCAGCAGAAGGTGCTGTATTTGGGCCTATGTCAGAGGTGGTTCATAACAGCTTGCAATACTTAAGCGATGACGATATTCATGCGATGTCGGTCTACCTTAAAACCTTACCGCAGAAAAAGAAGGCTCCGCACGATTTACAATTTGAGCCCTCTGAAGCATTGGCTGCGCATTTACTAGTTAAGGGCAAGCAGATCTATACCAAAGAATGCGTAATCTGCCATGCAGCTGACGGCAAAGGGAAACCTCCTGCCTACCCTCCTTTGGCTAACAACGCTTCGATACAGATGCCCTCTGCGGTCAATGCAATCCGTATGGTTTTAAATGGCGGCTTCCCTCCTTCTACAATAGGTAATCCTGAACCCTACGGTATGCCCCCGTTTGCGCAACAACTCTCCGACGAAGAGATTGCTGCAGTCGTAACCTATATTCGTATGACTTGGAATCCAAAAGGCGCCCCTGTATCGCCCAAGCAAGTCAATCAATTACGCTCAGCTCCGTTAGATTGATACACTGTGAAATGTGAAAAAGCTCCTGTTCCTCTTCGATATTAGAAGAGGAACAGGAGCTTTTTATTGCTTTTTGCGCAGGTTTTAAAACTCATACCCTGCTTGCGCCCGAACCCCCACTGCTCCACTAGAGCCTGATACAGCCACATTAAACTGCATTGATCCGCCTGCAGAGCGATGTGTTAAACCCACTCCTATGGCAGACTCGCCGCGGAAATTAGCCGTTCCCACTGCTACAGTAGTTTTGCCTGGCTCAGAAGGCGCTAAATTAGGCATAGCCATTGCAGCAGCAATACCTGCATGAGCAGCACGCTCTACATGATCTATTCTGCGTCCAAGCTGTAAGACTTGCTGATCCAGGCTCGGTTGGAGTCGAATCGCACTAGCCGCTCTGGATGCCGTTGATGAGGTAAAACTAGAAGTCGATTTTTGTAAATTCTGAGACTTAGATTCCGAATCAGAGGGTGTGTGTATAACACTACCTTTAACCAATATTTGATGAGACGGCGGAGTAGGAATATGCGTTGACTCAGATTTATCTGAACTCGCATACGTAGACACATGCTCGCTGGAATCGGTCCTATTACTTACAGAGTGTGAACGCATTGAAATTGAAGAATGGGAAGCCGAACCTTCAGCCTCCCCTCCTCCTTCTACTGAACCGGATTGACTGATCATAGGTGTTATGAGATGCATTCCGCCATCATGCTGCGAAGCCATTGCATTATTTCTTTCTGAAGATTGAGATTGCTCACTGGCAGCAGAAACCCAACTCCAGCTGGATGCATGCGTATCACTCACTGCACTCACATCAGATTCAGTGTCGTGGCTTGTTACAGACTGAGCGGAATATGCGCTCCTAGAAGCTACAGAGCTTGGAGCCACAGCGTCTATCATTGCACTTGATTGATGCGCCACCGGTACATTTTGCTGAGGCTGATGCTGATGCTCTAAAAGCGCATTGAAAGGTATGCTAAGCAACCCATCTGAAGGGGGTTCATTCACACTGTGAGCGCTTACAGACCTATTACGCACACCCTCAGAATGGGGGAAATCGCTACTGACGAAAGACTCCACTCCGATATCTGAAGTGTAGGCAGCGCTAGAAATACTACTTGCTTCCCCATTGCCATGGGTAGGCCCAGACGCTGGGATGTGCAACCAATCATTATTCCCCTGCTGCCACGCGGCTATATTTCCATGCGTAAGCCTAGAGCCATAACGTTGACCTCTGCGCATTTCTTCTTCAATACGCTCACTTCCTAGGCTGGAAGAAGTAGATGCTTCTATAGCGCCAACTGAACTGCTCACCGCGCTTATACATGCCAAAACACACCATATAGCGAATCGTCCTATTTTGGACAGCATGGTCTTAGTCGTAGAAAAGAAAGTACGATGATCCGCATCAGCATACGGCATATCAGATTTTGGTAACCAAGAAACCAAAGAAAAAGAATGCAAAAACATGGGCCCTCCACAGGGGAAAATTGACTTGCAAGTATTTCTGTTCAAGAAACTTTCCAAGCAATTACTCGCTAATAACTGATGTTACGCAGGTATTCAAAAAGGCTGTGGTGCGCATGTTGGAGTTCGCGCCTCAGCCAACCTACCGTTCATTGTAGGTTGGCGGTGACGAAGGAACCCCAACATGATGACCGCTGGTCTTTTAAAACCTGCATGTACAGGCTAAAAGCGATAATCAAAAGTCGGTGGTATGCATGTTGGGGGTCGTACCTGACCGCCAACCTACCCCAGCCATGGTGAAAGGAAATAATCCTTTATCACCATGATTGGAAATATGGATAGATATCTTTTGGAAGTGGATATTGAGGAGAATATGAATTGCAGCAGCAAACTAATGCCGTACTTTCTTACGAAAGGGTGGGTAAATATCCAAATTAGATATCAGTTAATAGCCCTAGATTATACAGAAATCTCAGCTACGGGATTCCGAAAGAGGTCTAATGCCGAAAAGCCCCTTTAGCCGTGGCTAAACAGGCGACGTGCCGCAGGCGTTCCTGCTGGGAGACCTGCTTCTTCAAGCACCCCATAGAGCGCCATCAATCGTTTTTCAATAGAAGACAAAGCAGCATCTGAAAGTGGCTGGCGTTGATCATCTACGATACGGCCACCGATGCGTTTGCCCAGTACACGAGCATACTCACACATAGCCCGAAAAGGCTGTTGCTCTTCATCGGCTATCGGCACATCCAATAGCAACGTAATCAACGAGCTGCCGCTATACGTTAAGTCATCACGCAAGAAATTAGTTTGTCCGCAGTACAGCATAAACATCGGATTATTCTGGGCATCCAACTTCACAAAACGCGCGCCATCCCGAGAAAGCACAAAATCATCCTGTGTAGCAGTTTGCTGCACATAATAAGCAGACCATGGCGCACCATCGGATAACAGATTAACGCAGAGCTGCACATCACACGCTAACGCAAAGGTATCAAGCTGCCGAGCGCGCACCACAGTTTGCTGCATAGAAGGGAGCTCAAAATTAGCGTTGAGATTTTTTGCCAGCGCATGCACTCCAGAAGCAAACTCTGAGAATTCCAATTCGTTCAGCGCTCCAGAACGGTTTGCCAATTGCACCGCCACACGGACTTGCTCATAACGCTCTCCAGCCTCAGGGCTATGCCAAGCGCTGTCTTTGTCCGAAGAGACCTGTTGCCCTGCTTTTTGTGTTTCGTGCGCTTTTCCATGCAGCGCTTCAAGCAATACCGGTTTATTACCCACTCTGCGTTGACGCTGCGCTAATGTCATCAGCCGTTCAGCAGAAACACTCGTAGGTAGCTGCAATTGCACTATGGCATCGATGCGCTCGTTAATCTGTGCACGACGTGCCCCTTTAAAAAGTCGCGCAGCAAGCATATCCGCGCTATCTATTCCATTTTGAGCATGCATGAAAGCGCTGTTTTCTTCTGGAGCAGTTTGCCTATTTATTTCAGCACTGACTCCCTGAGCAGTTGCTTCTTGGTTCTCATTTTGCAAACTTTCCTGCAAAGAAGCATAGGGCTGCAAGCTAGGTTCTATCGCCAGGTTTTTATCCGCAAAATCATCCGATAATTTGCCAGCAATAGCTTGGCCGGCTCGCCCCTCTTCATGCTCATTATGTTGATTTTTTGGTGCATGCTTTGCCCATGGCCACCACCCGCGTTGCTTTTTGCCTGCTTTGGATGGGGCGGTGGGCTGTATGTATCCGGCGTTTCCCATTGCCTTTGGACTGTGCGCGTCGGTTTCTGAAAACGCAGCCATTTCCAAAAAAGGCTCTGAGTCCTCCTGCCAAGCGTGGGTTTGTTGTGAGTCATACTGCATGGCGCCAGCGTGAGCCATGTGTGCTTGCTTTGCCTGCACAGGAACCTTATCTAGGCCCGCAGCTTTTCTAGCAGGTGAAGAACGAGGTAGCATCCTACGAAGCCTAAAACGCTGCCAAGCGTTATACCCCACCACTAACAACAAAATTGCCAAGCCCACGCTCACTAAACCGAGCTGCAACTCGCTCATGCCATCTCCTTAACCATTTTTGGTATCCCTTAAACTGCACGCAAATCACTATTTACTTTTATACATACCAAAACATTACCCTATTATCATGGCCTATAAGCATACAAGCCAACTTATATGCACGGGATAAAAGGAAAATGCCCATCTAATATTCAGAAAAAGGAGGCCTTCCCTAGGGCGTGTCCTCAATAGTCTCAAAGGGGAACGTGTTTGGGGGAGCAGGATCCGGATGTACTTAAGTACAGTGAATACCTGGCACCCCACAACTCCAAAGATGGGCCCTTTTGGAGAATTGAGGATATGTCCTAATATTAGTTATAGTCTCTGCTACATAGCCCCTGTGCAAACAGCACGCAACTCTCCTACTCTTTTCATCAAGTTATTAGCCGTGAACCCTACTCTCGCCAAACTCCAACCCTATCCGTTCGAAAAACTCAGAGCGCTTCTCGCAGGCATTTCCCCTAGCCCTCTCCCCTCTATTCGTTTAAGCGTCGGAGAGCCAGAGCACGCTACCCCCCCTTTTATCCGTGACGCCCTCATAGAAGCATTGGATGGATTAGCACACTACCCGACAAGCCTAGGAAGCCCAGCACTAAGACAAGCTATCGCAGGCTGGCTACAAACCCGTTACCCTTCTCTGCCCGCGCTCAATCCAGATACAGAGATCTTACCCGTAGCAGGCACACGCGAAGCCCTTTTTTCACTGGCACAAGCAGTAATAGACCATAGTAAACCCGATGCACTGGTGATATGTCCTAACCCTGGGTATCAAATTTATGAAGGTGCGGCTTTACTTGCAGGCGCTACTCCTTACTTTGTGAATAGTACGCAAGTACGCTCCTCCTCTACTGCTGCTGCTATAGATTCAAATAAGCAAGGGCTACTTGCATTTGAATCTCAGGCGCAAAGCACCGAAGTTTTTCATTGCGACTATGCTGCAGTTCCAGATGATATCTGGGCCAGAACACAATTGGTGTATGTATGCACGCCAAATAACCCAACCGGAGCCGTTCTGTCGCTAGAAGATTGGCGCATACTTTTTACACAATCTGACCGGCATGGTTTTATCATTGCTTGCGATGAATGCTATAGCGAAATTTATAGAGATGAAGCTTCCCCTCCTCTTGGAGCCTTAGAAGCGGCTCACCAGCTTGGCCGAGGATGGGAGCGTCTAGTGATGCTCTCTAGTCTTTCAAAACGCTCAAATGTCCCTGGATTACGCTCAGGTTTCGTAGCTGGCGACGCAGCCATTCTCCAATCTTTTTTACAGTATCGCACCTACCATGGCACCGCTCTAAGCCCTGTTGTACAGGCGGCTAGCATCGCAGCGTGGAAAGATGAGGTCCATGTACGCGAGAATCGTGCGCTATATCGAGAAAAATTTAAGGTCGTCACACCGCTGCTTGCCCAAGTACTCGATGTACAAGCACCTTCAGCCAGCTTTTATCTGTGGGCCCGCCTTCCAGAGCGCATCAGCACAGCACTTCCAGTATCCCCCGCCCATTCAACAGACGCTCTCTTCGTCCAAGGTTTATTTGCTCACTATAATGTCACGCTTTTGCCTGGGTCTTACTTATCCCGCGAAGTCATGGGCCATAATCCAGGCGAAGGCTATCTGCGCATTGCGTTAGTTCCCTCTCTACAGCATTGCGTTGAAAGTGCGAATCGGATTGTAGAATTTTGCCAAAGCATGCTTTAGATCAAAGGACTACCAACACCAGAACAACCTGCGCTAAAAAATCTGATCAACCTTTTATAGCCCTCTTTCTTTTCTTTCTATCTACTTGCTATGTCTACTTCTTCTTTGCAAACCTGTATTGAAAACGCATGGGATCACCGCGACGCACTCTCTGCACGCGGCATCTCACCAGACCATACACTTGCTCATTCTTTCAATGAAATTTGCGAAGCGGTCTCTGAAGTGATCGATGGCCTCGATAAAGGGCATATGCGCGTAGCTCAGAAAAATGGCAACGGCCCTGAAGCGCAATGGATCACGCATGCCTGGATCAAAAAAGCCGTTTTATTGTCCTTTCGCTTACACGACAATGCCCTCTTACCCGCTGGAGGCTATACCCAGTTTTACGACAAGGTACCCAGTAAATTTGCAAACTACAGCGAAGCAGACTTTGCGCAAGGCGGTTTTCGCGTTGTGCCTCCGGCCATTGCTCGACGTGGCTCCTTTATTGGTAAAAACGTGGTGCTTATGCCCTCTTACGTCAATATTGGCGCCTATATTGATACCGGCACGATGGTGGACACATGGGCTACCGTGGGCTCTTGCGCGCAAATTGGAAAGAATGTACACCTATCAGGAGGAGTGGGCATTGGAGGCGTATTAGAGCCGTTACAAGCCAACCCTGTCATTATCGAAGACAACTGCTTTATTGGCGCACGCTCAGAGATTGTGGAAGGGGTAATCGTAGAAGAGAATTCGGTTATTTCGATGGGTGTTTTTATCGGTCAGAGCACAAAGATCTATGACCGAGAAACAGGTGAAATTCACTACGGCCGCGTGCCTGCTGGGTCTGTCGTCGTATCAGGCAGCCTTCCTGGGCATAATGGAAATTACAATTTGTACGCAGCGGTTATTGTAAAAAAAGTCGATGCAAAAACGCGTGCTAAGACAGCTTTGAATGAATTATTGCGGGATTGAGAGAGACTATGCGCCATGTAGAATGGTAGGTTGGTGGTGACGAAGGAACCCCAACATGCAAGCCACCGCCTCCTTGAAGGCCAGCCTACAAATAGCAAAACCAAAAATGAAAAGTCAGTGGTCTGCATGTTGGGGTTCCTTCGTCACCCCAACCTACCCTGCTGCGTAACTTATTAATACTAAACGGCCCTATCCCCATTTCTGTAGGGATAGGGCCGTTAAAAAGAAATTCACCCCTCTAACAACACCAAATATTGCAGACAGCTCTTTTTATGCACACTGATATGCAGGCGGGTTCAGCTGATAGGGAGGCGGAAGCTGTTCTTTTATTTCCTTAAGTCTATTTTGCTCTTTTTCAATTCCAATCTCCAGGAATAAATCAAAGAGTAAATTTATACAAAATACTATTGCAGGAATGTACACCACAGGACCAAAGAAAAAGGCGGCTGTAGTTATCGCGAGACTCGCCAGGAAGACAGTGCTTCGGCCCCTATCTATGAAATCTTGCAGATTTTGTTGAGTTTGCACCTTATCTTCATGAAAGATGGTGGCTGGATTTCCAAATAGGCGCTCACAATTCCTAAAAGCAAAACTTTTCGGAAAAGTCTGCGTTTCGTTTCTCGGCTCGTTCCTAGCTGGCACGGTATCTTCACGCAGGACCGTAGCTGCGTCTATAAATGCCAGCGAAGGATTTTGGTTAGGGTTAGGATTGATATACATAGTTACAGCCCTCATCACTCAGAAAATTGCTACTCTTATAATTATATCAGAGCAATCACTTTGTACACCGAGATAGCTCGTAGGTTGGTGGTGACGAAGGAACCCCAACATGCATGCCGCTGACTTTTCATCTTTGCCGACCTTTTGCCAGTTTTTAAGCTGGTCATCAAGGGTTCAGTGGTCTGCATGTTGGGGTTCGTGCCTCACCACCAACCTACGTCTGCTGTAAAGGTATAGGTTTAACTCGTATTCCAGCCTCACCCTAACCTCTCCTGCTTTTTCACTTCGCGCCGTTTGCGAAAAAAATGGCTCAGCATATGGGAGCACTCTGCTTCTAAGACACCTGCACTGACCTGCGTATGATGGTTAAGCTGAGGATGCGCAAACGCATTCAACACGCTGCCACAGCTGCCTGTTTTTGGATCTTTAGCGCCAAAAATAAGATGGGCAATACGCGCATGCAGTATGGCGCCTGCACACATAATGCAGGGCTCGAGCGTAACGTACAGCTCACAGTCTATAAGGCGGTAATTTCCTAATACTTGGCCTGCAGCGCGCAGCGCATTCATCTCTGCATGAGCGCTTGGATCGCAAGCCTGGATGGGGCAATTGCTGCCTGTTGCAATCACCTCATCTTGATACACGAGCACAGCTCCAACGGGCACTTCTCCCGCTTCTGCGGCTTGTCCTGCAGCTTGCAAAGCAAGCCGCATAAAATGCGCTTGGCGCTCCTTAGCATCCACAGAGAAACTATTCCCACTCAATTATCAATGGCAAAGGAAAGGCCAGTAGTGGCGCGGGTTTGGATTGGTGTCTGGCGATCAATGCCATGAAAAATACCATCTAGCCCCCTTCCCGCACTGCCGAAAGTAGTGATGATACCAGCAGCAAGGAGGCAGCGTTCTACCTGCCCTCTTCGGCCATTGGCACGGGCCTCGGCAGGACTCGAACCCACACCCTCCCTATATTGGTACTACCTCACTTTATTTATGGCGTCCACTATTGACGACCTAACTCACCACATAACATCAGTAATTAGCTTCGTTTTTTTATTTAATCTTTCCAAAAGAACAAGAAAAACTCAGAAACTTATGCTTAAATAAAATGAGTAGAAATTTAGATTATCTATTGGGAAAAAGAGAACGCTATGACACTCAATATTAAGCACCATACTCCCAGTAACCCTGCGCCTTCACCGAGTAATTTAGCACAACAAAGCTTACACCCTCCCGCAAAGAAGAGATCAAATATTGTCAGCCGCTTAAGCAATATAATGAAAAGCAGTTCTTCAAATTTTCAAAATTTTAAAAGCCGCTTTTTAAAGGCAACTCCTCCTCCTCCGCAAATTCAAACAGAGGTTTACCAAAATCCACCTGTCCCTGGAGAGATTCTTTCCTCACCATCTCAAACAGAGGTTCTCCAAAATTTACCTCTCCCTGGAGAGACTCCTTCCTCACCATCTCAAACAGAGGTTCTCCAAAAGCCATCTCTCCCTCTAGAGCTATTGATCAACATCGCCACTTTCTGTGATGTAAAAACTCTAAAAAAAATGCGGCTCGCTCATTCCACTTTGTACACAGCAGCTACCGCGGCAATCCAATATGTAAAAGTAAAAAGTAGCGAAGATCTACCCGAAGCTATCGAAGGATACCGCAGGGGGGGAGGAATACGCATATTAACGCTGGCTGGAAAGAGGTTTACTGCCACTGATTTGAACAAGTTAACACCAGCCGTGCACGGTTTAGATTTGCATCAATGCAATCTTACTTTGAAGGATCTCGCTCAGGCAGCGCCGAATTTACAACATCTGCAGCATTTAGATTTTAGCTGGCGCGTGCTGACGAAGGAGGGCTGCGAACAAATAGCGCTTTTCCACAACTTACAAAACTTAAATCTAAGTAATACTTTTATCCCAGCAGATGCGTTCGCTAGCTTTCATCAATTGACACAACTGCGCAGGCTAAATCTCTCGAACTGTACAAACTTGACGAAGGAGCATTTGCAGCAAATAGCGCTCGTCCCAAACCTAGAAGACTTAGATCTAATGCGTACTACTATCCCAGTAGATGCGTTCGCGATCTTTCATCAATTGACATCACTACGCAGGCTAGATCTTCCACCTCGTGCAAACCTGACAAAGGAGAACTTCAAGCAAATAGCACTTCTCTCCAACCTACAGAACTTAAGTCTAATGAATATTGATCTCCCAGCAGATGCATTCGCTGACTTTCATCAATTGACACAGCTGCGCAGGCTAAATCTCCAATATTCTACAAACATGACGAAGGAAGGGTTAGAGCAAATAGCACGTCTTCCCAACCTGGAGGACCTAAGTCTAGCGTATGCTCGTACCCAACCAACAGATGCGTTCGCTAGCTTTCATCAATTGAAAAAGTTATGCAGGCTAGATCTTACATCTTATAAAAACCTGACAAAGAAGGACTGGGAGCAAATAGCACTTCTCCCCAACCTACAGGACTTCAGTCTAAGTGGTGGTACTATTCCAGCAGATGCGATCTCTGGCTTTCATCAATTGACACAGCTACGTAAGCTAGATCTCTATTGTTGCGCAAACCTGAAAAAGAAGGACTTCGAGCAAATAGCGCTTCTCCCCAACCTACAGGATTTAACGCTAGGTGGGGCTACTAACCCAACAGGTGCTCTCGTTGGCCTTCATCAATTGACATCACTGCGCAAACTACAGCTCCAATATTATGACAAGCTGACAAAGAAGGACTTGGAGCAAATAGCACTTCTCCCCAACCTACAGGACTTCAGTCTAAGTGGTACTACTATCCCAGCAGATGCGTTCGCTGGCTTTCATCAATTGACATCACTGCGCGAGCTAGATCTCTCAGATTGTAAAAACCTGACGGAGGAGCACTTCGAACAAATAGCACTTCTCCCCAACCTGAGGGTCCTAAACCTAAAAGATGTTGAAATTACGTACAAAACCTTAACTTGTCTCAAAAAGCTGCCAAACCTATCAATCATAAGATGATGGATGGAGCAGTAAGCCATGACGCGGTTTCAGGATGTTTCATGGTCTCAGCGCCAACCTTTGCCGGACGGCCGGTTCACTCCCACTCGATCGTTGCAGGGGGCTTGCCGGAAATATCGTAAACCACGCGGTTAATACCCGATACTTCATTAATAATGCGGTTTGATACCTGCCCGAGCAAATCATGCGGTAGATGTGCCCAATGCGCTGTCATGAAATCTTGCGTTTGCACAGCACGTAGTGCAACTACATACTCATAACTACGTGCATCCCCCATCACCCCTACACTACGCACGGGCAGAAAAACTGCGAAGGCTTGGCTTGTCAGTGCATACCAAGATTGCTGCGTAACGGGATCTATCGTATTGCGTAGCGCCTCGATAAAAATCGCATCAGCTTTTTGAAGCCATGGAATAAATTCCCGCTTCACTTCACCCAAAATGCGCACTCCAAGCCCAGGGCCTGGGAAAGGATGGCGATAGACCATGCTATGCGGCAAACCTAAGGTAACGCCTAGTTCCCGTACTTCGTCCTTGAAAAGCTCTCGCAAAGGCTCAAGCAGTTTGAGAGAGAGCGTCTCAGGTAATCCCCCAACGTTGTGATGGCTTTTAATCTTCGAAGCGCCTGATTGAGAGGTTCCGGCTGATTCAATAACATCCGGGTAGATAGTGCCTTGCGCTAGCCACTTCGCCTGCGTGAGCTTACTGGCTTCTTCCTGAAATACTTCTACAAACTCAGCCCCAATAACTTTACGTTTGGCCTCGGGATCAGTGACGCCTGCTAGCTTGCTGAGAAAACGCTCTGACGCATCTACATGCACCACGTTTACGCCTAGATGCGAGGCAAACATCTCCATTACCTGCTTTGCTTCATTAAAGCGCAGCAAACCATGGTCCACAAAAACGCAGGTAAGTTGGTCGCCAATTGCACGGTGTAGCAACGCAGCAGCAACAGAAGAATCAACTCCTCCTGAGAGCCCTAAAATTACCTGCTCTTTGCCAACTTGTAGGCGAATACGTTCTACGATTTCATCTACATAGGCTCCCATGACCCAGTCTGCGCGGACCTCGCATAGTGTCAGCACAAAGCGTGCTAATAAAGCCTCACCTTGTGGCGTATGCGTGACCTCAGGATGAAATTGCACACCATAGAAGCGTCGTTGGTCATCTGCCATGCCTGCAATAGGACATGCATCGGTAGAAGCCATGCACACAAATCCTGCAGGCAAGTTCTTGACCTTATCACCATGGCTCATCCAGACATTGAGCTTGCCCGATTCTTCAACCTCTTCCTCTAGACCATCTAACAAGCCGGTATGACCATGTAGATCAATTTGCGCAAATCCAAACTCTCGCACCAGGCCTGGCTCAACCTCCCCACCAAGCTGCTGCGCCATCGTTTGCATACCATAGCAAATACCTAAGACCGGTACCCCAAGCTCAAAAACTACCTGCGGCGCGCGAGGGGAGCCGGCCTCTGTGACGGAATTGGGGCCCCCGGACAAAATAATGCCACGCGGAGCAAAAGCGCGAATAACCGCTTCATCGACGTGATACGGGTGAATTTCACAATACACATGCATCGCGCGGATCCGGCGTGCGATGAGCTGAGTAACTTGTGAACCAAAATCGAGGATCAGAATTTTGTCGTGCATGCGAGAAGAGGAGAGAAACAAAAGGGAAAGAATCGTAGGGTGTAAATTGGGGGACAAAAGGCCCCCAATAAAATCACCACAGCCTTTTAAATATTGCTTGGAACAGACCACCTATTCCCTTTGATAATTCGGTGCCTCTTTAGTAATTTGCACATCATGCACATGCGATTCACGAATACCTGCAGAGGTAATTTCAACAAAAGCAGCCCGCTCATGCAGCTCCGTAATCATTTTGCATCCACAGTAACCCATGCTGGAACGAACGCCTCCTGAGAGCTGATACAAAATGGCAACCACGCTGCCTTTATAAGCCACTTGGCCTTCAATACCTTCTGGCACCAGCTTGTCAAATTGCGCCGTATTATCTTGAAAATACCGGTCTGCCGCGCCATCTTTCATAGCGCCCACCGAACCCATACCACGGTAAGCTTTATAGGAACGCCCTTGATACAAAAAGACGTCGCCTGGCGCTTCTTCCGTACCAGCAAATAATCCGCCCATCATCACGCTATGCGCCCCGGCTGCTAGTGCCTTAGCCACATCACCGGAGTAGCGTATGCCTCCATCGGCAATCACCTTCATCTGAGGAACCCCTACTCCGGCGACGATACGAGTCGTGCAAATGGAGCCAGGGCCTATCCCTACTTTAACCGCATCCGCACCGTGATCAGCTAGTGCACGGGCTGCTTCTGCAGTCGCCACATTGCCCCCCACCACATCAATCTGCGGAAAATGCTGCTTAACCCAGCGCACCCGATCTAAAACGCTCTGACTGTGCCCATGGGCCGTATCTACGACAATTGCATCTACCCCCGCTTGCACCAACAATTCAATGCGCTCTTCATTTTCAGGCCCCACGCCCACTGCAGCACCTACACGCAGCTGACCTTGTTCATCTTTGCACGCAGCTGGGTGCTCTGTTGCTTTTAAAATATCTTTTACGGTCATTAAACCGCGTAACTCAAATGCATCATTGACCACCAGTACCCGCTCTAAGCGGTGGTGATGCATCAAATCTTTGGCTTGTGCGAGCGGTGTGCCTTCTTTGACCGTAATTAAACGCTCACGCGGCGTCATGATGGTAGTGACGCTAGCAGAGAGACGCGCTTCAAAACGCAGATCCCGATTGGTCACAATTCCCACCAACTTCAAGCCTTCCACCACGGGGAACCCTGAAATTCCATATTGCTGCGCCAGCGCCATCACTTCGCTCACCGTTGCCTGAGGCGAAACGGTAATCGGATCACTCACGATCCCAGACTCAAAGCGCTTGACCTTACGCACTTCATCGGCTTGCGCGGCGGCACTTAAATTTTTATGGAGAATTCCCATCCCTCCCTGCTGCGCCATAGCAATCGCTAGACGCGCCTGGGTCACGGTATCCATTGCAGCGGATACAAAAGGGATATTAAGGCTAATACGGCGCGTAAAAGACGTTTTGAGGTGCGTATCACGCGGCAATACATCTGAGAACGCTGGAACGAGCAGCACATCATCAAAAGTGAGTGCTTTCTGAAGCAGTTGCATAAACCTCCCGGGGCAAAAAGCGAATTATACGTTGCCCCAGAAATATCCCACCGTCCAATACGAAAAAATATTTTTTGAGTTAGGGCGTGTCCTAGGGCAATTGAGGACACACCCTACTTCCCATTCAAGCGCCCTTTTTTTACTCGTTGGTGGCGGGCGGCTTTGGGATCTATAAGTAAAGGTCGATAAATTTCTACGCGGTCGTTCGGATACAGCGGAGTATGAAGCGGTTTGAGCTGACCAAAAATGCCTGTTTTTTGAACGGTGAGATCTATTTCAGGGCAGCGTAAGAGTAGGCCAGAAGCCCTAATCGCTTGCTCTAAGGTGGTGCCAGCAGCAACTTGCAGGTGCAGTACTATTTGGCGATCAGGCAGTGCATACGCTACTTTTACTTCAAACATGGCCATAACGCTTTTTAGCTTGTGCTACGAAGCAATCAACAAAAGTATGCGTAATATGCCGAAATACCGGGCCTATGACTATATTTAGCAAAGGATTTGAAAATTCGTAATGCAGCTCAAAATCAATCGTGCAAGCGTGCAAACCTTGCTCCACAAAACGCCACCCTCCTGTCATTTTTTTAAAAGGGCCCTGCACTAATTGCATATGAATATGAGTGGGGCGCTGCTGCGTATTACGCGTTGAAAAATGCTGGCGAATCCCTTTGAAATGGATGCCTATTCTGGCCTGCAGGCCAGCATCATCTTGTTCCACAATCTGCGCATCACTGCACCATGGCAGAAAATTAGGGTAATCCTCTACATCATTAACTAAATCAAACATCTGCTGGGCAGAATAATGGAGAAAAACGTGTTTTTTAACCGTGTGCATGAGAGAGAAACAGAAAGAAAGCAATAAAAAACGAAAAATCACAGCACACCGTTCAGGCAAAATAACCTGTGCTTGATAGAATTGCCATTCTATCCATGTTTTGCCCCTCTTCGCCTTTGGCTTACATCCCATGAGTATTGTTCAAAATAAAAAAGCATTTTTTGATTACTTTGTTGAAGTCCGCTATGAAGCGGGTCTGGTACTTGAAGGATGGGAAGTCAAAGCGATCCGAGCAGGCCGCGCGCACATCAAAGAAAGCTATATCATAGTGCGCGACGGTGCACTATGGCTTATTGGAGCGCATATCAGCCCGCTTGCATCTGCCTCTACACATATCCAATCTGACCCTGTACGCACACGCAAACTATTACTGCATGCAGAAGAAATTAAAAAGCTGATTGGCAAAGTCGAACAGCGCGGCTACACCCTTGTGCCTCTTAATTTGCATTACAAAAAAGGGCTGGTGAAATGTGAAATCGCGCTAGCGCGTGGTAAAAAACAACACGACAAACGCGAGACAGAAAAAAACCGGGACTGGGAACGCGAAAAAGCACGTATTGTGCGAGAAATGCATTAGATGGCTATAGCATCTTAATTACAGGTGACAAAGCTGGCTAAAACAGGCGCATGGTCTGACGGTTGAGTCCAGCTACGCGGTTCGGAGTCTATTGCGCTCTCTACACAGAGTGCAGTTAATGCTGGTGAACTTAAAATGAGATCGATGCGGAGCCCTGCATTACGCCGAAATGCACCTTGTCGGTAATCCCACCAGCTATAGCGTTGTTCGAGCGGATAGAGACGCCGGAAGGTGTCAGTTAAACCTAATTCCAACAGTCTTGCAAACGCGGCGCGTTCTTGAGGCGACACATGATTTTTACCTTCCCACGCCTTTGGATCATGCACATCACGATCTTCCGGTGCGATATTAAAGTCTCCCAATAAAACAAGTTTTGGATGCCGTGTTAATTCTTCTTTGAGCCATTCTTGCAATGCGCTAAGCCATTGCAGCTTATAGGTAAATTTCTCACTTTCCGGTGCCTGACCATTTGGGAAATAAGTGCACACGACGCGTATTCCGTTTACGGTTATAGCCAATAAGCGTTGCTGTTCTGTAAAGCCTGGTAAACCGCGTATAACAGACTGCTCGGTTTCTACTTCTTCTACTATGAGCGCCTTGCGAACAAGAATAGCCACTCCATTGTAGGTTTTTTGCCCAGAAAACCAGCAGCAATATCCTGCAGCTTCAAGCGCCGCTATAGGAAATTGGTCGTCACAGAGTTTGGTTTCTTGCAAAGCTAAGACATCGACCGGATGGGTTTCGAGCCAGGTCAAAACGTGTGGTAGGCGTACCCGTAATGAATTGACATTCCAAGTAGCAATTTGGATGGGCGTTTGAAGAGATAAAGAGGACATAAGTCTGCGAATAAAGGTGATTTTGTGGTAAAGCACTAGCCCCCACACGCATACTACTTACTTTTAAACTTTGCGTTTTGGCAATGGTGAAGCAGGTTTTCAAGAGGGCGGTGGTCTGCATGTTGGGGTTCCTTCGTCACCACCAACCTACGTGCCACAAGGTTCGTCATCAAATGCTTTATCGCCTTGTGCACTGGGCATGCCATCCGCCGCTGACATAGAAAAATCAAAAAGCTGGCGGTCCATTAAATGCGAAGGGGCAATATGAGAGAGTGCGCGAAATACATTGTCCACGCGACCTGGATAACGCTTCTCCCACTCTTGAATAAGCGCTTTCATTTCGCCACGCTTCAAATTGGGCTGACTGCCGCACAAATCACATGGAATAATGGGAAATGCTTTAAGCGCTGCATACGCTTTCAGATCTGCCTCCCTCACATAAGCCAAAGGTCGAATCACGATATACTTGCCATCATCTGACTGCAGCTTGGGAGCCATGCCTTTGAGCGTGCCACCGTAAAAAAGATTCAAAAATACCGTCTCTAAAATGTCATTACGGTGATGCCCCAAAGCAATTTTAGTCGCTCCAAGCTCCCCAGCCACCCGATACAAAATACCCCGACGCAAACGTGAGCACAGCGAGCACGTGGTTTTGCCCTCAGGAATAAGCCGTTTAACAATACTGTATGTATCACGCGTTTCAATATGAAAACGCACCCCACGCGCGCGCAAATACTCAGGCAGCACATGTTTGGGGAAATTAGGCTGCTTTTGATCCAGGTTCACCGCCACGAGCTCAAAGCGCACGGGCGCATGCTCTTGTAGGTGCAGCAAAATTTCAAGCAGTGCATAACTATCTTTACCACCAGAGAGGCAGACCATCACCAGATCACCCTCATCGATCATCTGGTAATCATGCACAGCCTGCCCTACAAGCCGAGCAAGCCGTTTATGGAGTTTATTATCGTTATACGCTTCTTTTTGCTCTGCACGGGTCTTCCATGCAATCGGCGAGATAGCTATCTCGCTGAGCTCAGCACTATTTGTCAGAACCGCTTCCTGTTCTTGCTGCGCTTTTTGAGCTATCTGTAAAGAAGATGCAAAAGTACTATTCACCACCACTAATACCCCGAATATGAAACACCTCCACGCCCACCCCTGCACAATCGGGATAGGCCTGCGGCTTCTCGATACAAACACGCACCGCGCGGCAATAAGCATGCGCAAAGAGCTTACCCGCTATTACATCACATAATGTTTCTTGCAAATGCACATGCCCCTGCGCAGTGCATTCTTTTATCCCATCCATCACTGCTTCTCTAAGCACGCCATAATCCACCACCTCCTCCAATTGATCTGCCTGGGGAGTAGATGCCGCTAAAGGCACAAATACCTCTGCCTGAATAACCACACGCTGCGCCTGCTCTTTTTCAAACGCATATGCGCCAATCAGGATTGTCGCCGTGTAATCACGCAAAAAAAGACGCCGGCAATCTGCCAGGCGTGGGTCGGACCATGCTGTATGCATACTGTATTTCGCTTATGGGTGAAAAGGGAAAGAAATTATTCGAAGAATAGCTAACCACATTGCTATGCAAAACCAAACCGCACATGCTATTTTCAAATAGGATAACCCATCGAGCTGTTCTAAGTGGAATATTTTATTCACTATAGCTAGATGGGCATTTTTTATACTGGTTTATATGTGTCTTTTCTTTTTACGACAGGCATAAAAACCGCATTAAATTTTTATCTTTTACAACAACTCCCATACATTATATTTATATTCAGTATTTTCCCAATCCAATTTATCACTATTTTTTATATTATAACTCTTCAAATTAAATTTTACTTTATCCATAAACTTTAAAGCTTGTTCCCTTTCATTTTTTCTTTTTTCTTTTCTAAGTACATATTTACGTATTGGATTTATTTTTCCTAACCAATCATATAATTTGTCTCTATTTAAGGCAAAAATAGAAACTGGTTCTGTATTTTTACGCTTATACGATTTAAAATAATTTGCTTGTTCATCCGATATTTCATTAGGATTTTTTTGAATTTCTGTATATTTACATACGTATCCTTTTTTCTTACTCTTCTTTCCATTTTTCGAAATAGGATGACTATCATTTTCAGAAGAAGATGCCATACTACCAGATACACCAACCTCTTTCATCCAATCAGAAATATTTATAGATTCACGACATACACTTTTAAAAACTTTATCCTCCAAGCTTTCATTATTTCCTGCGTTCGAACATAAAATATCTGATATGCCTCTTGATTTTTCATATTTTGATTCACCACTTTCAACATCCCTCTCGAAAATAGCATGGCTATTATTTTTATAAAAATGTATTGTACCATCAGGAACATTTATAGATTCACTATCATTAGCTTTATTCAGATTTAAATCCTGCACATAATTCAGAAGATTTATAGCATCACGACACCTCATGCCTGTAATTTTATTTAACAAATCCGTATTACCTTTCTTTTCTGCATCTTCCTTTAAAACATCATACAAAATCCCTAATGTTTGATCCACTTCCTCCTTATCTCTTTCATTCATATTAAAGAATTTTTTTATTTTTATTTCATAGCATTCTTTACCATCCAACACTTTATAATTAGCAATTACTTTCACATTTTTATATAAATACGCATCTTTTTTACCTTTTGCATTTTTATTTATAGCATAATATTCCATTTGAAGAAAACCCATAATTCTCGACACATCATTTTCAGAATATTTCCCTTTCTCGATCAGGATAGCGTTATTTTTTCTTGAAAAACTATTAATAGAACGCTGAATTCTCTCTGCATATGCGCCTGCCTTTTCATCTTTATTTATTATATTATTTATATCCGAATCAGATAGCGATCTAACATCACTACCATCACTACCATAACTACCATAACTACTAGAAAATATTGACCTATCATCACCAGAAGATATTGGCTTCTGCCTACGTTTAAAAAAATTCAAACGTGCATTTAATTTTGAACCTTCGCCATCATCAGAACTATACTTGACTTTATTATTAAAATATTTTTTTAAATTTATTTTATTTAATATGCATTTAGATTTCTTGTTGCTTTCTTCGCCAAAACTAGAAGAAGGATATTCCCGTCCAGGATACGAATTTATACCAGAAGCCATCGACACACCTGACAATCTTTTTTTTCCATTCCACCCCCCCTATATACTTACATCATCATATTTTTATGTTCCTTTAAAAAAACAAATATACTATTTACCTTTGCATAACCAATACCATTACAGACTTATATTTTTATGCCATATAATATTTTTATTTTCTGTTATGCGAAATGAAGGATGGATGCGCGAAGTAAACCATTAAAAATCAGCCTCTACTACATATAGCTATACAAACAGTACAATACCCCCCGGCGTAGGTTGGCGGTGAGGCACGAACCCCAACATGCATACCGCTTACTTTTAATCTTTGCCTTGGGCTTTTTATAAGCAGGTCTTCAAGAAGGCGGTGGTCTGCGTGTTGGGGTTCCTTCGTCACCCCAACCTACCCGGAATTTAAAGTCTCGAAGACTCAAATAACTTACGCCTTTTTTAAGCTGGGATTTCTTTAATAATTCACACTACCCTTATGCCTGTTTCCAACCGCCCACCCTCCTCTATTGCAGAAATAAATCTACCTATTCCGCCTAAAAACGCTCAACAGCGCGCACGCGCATTGCTCGAGTCTATTGGTCAAGCTCTTTTGCAAAACGATGGGTGGCTGCCCTTTGATCGGTATATGGATATGGCGCTCTATACGCCAGGCCTTGGGTATTACAGTGGGCAAGCCACGCAATTTGGTCAGACTGCTCAAAAGGGGAGTGATTTCACAACGGCGCCAGAAATTTCGCCTTTTTTTGGCCAAGCGCTAGCTCAGGCTATTGCAGAAGCTTTGCAGGCAAGTTCAACGTCTTCTGTCATGGAGTTTGGTGCGGGTACGGGTAAGCTTGCTGCTCAGGTTTTAAAAGCATTAGGAGCATTGGGTGTGCATTGCACGTCTTATTCGATTGTGGAGGTGTCTGCTACCTTGCGTGCGCGTCAAAAGGCGTTGTTGGAAAAAGAAGTGCCGCAATATATGGAGTGTGTGCATTGGCTAGATACCTTGCCAGCACATTTTGATGGCGTTGCATTCGGTAATGAAGTGCTCGATGCCATGCCTGTACAGCTCTTTGCACGCAGGGATGGGAATTGGTTTGAGCGTGGGGTTACTTGGACTCCTGCTGCAAAGCGTTATATCGAAGCGCACACTGCAATAAAAAAAGAGCAGGGCCACGAATCTACCAGTGCGCACCTACTTGATTTTTCTGGCCTAGACCTGGCGCATGCGCTGGCATGGGAAGATCGCCCTGCCTCTGAGAGTGCTCAATTGGATGCGGTGCGCGAAACCCTTGCTCTAACGGCAGATCTACACGATTTTACTTGGGCGGATGCTGCACCCTATCTCACTGAATCTCACCATGCAGCAACGGCTTTTATACGAACCGTATGTTCCATGCTGCGCCGTGGCGCGCTTTTTTTTATTGATTACGGCTTTCCAGCGCAGGAGTATTACCACCCTCAACGCAACGAGGGCACATTGATGTGCCACTATCAGCATTACGCACACACCAATCCACTCTGGTACCCAGGCTTACAAGATATCACCGCGCATATTGATTTCAGCAGCATCGCTAAAGCAGCTCAAAGCACAGACGCACAACTTCTGGGTTATACCTCGCAAGCTCGGTTTTTAATGAATTGTGGCATCTTAAAAGCACTGGATCAGCTCGATCCAAAACAAGCAGCAGAATTTCTTCCTGCAGCCAATGGCATACAAAAGCTGTTAGCAGAAAGCGAAATGGGTGAATTATTTAAGGTGATTGCATTTGGACGAGGTTTAAACACCACAGATATACCACTCACCGCCTTCGCCCAAGGCGATCGCTCACACCGACTGTAATTGTCATTTTGAGAACACGCCCTAACACTGAAAAAGCGAATACTATGCAAATTTATGTCGTTGGCGGAGCCGTGCGCGACACGCTGCTCGGAAAAAAAGTGCAAGACCACGATTATGTGGTGGTAGGCGCCACTCCTGCGCAGCTTATCTCTTTAGGATTTCAGCCGGTTGGTAAAGACTTTCCTGTCTTTTTGCACCCTATTACTAAAGAAGAATATGCACTCGCACGCACCGAGCGTAAAACAGCACGCGGCTATCATGGTTTTAATTTTTATTACGCGCCAGATGTCACACTAGAGCAAGATTTAATTCGACGCGATCTCACTATGAATGCGATGGCTTGCCCAGTCCATCTTAATGTCGAAGCCGTAAAAAAAAGCTTAAAGAATGCATCTATCGCAGCGCCTGCTATTCACCGCAGCACCGTAATAGATCCTTTTGGTGGTTTAGCAGATATACAAATGGGGGTGCTTCGGCATGTGAGCCAGGCATTTGCAGAAGACCCGGTACGTATTCTGCGCGCCGCGCGCTTTGCTGCGCGTTTTCCTGACTTTCATCTGGCGCCAGAGACGCTGGACCTTATGAGTGAGATGGTGCAGGCTGGAGAAGTGGATGCACTGGTAGCCGAGCGAGTTTGGCAAGAAATAGCTTCTGGATTGATGAGCACGGCGCCAGAACGCCTATTTATCACGCTACATGCTTGCGGAGCACTCGATCGTTTGATGCCTGAACTCAATGGGCTTTTTGCTGATACGCAAGATACCTCTGAAGCGCTAACCTCTCCTCTACGGGCACTACATTACGCAGCGCAACAAAACTATGCACTCAGCGTGCGCTTCGCCATAGTGGTAACTGCGCAAACCAATACAGCGCCTTTCCTCTCGCTATGCAAACGACTTAAAGTTCCTAATACATGCCGTGATCTTGCATTGCTGGTGCATCGCGAAGGGATCGAACTGAGGCGAACACTCAAGCAAGACCCAACCCTTCAAGCCGACGATATCGTGAGCCTCCTTGAGCGCTGCGATGCCTTTCGTAGACCTGAGTATGTATATGGAGCATTGCAAGTATGCGAAGCGCATCAGGTGGCTTGCCATACCCTAGCAAGCTACCTGATGCCTACTCTCTCAACCCATTACCCTACGCTTTCCACACCACTTTTACCTAAAGCCCTGTGCGCTGCCCGCGAGATAGATGCAGGGGAGATTGCTGCAGACTTCCCCAAACAACCTGAAAAAATTAAGCAGGCGATACATAATGGGCGCGTTAAGGCAGTACAAATAGCATTAGATATAAATTAGTAAAATTAAAAATTTTTAATTAATCTATTGGAAATAGCCAGAGTATTATTTTTTAAAAAGTACTCCATTCATGGTCAATAGCAGGTAGATTTGGTTTGCTTTTTTTATCGTTTATATTCTCATCCGAGGAGAATATAATTGGTTTACTTTCATATGTATTTATTTTATTTTTACTGTTTTTTGATATATACATATTGGCCGAAACTACAGGAGCGCCACTTCCTTTTACCTCAGAAAAAAATTCATTATTATTAGGAATATTATATTTTTTACGTAAATTATTTAAAATGAACTTTTTCATCACATTCGGTTTATCTTCATTATTTTTTTCCAAAAAAGAATGATGAATATACCAATTCACCTCTTCAGCACGCTTACATGATCGATTAAATGGCATAGTAGGCTTCCCATATTATTTATATCAGCATGATATTATAACTGCATATCTATCAAAAAATAATACTATGCACTTACCATCAAAAAAGTGCATAAATTTTCACAGCCCTTCTAAAAATCTCCTTCAGTTAGCACCAAAAAAACTTCCTCTCTACTACTTAATTTCTATCTTGCAATTTTATACAAAATATTATTAATATTTTTACCTACACGAAATAAAGTAATCTTTTGCGAAAAAAAGCCCGGCAATAGCCAGGCAGAATATATGCAATATGGAAAATAGGGTTAGATGATATTGCCCATCCACTCACTCTCGTATCTTATTTTTTGCAGTGGTTACGGTAGATTGGGGGTAACAAAGTAACTCCAACACGCAAACCAATAACCTTCTAAATCCTGCTTATACATTTCAAAATATTATAAATTAGACGTAGTGGTTTGCATGTTGGGGTTCGTACCTCACCCCAACCTACCGTACTTTTTAAGCATGGATAGTTCTATTTATAGAAAAATTTTTAATGGGCTTCTTTCACTTTAAGCATGTCATACTTCAAGAAATAATTGTTAATCAATTTTAATAGATGCCCTCCATTTTTTCCTGGATCTTTCAATTTACTACTTGAACGTGGTGGAATTATAAGTTCAGGCCCTACATGACTTGATTTCGCAGCATGTTCTGTACAAGGCGGCTCAGGAAATTCTTTAATTATATCCTTAAAAGGTTTTTTAAATATTTTTTTAAAACGTTTTTGATGTTCTGACTCTGTAGGATTTTTATTTAAAATTACTTCATCAGATTTATTATCAACACACTGATCTTTATAATCTAATTCATAAAGCTCATCAATTTGCTTACGTATGTCTTGAGAGTCAGGTGATAGATCATGAAAATCACATGTCCTTTTCTCTGCTTCCACGTCAGAAGATTTAGCTTGGTCCAATGGATTTTTCTTATCAGCATTTCTTTTAGGTGATTTAAGCGGCACCGGCGGCCTACTTCTCTGACTTCCTTCTATATCAGGGCACATGATGCCAGGCGTTTTAGGGCTAGGATAATTGAGGAGTGATATATTATTAGATGGTGCAGTTACAGATAGTTCTAATATATTTCTATTTTTTTTATTCGCAGAAGAGTTATACAACCTCTGAGCACCTCCATTATTACTTCTGGATACAGAATATCCTATTTTTTGACCTCCTTGCCTACTCGGAATGTATGCTTTTGCTGCATTGGATCTTGTTGGATTCGGATACATCATATTCCCCTTACTGCTTCACCCTTATTCCTGCCGCATCTCCGAGCCACCTATAAGACGCACCCTCGGGCTTAGAAAGAGAGATTTCTTATTGGCCCTTATGAATGGAGTATCTTTCTATCCAGATTTTCACTTTTCATAAGTAAGAAAAAAGGTATAAATCTTGTAAGAGCAAAGTTGTAGTGTCGTATCTGAGCAAAGTTGAGATGTCGCATGGCA
>JASSUF010000215.1:0-2084 GCA_031963365.1 Mycoavidus cysteinexigens
CAATGATCGGTGCCGATACTAATATTTCAGTGCGGGCATAAGACTTTCTGTAAGGAAGAAATGAACGTGCAGCCTCCCAAAGAAAAAATGCGCTTTAAATTGAGTCTAAAAGTAATTACCATCCTAACTTTGTGAAATAAGTTACCCATTTTATATTTACTGCACTTGCTGCAACTGTCGATAGAATGCTCTTAATCCAAGCGCTTGCGCGCGCCACTGCAAACAGGTACTTGTGTTGAATGCGTTGGCTTCGGCAATCTCAACAAGCGAAATGTTGGCGGGTTCTCGGTCAGACTTGGCGGCAGGTCTGGCAGGCTCGCCGGTAAATGCAGCGTTGTAGTGACGCACGAAACCAACGTTAACGCCGAAATGAGTAGTATCAGCTTGCGTAACATAGGCGGGTATTTCCTTAATAATCGTGTCGCCTTTTTCTTTAATAATTTTGATGCGGTCGCGGTATTGAATCTCAACGCGAGTAGCAAGTTTATATTGCGCTTGTGTGAGTTGGGCATGTGCCATAGCAAGTTGTGCTTTATAGTGCACTAATGCCGAGCGCTCTTTTTGAAGACGCGGCCCATAATAAAAAGAACCAGCACACCATATACCTAGGCTGAATGCGGCCATTGCAAGGCCCAATAATCGAGGCCGCGGCATTATCCAATCAATCCACATCTTGATTTGGGCATTTATTAAACCAACGTTGCACAACCAATTCAAGATAAGACTGCCCGAGAATCCCGAAAGCTGCGCCTAAGCCAGTAATGGCCATGAAGGGCAGTTCAGGAAATAGCATCAGGACCGAGCTAGCAGCGATACTAAGTCCTGCACCTATGATGGTCCGTCCAATAATAAGTCGAGCGGTGATTTTCTCGCCACCGGTGAGCAATTTTCCAATTGCTATAGCAGCACCTATTGCGGCCAGGGTTACTATCGTTCGATCTTGCTCTTGAAGATCCATATTTTTCCCATAAAAAATGTATACGGTCGGTACACGATAGAGAGGTCAGCCATAATTGCCTCGTTCTGCATCTAACTTTCCCCTGGTGCTTTCCCGGTGTGCATCATTTTTGCCAGGCGTTGCGCCCTTGCACCTACTTGGTCTGCCCATTTTGAGGCAAGCATACTTTCAGCGGCCACTGTATAGTTATTGCGCTGCATAGCGGACAGCGTGTTGACGAAACTAAGCAGTTTGCCGCCCAGATTGAGCGCCATATTAATGATGACACGCTGCCGTACCGCATCTAAAGTCCTCCACCAGGGGAGGTAGTGATCGAGCCACATCAACGCTCTTTCTATATCGTTTTGTAGGAAGATATTGCACTCACTAACAGAGATTCCAACATCCGTTAGATTTCGTCCAATGCCAATAGTGATTTTGCAAACGGTATCTAGATAAGGCTTGAGGCGCTGTCCTTCATCACGTTTAAGCTCTAAGGTGAGCGCCGCCCTGTCAAAGGTTTCGGCCATATTTTTTAATGTTAGGTAGTCAACAAAAACCCAGCTTGAGGCTGGGTTCATACTTTTATAGGCTAATATCGAATCATGGCAAGTAGCGCAATATTGCGCGGGCGGGTTTCGTTCATAGCAGTACTGCCATGATTAGGTGCGCCCGCTTCTTCCATAGGAGCGTTGTGGTTGTGTGATTCAGTGGATCCAGTTTGCCAACTGCCCATGTGTCCACCACCTCCGCGTCCTGGCGGCTTGTAAGGTGTTCGAGTCATATCAGATTGCCAACTGCCAATATGCCGCCCTTGATCTACCCCGCGTCCATCGTCCCAACACCGAATAAATTCAGCTCGCAAGTCGGGAATGCGAAATGTGCTGACTCCATCGCCGGATGAAAAACAGCCATATTGTTCTTTGTGCCATTCTGCTTCATCGACTAGTGCACCGCTCGCCAAGGCATATTCCCAGAGGTTGGAATAGGTCTCGCGGTCAATTTCCGCTCCATCGCATTTGAGATAGCCTGCACGTGCGTTGGCACGGGCTTCAAATATTATTTGCCCAATATGGTGTGTAGATGCCGTAATGGCTTGTTTAACGCGTAGCGGCGTCATGATGGTTTTGTTGTCTATGCCTTCAAC
>JASSUF010000216.1:0-2080 GCA_031963365.1 Mycoavidus cysteinexigens
ACCGGCCCCGCATGTCCGAGTAGGGAACGATTGATGGAGCAATCGGTCTTATCTGATTATATTTCTCCTGTAAGACAGAAGTTCAAACGACTTTCAGGTCGCACGGAGTTTTTCATGTCAGAAGCTATTCGTTGGACTATTACAGTGTCAAGAGAGACTGATCTTTCTTTGCGTAGCTTTCTTGGGGCGCACGGTATGAAAAAAGGCGATCTTTCTAAATTTGTAGAAAAAGCCGTTTGTTGGAAGATTCTCGATCAGACTGCGCAAGAGATTAAAGCCCGTAATCGTGACATTCCCCCAGAAGATTTAGAGTCAATAATTGATCAAGCTGTTCGAGAAACTCGCGCTGAAATGCATAAGTCGATGCAATGAGATAAATGAATGCGCGTAATCCTCGATACCAATATCTTGATCTCTGCACTTATGGGGTATGGCACACCAAGGGCATTCGGCTAGCGTTTTCTAACTAAAGTGCCTCCAAATTTACGCTGCTCCTACTAGGCCAGCAAAAAAGTCAGTTCTTGGGAAGCGATAGAAATGTTATGCTTAGCATATTGAGTTTTGATAATAGGGGTGTTCAATGCGACCATCAACCGTACTTGACCTCAATCGAAATGCCATCCGTGAAGTAGTGGGCCGTTTCCGTACGGCAAATCCGCGCATTTTTGGTTCAGTGCTTCATCGCATTGATCAAGATGGCAGCGACCTTGATTTGTTGGTCGATGCACTGCCAGGTGCAACATTATTTGATCTGGGTGGCCTGCAAGTCGAACTAGAGTCCTTACTGGGGATTCACGTTGATTTGCTAACTCCTGCCGACCTGCCGACAAAATTTCGCGCTCAGGTGCTTGCGGAGGCCCGGTTAATATGAATGAAAACCGCCTTCCTGACTATCTCGACCACATACAGCAGGCCGCAACGGAGGCATGCAGCTTTATTGACGGTTTAAGCAAAGGCGATTTCCTTAAAGATAAACGCACTCAGAACGCTGTAATTATGAGCCTCATCGTCGTTGGCGAGGCGGCAACGAAAATAATGGATCGGTACAACAATTTTGCCCAAGCGCACCCCGAAGTACCATGGCCAAGCATGCGGGGTATGCGCAATCGTATCGCTCATGGATACTTCGAGATCAACCTCGATGTAGTGTGGGATACTGTACAAACAGCGTTGCCCGAACTATTGAAGCAGTTGTCTACTGTTCGCCCTAATGCCGACAATGAAAGAGCCGCAGTGATTAGGAACAGTAAGAGTCCTTAGATGTTCGCGCCTTTTCTCATAATCAACCCGGCAAGCTATGAATCGTATCTAGAGAGGCAACACTTAAATCGCTCGGGCCAAAAATAGTTTTAAGGGTTGCACGATAGCGCAAGGTGCCGTCTATTATCGCCACCTCAAAATCAGGAATATCGACTATCCCATCCACTGTACGCAAGGTTTGGCGCGCAGCGGCTTCAAACTGCGCTAAATTGGTGCGGTGCCAAATGATTTCTCTCAGAGGCATCCCCCGATCCAGTGCGAGCACCATTTCGCCTAACTGCGCCTGCATCGCGTGCTGGGCGTTTTGCTTGATCGCTTCTATACCTAGCGCTAGGGCAAGTTTGCCGTCCGTACTGATATAAATATCGTTGCGGGTGTTGGTGGCTAGGCTTTTCATGCAGGACCTCCGCTTAGGTCGCTGCCACTGCGAACGCCGCCATGTCGGTGATTCTCAGCAGGCGTATCCCCAAAAGTCACCCCACCACGACCAGTCACCCGCCCTTCAGTGGTGAGATTGCCTTGACAGTGCACTTCTTCTGCCTTGAGTTCGATAGTGGGGGCGGCGAGAGTAATTTTGTCGGACGCGAGAGAAATACGTATTGCGCCATTGGTGCTTTGCAACACGGCATTAGCGGCGTCTTCCTCCGCCACTGTGTAATGGCGCATGACATCAGGGATAAACACGCCATCTGCGAAAGAATGCAAGCGTTGGGTGTTCGGTCCCGTTTCTGCTTCGGATTGTAGATAGAGCGAAATATCTCTATCGTTGGCCTTGATCCAGCCAGAATCACCTGGTTTCAGTGGAAAACTCAATACAAAA
>JASSUF010000217.1:0-2001 GCA_031963365.1 Mycoavidus cysteinexigens
AGGAATAAATGGAATTCGTTTGGGGCAACTTCCAGAGCTTAACCGAATGCCATTGGTTGGTGGTGAGGTACGAACCCCAACACGCACACCACTGGCTTTTGATCTTTGGCTTTGAGCGTTTATAAGCTGGTCTTCAAGGAGGTAGTGGTGTGCGTGTTGGGGTTCTTTCGTCACCACCAACCTACCATTCTTTGCTTTTCTTGTGGTTGGTGGATGTTTATAAAACTCTTTTATATATGCATCTCGGTAGGTTGGGGTTAAGCACGAACCCCAACATGCAAACCACTGTCTTGTTGAATACCTGCGTAACATCAGTTAATTCATACAATCTTCTGATCAGCCGTCCCTTTCTTGACCTTAATCCACACTTCCAGGTACACGGGACCATCAAATAGCTTGACCATGTCTTCGCGTGCTTCGGTATTTATCTGCTTTAATTTACTGCCCTTAGCGCCAATTACCATAGCTCGATGTGTTTCGCGTTCTACAAAAATGGTCGCAAAAATACGGCGTAATCGACCTTCTTGAATAAACTGTTCGACAGCCACAGTGGTTTGATAGGGCAATTCATCGCCGGTATGGCGAAATATTTTTTCACGCAATATTTCTGATGCTAGAAAGCGTTCGCTGTGCTCGGTCAATGTATCGCTGTCGTACATAGGAGCGCGCAGAGGAAGGTGATGCTCGATCGTCTCTAAAAGATGCGCAATATCGTCAGGACGTTTTGCACATAGAGGTAAGCATTCTGCAAAAGGGTACAGGCTGGTCAGATGATCTAAAAATGCGGGCAACTGTTCACGATCGCCGATGCGATCCAGTTTATTAGCTAGTACAAAAATAGCGGGCGCTCCAGAAACACGAGACGCATCAGATACGACCGTGGTTGATGGAGCCTTCATTCCTGGCAAAAGACCTAATACAGTATGGTCATCTGCGCCATAGCGTCCTGCTTCTACAACATAGAGCACTACATCCACACTAGCTAACGAAGCTTTAACTGCACGATTGAGTGAACGATTGAGTGTTCCACCATGTTGTATTTGAAACCCAGGCGTATCGACAAAAACATATTGCGCAGTAGGGCTGGTACGAATACCTGTAATAGGATGGCGAGTAGTTTGTGCTTTACGCGAAGTAATACTGATTTTTTGCCCAACGAGTGCATTGAGTAAAGTGGATTTACCCACGTTTGGCCGGCCAATGATCGCGATGGTCCCGCAATGCAATGGCTTGTCACTATTTTCGCTAGCGCTAGGGATGGAGGTAGGGTTGATTGCCTGTGCGCCTTCTTTAGCGCTGGTATCAGACAGAGTTTTGACAGAGTCGGACATAATAGAGAAATACTTCAAAGAAAAGAGGGGAAGCTTTGGGTAATTACCCAGAAGCTTTGGATCGGGGGGCGCGTTTAATGGAGACTCGGCGTTTTGCAGGCGCTTTAGCCTTGATCATTTCTAATACGGTATGCGCTGCAACTTGTTCTGCAAGGCGGCGTGTAGCTCCGACCCCAAGAGCGTCAAGCTTCAGACCTAAAATAGTGCACTGCACTTCAAAAACAGGAGGCACTGCACTGTCATCCATAGACAGCATAGTGTATTCGGGCAATGCTATTTTTTTATGCTGTAAATATTCCTGTAGTTGGGTTTTTGCATCTTTTCCTGGTGCGCAGGGATCAAGCTTACTTAATATGGGCTCATAGATAGTTGCAATAACAGTATGTACCGCATCAAATCCACCATCCAAATATACCGCTCCCAGGATCGCTTCAAACGCATCCGCCAGCATTGAAGGGCGCTCTCTGCCTCCTGTTTTGCGTTCACCTGCCCCTAATTTTAAAGAAGGTGCTAGCGCAATATGCCGCGCTTGCTCACATAAAGTTTTCTGATTCACCAAACCAGAACGCATACGCGAGAGATCGCCTTCAGGCCATTGAGGAAAGCGCGCAAATAGTAGTGCACTGATGATGCCATTTAAAATGGCATCACCTAAAAATTCCAAACGCTC
>JASSUF010000218.1:0-1900 GCA_031963365.1 Mycoavidus cysteinexigens
AGCGCAGAAAGCAGCAAGGGCGCAAAGAAAAGCAGCAAAAAATGCGAAGCTTAGAGCTTTTGCTCTGCAATTTGAAGAACAACAAAAAAAGATAAATAAGCAAGCCGCTATTCTTAATGCGCTTGGCGTTAATGTTAACTAACGTTTATATAGTGGAGCGCGAAATTCTATAGCGCTCCATCTCGTCCATATACCGCTGCTATACCAATGCCTCTCCTGCGTACATAGTTCTTAATCTTTCGACATTGCTCGGGTCTTCTGCCACGGACAATATGATGTCTAATTTCATCATAAGCTCTGTATTTCGAGGTGAAAACACCTGGTTTTGATTTTCTACACGTTCTTTAAGTGCATCCAGTGCAGCTTTTGCTGGTATCGCAGCAGTTGTGGCTTGTTGTGATGTCAGAAACTCTAAGCTCACTTCTTCTGCAAACTCCTCTATACCTAAACCTGATAAATAGCCTGTAAGAATATCCTGCAGCGCTATTAATACTTCTGCTTCTTGACTATCTACCTTTTCTTGTGCACTCATTATTATCAAATAGGGTATCACCGTAAAAAAAGACGTACCTGTCAGAATAAGCAGGCCTATCATAGGGACTGTGAAAGACCAAAGCGAGACGCTGGCAATGCAACCTGCAATCATGCCCACACCTAAGCACGATTTTACAAATACATTATTCCCTCGTGCACATAGGAGCGTCCATGCAGATAAAGGTTGTATAGAGTCCAAAAAATTATGCTGTGGTACCGACGGTGTTTGAGAAAGCAAAGGAAGCTGCTCTGCTGCTGCATCAGCAGTAGTAATAGGATTTATGGTATCAGTCCTGGTTACTGCGCCATATGACAGAGGAAGAAGAGGATAAGTTCCAACAGAGTTCATTGATATATTTCCTATGCTAGTAAGGTATTTTTTTCAATTTATTAGCTAATCTAAAAGAAACGTATGAATGGTTTCTAAAAATAAGAATAGCTATTTTACTTATTTATTAGGTCATTTTTGCCATTTTTCATCACAAAAATGGGGTGCGGATGTCTCCATTTTGGTCCTGTATCGTGCCTCTATGAACAAGGAATGTAATCCTTGTGATCTTGAATCCACGACTGATAGGAGTTTACAGCCGCGCATAGCGTGAAGCAGACTTGGGATCAAGATACGTATTTTAGGGAAGGGCAGGGGCATGTGCCGCCGCTTGCTGACGATAACGCGGCTTTTACTGGGAACAATGCTGTAGATGCTGCGCCATCTAATGTGGCCACGATGCAGTATGAAGATTTCCAGATGCCGGAGGGGGGCATCCTGATGCGCAATTTAAACACCAGGCTGCAAAGCCTTATTCCACCGTAGCTAAAATTCATTCTAGCTGTACTTTAGCTACACTCAAAAAGGGCCTATTTAGAAAAGTGCCTCGCATTAGTGTGGGGCATTTTTATATCTTATGTCTGCTTGTGTGGAACACGCTCAAAGATTGGGCGCAAGGTGGTTTTGGTAAAGTGATAGTGGGAGGACTGATGCTTGTGGGCATTATCAGGGGCATTGGGAATCAAAGTCTGATGACTTTTGCAGTATGCATTGGAGGTGCTTTGGGTCTATACAATGCACCGTTTATTATCGAGTCCGTGATGTCTGCCACGTTGGTATATAGCCCAGGAATTGCGCTGCAGTTTATACAGTTAAGCAATGGGCTTAGCATCTAGAGAGAAGGCGAAAAACCTCGACGATTAGTGTTTAGCCCATTCTCGAACGGAACAACAGCATGGCCTTATTTATATGCTTGATCGTTGAGTGCTTCTTGATAGCACAGTAGGGGGCCTGCCGGACGCCAGGCGTTCGGAAGAAACAAACGGCAGTTCAGGCGTGTAAAGTGGAGTCCTGCACAGGCGAAGATCGATAGTTCAG
>JASSUF010000219.1:0-1895 GCA_031963365.1 Mycoavidus cysteinexigens
AGGTGAATTTCAATCTGTACGCAAAGACATGGAAGGCGAATTTCAATCTGTACGCCATGAGATTGGAAATCTACGCAAAGACACGCATGCCGGATTTATAGCGATGGGCGCTATGATGAAAAGTAAATTTGCAGAAATAGATGGACACTTCCCCCAAATAGATGGACAGTTTTCCAAAATACATGCCCGATTCACCGAATTTGAAGCGAAATTCAAAGCGCTTTGCACCAGCAATAAAACCTTAGGTTTACGACTCATGGTAAGTTTAGGCAGTATGATGTGTGCAGCCGTTGGCGTTCTTGCTTTTTTATTAGAGCGAGGGCACCCCTAATAGCCTGCACGCGTGCACTTTTATAAAATCATAGGCACACAGGTAAACGCTACTTCTACTTATTTACTCGCCCAACACCCTCATGCAGCAATATCACGCTCTCTTACAAGACATCCTAGAAAACGGCAGCCCCAAAGCAGACCGAACAGGTACTGGCACTTTAAGTGTGTTTGGCCGGCAGCTCCGGTTTGATCTAGCCAAAGGTTTTCCGCTCGTCACCACGAAAAAAATTCACCTCAAAAGCGTCATCCATGAGCTGCTCTGGTTTTTAAAAGGGGATACGCAGCTAGATTATCTACATGCACATGGAGTGAGTATCTGGGATGAGTGGGCCGACGAGAACGGGCAATTAGGTCCCGTGTATGGCCACCAATGGCGCTTTTGGCCTAGACCAGATGGTGGCACGATTGATCAACTCGCCCGCTTAGTCGAGGATATTCAAGCCCGCCCGGATTCTCGCCGCCTATTACTCACGGCCTTAAATGTAGCGGACTTCCCAGACGAGCGCCTCTCACCCGTTGAAAATGTGCATGCAGGCCGTATGGCACTCGCTCCTTGCCACTGCTTCGCACAGTTTTATGTACAAAATGGGCAGCTGAGCACCCTACTATATTGCCGCAGCCAAGATGTCTTTCTGGGAACGCCTTTTAATATCGCAAGCTATGCGCTACTCACACATATGCTAGCGCAGCAATGTAAGCTTGAAGTAGGCGAATTAGTCTGGACAGCAGGCGACTGCCACCTGTACAGCAACCATCTTGAGCAAGTCCATTTACTGCTATCCAGGCCTTGCTATCCACTACCCCGCCTCACTATTGCTCGTAAGCCTGCCAGCCTATTTGATTATCAATTTGAAGATTTTCAAATAGAAGGCTATCAATTCCACCCTTCCATTGCCGCCCCTATCGCCATTTAAAGCAGCCCGCTCTCTTTATGATCACCCTCTCCCTAATCGCTGCCCGTGCACGCAATGGCGTTATTGGCAAAGGCAATACCCTACCCTGGCATTTTCCTGAAGATCTGGCATTTTTTAAGCGAACCACATTAGGCAAACCCATCATTATGGGGCGACATACTCACGAATCCATTGGCAGAGCATTACCCGGCCGGCCCAACTGGGTTATCTCCAGGAATGCAGAGCGGGTTATGGCAGGCTGTGCACACGCACCAAGCCTAGAGCACGCTCTTGCAGCCTGTGAAGCCCAAGGCCACACCGAAGCTTTTTTAATTGGCGGTGCACAACTCTATGCTGCAGGTTTACCGCAAGCACAAAAACTTATTTTGACAGAAATCGATCAAGACTTTGAAGGCGACACCTTCTTCCCAACCCTCCAAGCCCGCGCATGGCAAGAAGTCCAAAGAGAAGCACATCACAGCGCACCGCCGAATGATTTCGACTATGCTTTTGTTACTTATGAACGCATGGAGCCGGATATGCTTGTCGTTTGATTTAAGTATTTTTTAAATGATTAACTGATGTTACGCAGGTATTCAAAAAGACTGTGGTACGCATGTTGGGGTTCGTGCCTCACCACCAACCTACCGTTCTTTGCTTTTCTTGTGG
>JASSUF010000220.1:0-1826 GCA_031963365.1 Mycoavidus cysteinexigens
TACGGGAGGACTTGCACCTCCAAGATTGCGCCCATGCTGGGCGCACCCAAAAAAAACGCGCATAAAATTATGCGCGAGATTAATACAGGTTACGACACCATCTTAAAAAATTTAATGAAGGGTGGGGGGTAGAGGTCTTTTCTCATCCTCTTCATATTCGTCAAGCTCTTCATCATCTTCACCATGTACGTGCTCGTGTACGATTTCATCAGGAGTAGCATCACGTATATCGATCACTTTGAGCTCAAAGCGCAAAGCGATACCAGCAAGAGGATGATTACCATCGAGCACTATTTTGTCTTCAGCAATATCGGTCAGCGTATAAATCAACGCGTCTTCATCATCACCCTCGGGAGTACCTTCAAATTGCATCCCTACTTCTAGAGGCTCAGGGAAGCGGCTTCGTGATTCTACTTTGACAAGCTCAGGATCATATTCACCAAAAGCTTCTTCTGGTTCAAGCTGAACGTGGGTCTCAAAGCCCACGGCCTTACCTTCTAGCACGGCCTCAATTTTTGGAAAAGTGCCTTCGTAATCTCCATGGAGATACACCATAGGCTCTTTGCTATCTTCAATTAAGTTACCTTGGGCATCAGAGAGTTTGTACGCTACTGAAACCACCGTGTTTTTAGCCACTTTTTTCATCACATGATCCATTTATTTAATTCACCGAAACCAAAACGTATAATACGTGTATATATATTTGCACGCACCCAAAAAACATATATATAAACTGACCTATATCTTTATTATTAACCTGGATTTTTCTCAAAATTTTTTCAGAGAATCCATTTTTATTCTTCTCCCCCTCCATGTGACTTATACAAAGCCAATTAGACAAAATAGGAAAGGTAAACAATCTGCCGTACGCATTAATAGGATGATGTGCAAGAAATACTGCTTCAAATACTTTTAAAAACATATCCTAACATTCTAAGAGCAACTTTTCCTTATAGGCATGAGGCGTCCAAGCTCATCCAGAGACCGAATTATCAAAGCCCTTTGCTTCTCAAATAAGAACAGCGCTGTATATTTTTCTTAAAAGTTTGCATTTGATTCTAGGGTGTGTCCTCAATTACCCCAAAGGGCCCATCTTTGAGGTAATTGAGGACACACCCTAAGAAATTCCATAAAACAGTTTCGGCAATTCGACTCTCCGCTTGAAAGCCCCTATACTCCGGTCAAGCAATTTACTGCACACGATCTTTTCAATTCCAACATGGTTGATTTGGCATATTTAACTCATTATTTTTATAATTAGTTTTGCCATTTCAAAAGGAAAAGAATGTCTGGCTTTGCTTGCATTAAAGTCAGTCAAGATAATGAATTACTTACCCTCGAAGGATGTGAAATGAAAAAATACATACTCCCTATCTGTCTAGTCGCAACATTGGCTTTGGCTGCATGCCCCAGCAAGAAAGATGCTACTGCATCAGCTAACGCTTCTACTGAAATTCCAGCAGCTCCAAGCGAAGCATCTGCAACACCTGCAGCAAGCATTACACCAGATGCAGCTACAACAACACCCAGCGCGACTGGAACGGCTCTTACTCCTGCAACAGATAGCGCCGCTGCTCCTGCTGCAAATACTCCTGCAGCCACTCCCGCAGCTACACCTGCAAAGTAATATTACACAGAGCAGAAACTGTTTAGAGTCTATCCAAATAGATACTTCACAGTACATCCGCCAAACGTATAAAAAATGCCTGCATACTATTTGCAGGCATTTTTTATACGTTTGGCGGATGTTACGCAGATATTTAAAAAGACTGTGGTGCGCATGTTGGGGTTCCTTCGTCACCACCAACCTACCGAGATGCATATGT
>JASSUF010000221.1:0-1784 GCA_031963365.1 Mycoavidus cysteinexigens
GCGGCTCAGCAATGCGCCGCTGTTACCCGACTATCCAATACATTTACCACTTATCCCCCCTCAGAAGGATCCTTATTTCGTAGGTACGTTGCACTTAATTGGTTGCAAAATTGAAAGCCAATCAAGTGCTCCACCTCCTACCTATGAGGCCGCCATTACTGCTTTTGACAGTGATTTAGCAACGCAGCGTGTGAATATTTCCATGGCGGATAGTAGACAAGGTATAGAAGCAGTTCAGGCTTTCGCAATCGACAATGAAATGCTTAAAAATCCTGCCAAATGGGACCAGCTCACTCAAGCGTGCATACAAGCTAAAACAGGTCTGGAAGCATCGTTGCTAGATCTTGGCAATAATTACTTTAAAGCCTACTGGCTGAAGGAGCAAAAACCGGTTGTTCAAGCGCATATTCAGGCAGGATTAGAGCAAGTACAGATCGTTCACGATGCCGCACAAGCTTTATGTAAAGAGAACACTCTCGATAATCTACAAAGCTTACAAGCGGCGATGAGTGCGTTAGAAAGCGTTCGTTTTGCCGCGACGCTCCTATCTACCTCTGAAGCCCCAGAAGAAACACTTACTCAAGACGGGGTGATCGCCTCCATTTGGAGAGAAGTAAAAGAGTTTTTAAGTCCTGTGGCGTTCGCTGGCTGGGGGTTACTTGCGCAATCGGGCATTTTTTCGCATGAAGTCGCCCAACAAATGCCTTTTATAGGGAGCTTTATTAGCTTTTTTGGGACGCTTAAAAACCGCATGGATGCGCGTATTGAGCACGCGAAAACAGCCGATATAAAACGGTTAATTCAAAGCTACGATTCGTTGATGGAGATGTTTATGAGTACGGGTAATTCAATAGATTTTGCTGCAAAGATTAGAGCCACAAACGAAGCACTGAACCGAACACTTGAAGCTAACTATGTCCAAGGGAATAAAAATATTGCAGCAGTTCGCTCTGCTACTGTTGAAATGGCGGGAAAAATTACCGAAGAATTTATGGAAAAATTCGCAAAAGTAGAAGAGGATTATCAGGGCCTCAAAGGAAGGCTCACCAATATCGAAGAAAGCCAACAAATCATTATCACTCTACTGCAAGCGCAATCCAAGGCGCAGCATGTAACGCATCGAAAAACCGTAGAAAACGCTGCATAGCCATTCGGTATTACTTCCTCATTGCGGGATGAGGTTTTTGCCCCACGGTGGTTTAGTGGGGTATTTTTTACATTATGTCAGATTAAATGCAGACTAATACGCTTTAATCAATAGATGATAAGTTAACTAAACGATTAACCTATTTTGGTTAACTTCCACTTAGGTATGGATTGCCTTGTTCTATGCAGAGCCTAATTTTTTTGATTGGGTTTGGACATGTTAATAGATTTTGGTCGTAATATGCGCATTACTAATTATCTAGGTCTGATTGCAAGGCAGTTTCATAATCTTGCCCACCATAGAAAATACCAATAATAAACACTTGCTCATTCTCCACAGCAAAAGCAATCACAGTACTCTTTTTATAATTTGTAATGCGAAGACCGGGATATATATCGTTGCGACATGTGCCACGATACGGAAAATGTTGTAGAGATTTGCAATAATCAGCGATAGATTTGATGTATTGTTTACCCGTCTCCGGTGAGCCAGCCGCCGCAATGTAGCTATAGAGTGCATACATCTGCTCCTGTGCTTCTGGTGTAAATATGACGTTGTATTGGCTCACGATTTGCCTATGGTCTTTTTATGCATCTCTTCAAGAGTGGCCAACACGTCGTCGAGGGGAACGCCCCGC
>JASSUF010000222.1:0-1765 GCA_031963365.1 Mycoavidus cysteinexigens
ATCTTTGTTTTTGAGAGTTTGTAAGCTGGTCATCACGGACGCAGTGGCCTGCATGTTGGGGTTCCTTCGTCACCACCAACCTACCGTCCTTTGCTTTTTTTGTGGTTGGTGAAATGTGATAGAACCTTTTTACATATGCATCTTGGTAGGTTGGTGGTGAGGTACGAACCCCAACATGCATACCACAAGTCTTTTTGAATACCTGTGCAACATCAGTTATTGCCCTAGGCTTTGACGCATCATTTTTTAATTCTTTTTGCTATTTCTGAACGTTTGACTGCTCCTTCTCCTCCTCCTTTCTTAGCCCTTGGGCCTTATACGCAGGCCCGAGGCTCTGTACGCGTTCCTGGTTCAAAAAGTTTATCGAACCGGGCACTTTTGTTAGCAGCTCTAGCGCGTGGAGATACAGTACTTGAGGGTGTATTAAATGCTGAAGATACGCAAGTGATGTTGCAGGCACTATCCACTCTAGGCATTGCTTGGACACGGGATGGCGATCGTTACACTATTCGCGGAATGGACGGTAGTTTTCCCGTGAAAGAAGCCGCACTTTCTTTGGGAAATGCTGGAACGGCAGTGCGTTTACTGACTGCAGCACTAGCTGTGAATCAGGGGCATTACGTACTAAGTGGTGTACCGAGAATGCATGAACGGCCTATTGCCGATCTTGTCGATGCGCTACGCCAAACAGGCGCGAAGATCGACTATGTACAACAAGAAGGCTTTTTGCCACTTGCGATCCATTCAACCACTCTTTGTATCGATGCTCCTTTGCAGATTCGTGGTGATGTATCGAGTCAATTTTTGACCGCACTATTAGTTGCATTGCCTCTAGTGCCTTCCTGCGCGATGGAAAATCATGCACAAAGCACGGTGGTCAGTCATCCGCTCCAAGCAAAAACCAGTAGAACAACCTGCATTGATGTGCAAGGCAAGTTGATTTCCCAACCGTATATCGCCATGACGTTAAAATTGATGGAGCAATTTGGCGTCAAAGTAGAGCATGGTTTTGAACAGGATGCGGCGCCCCGTTTTATCGTACCTACTTGCGTAGGTTATGACTCGCCAGGTTATGTAAGTATTGAAGGTGATGCTTCTTCTGCCTCGTATTTTCTCGCGGCAGGTGCTTTGGGAGGAGGGCCTGTTCGGGTCGAAGGCGTTGGAGCTAATAGCATTCAAGGTGATGTGAAATTCGCAGATATGCTCTCAAAAATGGGCGCTACGATAGCTATTGGGCCAACTTGGATCGAAGCCAGCGGCCCTATGCCTTCTGCATTAGACAGTATTTCTGCGAGCTCTGCCGCTTTTCCATTGGCACGATTTGAATGTTTAGATGTGGATTGCGAAGCTATTCCTGATGCGGCAATGACCCTCGCGGTTCTAGCACTCTTTGCGCGTGGCACTACTACGTTGCGCGGCATAGCTAGCTGGCGAGTCAAAGAGACGGACCGTATTGCAGCGATGGCTACTGAATTACAAAAATTGGGCGCTACTACAGAAAGTGGCCCTGATTTTCTACGTATCACGCCACCTATTGTGCTTATACCCAATGTTGCTATCCATACCTATGATGATCATCGGATGGCGATGTGTTTTTCATTGGTGAGTTTGGCAGGCGTGCCCATAACCATTTGTGATCCAAGCTGCGTAAATAAAACCTATCCAGATTACTTTTTGCATTTTCAGTCTCTGGTACATGCTTGATATTTTCACACTAGACTTCCTTCGAAACCGAGTAGGTAGGTTGGTGGTGAGGCACGAACCC
>JASSUF010000232.1:0-1764 GCA_031963365.1 Mycoavidus cysteinexigens
CTCGGAAGAAAGCTTAAGCGCTAGTTCTTCTAGAAGCAGTACGCCAAACACAGACGATAACGGGCCAGTCACTCCTACTTTCTCTCAGGAAAGCAAATTTTTATCTGATTCTTCTTCCTCATCCAAAGGAAAAACAACTGCCCCTTTAATGGTAGAGATAGAAAGTGAAGAAGAATACCTAGCGATTTTAGAAATGAGAAGGCAACGGCAAATAAAGATGAAAGCAAACTTAGATGCAGCGTAATTATTGAACATCCTTACGACACCCCAAATTGCGCATGATGGGATTCTCTACTGCGATGAGTGGCTTCATGCATAATGGCTGCGTTCAAATCATCGGCTGTGAATTCACGTTGTTTCTTGGTCCCTGCTTTACGCTTTTTCTGATTCGGTGCTGCGCCTTGGTTAGATCTTGACGGAGAACCCGATACAGGTCTGTTATCACGTTGGGCCTGCATGCATTGCGCTACCTGCAAAACATGGCTCAACCGTTTATGGTCAACCACCGCCCCTTGATTGATCTCAGATAGTCTGTCGTAGAGTCGATAGGGAAGGGACGAGCCATTAGCACGCAACTCAACACGGCCGTCAGGATATTCGTAGACTTCGATGTACTGGTTAATCAGTTTGCGGTTTGCATCTGTATCATCTAGCAGATAGATCACTCGATCATATTGAATGGTGAGCGAGCGCGTTACGCGGCGAGGCTGACGCCATGTCAAAATGGTGTCGAGATTCTCATCTTCGCGCAATGGTCGATGGGCATTGAAACTACTTTTAGGCGGCTTTGCGAAACGGGCATTGAAATCGGCAATAAAGTGCGGTGCAAAAGCATTCGCGGCTTCTTTGGTGTGGATGCCACGTAGTCGAAGTTCTTTTACCAGGCGGTCTTGCAACGTGAGATTAGCACGCTCAACCCGCCCCTTGGCTTGGCTAGAGTTTGCGCAAATGCCTTCGATATTCAGCTCGTACATTGCGCGACCAAAGTGCGTAACTCCTTTGCCGCCGGTCGTCGCGTAGTTTGCATTACGAAAAACTGTAGCCTTGTCGCTGTAGAACGCAACAGGCTTCCCATATTGCTCAAGATAGGTGCGCGTTGCTTCAAAATAGCTAAAGGTGGATTCTGTAGCGGTGAAATGCAGGTGCATGATGCGGCTAGTAGCATCGTCGATATATACCAGCAGTGTGCAGCTAGGACCTCGATCCTCAAACCAATAGTGATCACTACCATCAATTTGAATAAGCTCGCCCAGGCACGCCCGCCGCGCACGCGGCTGATAGACTTTGGGCGGCCTCTGTCTGCGCGGCACCCATAAACCAGCGGTTATCATCAAGCGCCGGATGGTTTCCTTGGAGACCATCACACCATGGCATTCTTGAAGCTTCTCACAGGCCAGCGTCGGCCCGAAATCCGCGTAGCGCTCTCGTATCAAACCCAGCGCGTGGTGCATCACGCCTTCTGGTAACTGGTTGTTACTCGGCCGTCCATTCCGCTTGGAAATCAATCCTGCCGCACCTTCAGTGCGATACCGCACCACCATACGTTCTATCTGCCGACGACTCAATTCTAGCCGTTCGGCTGCTTTCCACGGCATCAAAAAACCATCTACCACAGCCTGAATCACTTTAAGTCGATCTACTTCTTGCATCTTCATGGTAATCGTACCTGGTGCGGCCATATCGCGCTCCTATATCAAGGAACGCGAGCATGCCATGCGACATCTCAACTTTGCTCAGATACGACACTACAACTTTGCTCTTACA
>JASSUF010000233.1:0-1747 GCA_031963365.1 Mycoavidus cysteinexigens
CCGCCATCTCACAACCTAGCTTCAGCGTCTAGATGGGGGCGCCGTACGCTTACCGCAAAGTGGTATGACCGTGTCCATTTTAGAAGGGCATACAGACGATGTTATACACGTGACGTATTCCCCGAATGGGTTGCAGATTGCTTCGAGCAGTATTGACCATACTATCCGTCTGTGGGACAGACAAAGCGGTGCAACTATACGTATCTTGAAAGGGCATACTGGGGGCGTTGGTAGGATAGTATATTCACCAGATGGGTTACACATCGCCTCGGGCAGCGCTGACCATACAATTCGTTTGTGGGATGTACAAAATGGCGCGACTATACATATCTTAGAAGGGCAGACTGGCGCTGTTTCGAGAGTGGCCTATTCACCAAGTGGCACGCAGCTCGCTTCAGGCAGTTCTGATAAGACAGTTTGTTTGTGGGATGTATACAGTGGGGAGATGGTACATATCTTACGCGGACATACAGACACAATTTCAAGTGTGGCGTATTCGCCATGCGAAGCGCTCCTTGCTACAGGCAGCTATGACCATACCATCCATGTGTGGGAGCTTGCTTCTGGAAAGTGTATAAAAGTAATTCAAGGAATGCGTGACGGCAGCATAGCCTGGAAAAAAACGCCTGAAAGCTCTTATTTGTTGACATGCGGCGAAGATCGTTTATTGCGCCAATGGAAGGTCAAAAAAGAGGCAGAAGGGTATATAGCAGAACTGGAATATATATCATCGCATGGACAACTCAATGTGAGAGATATACAAATTCAGGAAGCAAATGGCTTAAGCCTGGCGAATGAAAAGTTATTGAAGCAGAGGGAGTAGCAGTATGCAGTTCTATGGGAGAGCCTCTTTAGATCGGCTATAAGCTGTTGGGAGATTGGAATATTTCCAATTCCAATCTCCTCCATGCCATCCTTACATCTTATATTTAATTCAACATGTATATAGTCATAGTATGAGGAATGCCACCCACTTTAAATAGTGAGATGTCTAATTGTTTGTTGCATTTCTCAATTCCTCTTTAGTAGGGAGTGCAGAATCGAAATTAGGCGTGAAATTTCGAAGATCTATAGCACGAATTGGAGTTTCCTTGTCCGCATTAAAATCTCGACCTGCCAAGCTATGGCTATCGATGACGATAACCCGTTTTTTGCTGATGTCAACATCACTGTCACTTTCGGGATCACTCTCATACTTTGGGCCAGTCAATTTATCTTTATCTTCCTCTATACGCGCATCGTGCTCTCTGCGTAATCTAACAGTTTCATTTGCATTGTCGTGGTCATTGTAATCAGTAAAATAAGCCAAGGGGGCAATAGGCTTTTCTGCTATAGGTTGGCAATTTTCATGATGAGCCTCGTGGCAAGGTTTGTTAGCTGAGGCGGTATAAGCCAGCTTTTGCCCTGAAATGTCGATTATTTCGTCGCCTATTTTAAATTTGCCTACTATGAGTGCGGCAGTCAGAGCAGCTTCAGTATGCGAGCGCTTTGGGACCATTCCTCTTGTAGTGCGTGCCTCATCTATATCCTCCGGTAGAGTTATATGCTTGGAATCATAACCAATGCTGCGGCTTAAAATTTTTGTTGATCCTATTATTTTCCCATCCTTATTTTCTTCTACGACTTTTGCCACGCCAGGGTTACGGGAACTCCATTCACATTTGCGGCTTAGTTCTCGAATATGCTTAAACACAGTAAGCGTACGGCGCCCCCATCTAGACGCTGAAGCTAGGTTGTGAGATGGCGG
>JASSUF010000223.1:0-1715 GCA_031963365.1 Mycoavidus cysteinexigens
GTGACCGTAGCTTTGTATTTTAGGTTAGCGCTTATGGGCACGAACCCCAACATGCGCACCACTTGACTTTTAATCATCGCTTTTGCGCTTTTGGCATGTCTGCAGGTTTCGAAAAGGCAAGCGGTCGCTATGCAAACCACCGATTTTTAATCTTTGCTTATTGGTAATTATTAAGCAGGTGGTAAAGAAGGCCATGGCCTGCATGTTGGGGTTCGTGCCTCACCACCAACCTACCCACTCCATGCAGCAAGATTTAACTTTATTGCCTTCTGCGACGCACTTTTACCCGTAGGAGTGCGTACCTTTTGCTTATATTCACACAACGGCTCCACGGGGCACTCCCAACACTTTGGCGTACGTGCCTGGCAAATATAACGCCCATGTAATACCAACCAATGGTGGGCATCTTGCAAAAACTCTGCGGGAATATTTTTTTCCAGCGCCCGCTCTACCTCCACCACATTTTTCCCCGGTGCCAAACCTGTTCGATTAGACACCCGAAAAATATGCGTATCCACAGCAATAGTAGGCTGACCAAACGCAGTATTGAGCACCACATTAGCCGTCTTACGCCCCACACCAGGCAAAGCCTCCAACGCCGCGCGATCGCTAGGAACCTCTCCCCCATGGCGCTCTAACAACTGCTGACACAAACCCAACACAAACTTAGTTTTATTGCGATACAAACCAATCGTTTTAATACCTTCAGAAACCCCTTCCTCTCCAAGGTCAAGAAATGCCTGCGGCGTATTTGCCCGTGCAAAAAGCTTGCGCGTGGCAAGATTCACCGATTTATCTGTAGCCTGAGCAGAGAGCACAACAGCTATCAATAACTCAAAGGTACTGTTATAAATAAGCTCAGTTTTAGGAGCAGGATCCAAACGCTGCAAAATTTCAAAGAAAAGCCGACGTTTTTTAGCGTTCATATAAAAACAAGTAAGATAGAAATAAAAAGGAAACAATAACTTTAATCACATTTTGAACGATAATAACGGGTCCACTACCTCTAATCTTATGGCCGTAAAAAAAGCCCCTCATCCAACACCACCCAACCCTAAAATGGGCAGGCCACCAAACCTATCCAAACCCGCGCTGCCTATAAAAAGCGCAGCTGCCATCGATGCCTTTTGCGATGCGCTATGGCTAGAACAAAATGCCTCTCTCAATACCCTACAAGCCTACCGACTCGACTTATCCCTCTTCGCACAATGGCTAGCAAACCAAGCACATAACACCGATCTAGAAACCGCAACCGAAGCACAACTACGCCAATACAACATAGACCGCGCGCAGAGCAAAGCAAGCTCAGCCAACCGCCGTTTATCCGTATTTAGAAAATTCTTCGCCTGGAGCCTACGCGAAAACCACATCCATGCCGATCCCACCCTCCATATAGAAGCCGCCAAACAACCCCCTCGTTTTCCCGGCACCCTATCGGAAGAACAAGTAGAAGCATTGCTCAGAGCACCTGATGTAGACACCGCATTAGGAGTCAGAGACAAAACCATGCTCGAACTCATGTACGCCAGCGGCCTAAGAGTATCGGAACTCACCACCCTAAAAACCGTAGACATTGGCTTAAACGAAGGAGTAGTGCGCGTAATAGGAAAAGGATCAAAAGAGCGTATTGTGCCATTTGGCGAAGAAGCGCGCGAATGGCTACTACGCTATCTTCAAACTGCGCGGCCTGCACTACTAGGAGCACGCGCAGCCAA
>JASSUF010000224.1:0-1697 GCA_031963365.1 Mycoavidus cysteinexigens
TGGAGGGTGTCGCGAAAGCTCTTTGACAGATAGAATCTGTAGGGAAACCTTAAGGAGATAATGCAACGATGAGCACGGCCAGCAAGATTTGTCGAACTGATAAAAACCAGTTTGATCTATTTGACGGGATGCCCGTTGAGTGCAGCGGAGGGAAGCGGGAAACTTCACAGAGCATGGGTCGTCGTTTCATTGTGCGTGATCCGCATGAGATCTTTATAGGAACCACCAGACTATCGGCCTATTTAAAACAAGCTAATCAACAGGCACCGTTTATCGTATCGCAATTACTCGATGCGCAAGATTGGGGTGTGTTTGAGCAGCGATATGCAGTGACGGGTAGAGCCCCATATTGCCCACCTCAGATGATGGGTTTGATCCTGTACGGGGTGATGCGTGGGGTGCATTCATTGCGAGAGCTAGAGCAGTTGGCCCGACTGGATTTAGGCTGTATGTGGGTGTCAGGCGGAATTACGCCTGACCACGCCAATATTGGACGTTTTATAGTAATGCATGAGGCCTCGCTCACGGAGGGCTTCTTTGAATCGTTGACCGGATCCATCTTGAAAATGAGTCACTCAAATGGAAAGCGGTTAGCTGGTGATGGCACGGTCATTGAAGCGGCGTGTTCACACTACAAACTATTAAAAGAAGAAGCCGTACGTGAACGCGTGATCAAGGCCAGCCAGGCACTTGAGAAAGCACCCAATGATGAAGTTGCAGAAAAAAAGTTAGAACAAGCCAAGCAATGCCAGACGCGGTTTGATGAACGTCTGGCGGCCCGCAAAAGCAAGGGTAAAAAAGTGGACTCCTTGTGCATCAGTGCACAAGAGCCTGAAGCAGTGGTACAGCTCTTAAAAAGAGGTCGCGGCGTTGCGGCTTCCTATAAGCCGTCGGTGCTGGCTAATGAAGATCGTATTGTGCTCGCACATGCGCTGGATGCATCCAGTGAAACCAAAGTCATCGCTCCAATGCTTGAACAAAGTAAACGCATAATGGGACAGCATGCAGCAGAACTGCTGCTAGATGCGGGATATTTCGATGACGGTGTCATCGAATGTACTTTAGATCGAGAAATCAGCTTGTTGTGTCCGTCAGGGAAATGGCCTGAGGAAATTCAGGAGGAGCGGCTATTCCATAAAAGCCAATTTCACTATGATCCTTTCCAGGATACCTATCGTTGCCTGGCAGGTCGAAGTTTGCATGTGATAGCACGCTCTCGACAGACAGCGCTTAGTCGGGAGTACCGGGTCTATGCAGCCACCACCTGTGAAGGCTGCAGTTTACGTGCACGTTGTACGAAATCGGCACAGGGGCGGCGCATTAAACGTTACCCGCAAGATGACGCACGGGAGGCACTCAGATGGGTGATGCAGCATCCGCAAGCGCGCCGCATCTTTAAGCAGCGTCAGGCCATGGTCGAGCCGGTGTTTAGTGCCTTGCGTAGGCAAGGTCTGAATCGCTTTCGCCGACGAGGCTTACAAGCAGTTAGACGCGAATTTGCATTGCATATCCTCGCGTACAACCTATCCAGGGCGGTAGCCTTGTTGAGGGTTAGACTCTTATTTGCAATGATTTATCGCTTTATACGCCGCCTATACTCCCACACTAATTTACTATTAAGGTCACCATATCCCGCTGCAATTCTATGCCGCACTACTCAATAAATGATTGGCTCAGTTGGCTTTTGCGACACCCTC
>JASSUF010000225.1:0-1620 GCA_031963365.1 Mycoavidus cysteinexigens
TATTGACATCCAGTTAGGGTTTGAACTCGCTCATAATTGTGGGTAATTGCAAGTTTAATAGATCGCTTACGATTGAACAGTACAAATAGGCCACTCCAATCTTCCCTGCTAAGGTTATTCCTCTAACTTTTGATGGGTGTGGTGGCCATAATATGTGCTTAACGTATCATCTATTTTTTCAAAAACTGACTTTGACTGGAGAAATGATGCGACGCGCACTCTCTACCCCCACAAAATTGAATCAGAGTAGTAAAGCTGGTAGCAAAAAGGACCACCATCCCATACCAGATGAAAAAGAATCTAATAAAACCACTCAATCCATGGGGGAAGGGTGGGGAAGACTACTTTCAAAGTTGTCTGGATCCAAGCGTGCGGATTCTTTCGACGTACCCCAACCTTACCCATCGCCAAAGCCACTGCGGACATCACAGGATTTTGGACGCTTAGGCCTGCGTGGCGCTGAAGCAGAGGCATTTGAAAATCTAGCAAAGGAAAAGCAACTCGATATTTTTGTGCGCACGGGTACCGTCACGCGGACCATGAATGTAGGGCGCCCAGGGTTACGGCCAAAACCGGCTGGGATATACCAAAAGACCAGTAAAGATGCGTATTTGCCTGGGTTGGTTTTATATAAAGCGTGTGAGGAAAAAAAGGGCAGGAGCGATTTAGCAACCGTCCATAATCCGGATCCCCATCATGCTCCCCTGTCTATGCAGGTATTGGCAACAGAAGGTTTTCATCTTCGGCCAGTGGGGGATGATTACCTAGGGCTACGGGATCAAGCCGGCAATTTCGTGTACGGCGATATTGATATCCACGGTGTATATGCAAGGCAGGCAGACGGGCCTGCCATAAAAATACCTGCAGAGCAGTTCGTGCCGCTATTCAATGCTCAGTTAATGGAGACAGGCTTGCATGGCCCTCACTTACTAGAAACGAATACAGAGATGAAAGAAAAAGAATATGGTGTTTTGCCGTATTCACCTATACAACATGGCGCTCATGATGAGTGGACTGAACGCAATAATACGAAATATGCGGGAGGCGTGAATATGGGCCCCTTGCCTGGGGTCATTCATTTTTCTCCTGATGCCCCACCCTATTCTATTGAATCCGTTCCTCAGTACCGAGAGGCATTGAAACTCCTTAAACGCGATGAGGAATATGTAGGAGCAAGTTGGGCAAATGGACGTAATCGTTTGGCCACAGAGCATTTCCGAGAAAAACCTACATTGTGAGTGTAAGCGGAATAATGAGAAGCGTGCAGAGGATTGGAGAATTGTTTTAAAACAGTTGGAGAAACGTATGTCTGGTCGTGCCGGTATGCAAGCAGCTCAAAATAAAACTAAAAGCAACTCACCAGCAGAAGTCTCCCAAGAAGAAGCCCAAGACGATGCAGAAGATGAGTATGGCCTTGGATTGCGCCCAGGCGGCTCTGGAGGAGGATGGCCTGGAGGAGAGGATGCGGGAAGTCGACTTAGATCGCGGTCTATACGCCCGGATATGCCTGAGGTGGAGCCGGCGCATCCAGCCTGGAAGCAAACTTCAGCGTTTTCGACGGACACGTTTCGTGCGGCTGTGCGCAAGCAATTCCCACAGTGGCAGGAATTTATATCCACC